>JAJYVJ010000183.1 GCA_021792045.1 Thermoplasmata archaeon | reverse complement strand
AGTGATACCGTTCCAACCTTCATGCCCCGGGGGATGTTCTTCGGCATGAACAGGTAAGGAAATCTTTATATAAACACATTTACTACATAAGTAGGTGAACTACTATGCGATGGGTTACTAGAGAGAAAGCAAAAGTAGATAGGATTGCGTGCCCCTGGGTGATTTCCAGATTTGTCGATAAAGATGCTCAGTTCTTTTTTGTTCCGGCTCAAGAGGTGTTGGAGTATGCGAAGAAGAATAATGCTACACCGTTCGACACACCAGGCGCTGAATTGATGCATTATGAAGAAAAAGGTTACGAGTACGTGAGCTTTGATGCCATCATAAAGAAGTACGCTCTCAAAGACCCGGCACTGCTTGAACTCGCAAAGATTGTAAGATCTGCGGATGCTGAACCCCCCGATGCAAAGCCAGAGGGACCAGGCCTCGAAGCAGCAGCTCTCGGATTCAGAAGAATAGCAAAGGACGACCATGAGAACATGAAATTGCAATTTCCTTTGTATGATGCACTATATGCCTACTGTAAATGGAGATTAGAGGAAGGCGGAAAACTGGAGCATTCCAGCAACTGACCCTGCGTAATTCAAAGGAGCAGGATGTAGTAATGGCGCTCAAGGAAGTTAAGCGTGTTCCCCTCCCGCATCACTTGGAAGGTGGAGAATTTGACCATGCTGCCGTGGATGAGATGTCCGATCTTTTGTACGTGGCCCACCCATCGAACGATGCAGTGGACGTCATTGATCTAAGTGCTGAGAAATTCCTGTATTCCATCACAGGGCATAAGGGAGTAGCTGGAGTTTGGGTTTCAGCGAAAAGAAGACTCCTATTCACTTCTAATAGAGGGGAGGATACTGCAAGTATATTCCTTCTAGATGAAAAAAAAGCCACAGAGAAATTTCGTGTCCCTACTGGGGTCAGGCCAAATGGCATGGCATTTGATGAGGGAAGAAACACCCTCATGGTTGCGGGTGTTGGCAATGCAGAAAAGAGCAATGCCCCACCATCTCTGACCTTCATCGACACCAGCAGCGGGAAAGTGATGGGAAAGATTAAGCTCCCGGGAAGAACTCGATGGGCACTTTATAATGCAGATACGGACTCATTCTACGTGAACGTTGCTGATCCGCCTTCAATAGTCTCTGTTAGGGCCGATGATCTTTCTAAGGTTTCCATAATGTTTAGCATCCCGGCTAGAGGACCACATGGACTCGAACAGAATAAGAAAAGCGGCACACTATATTGCGCCTGTGATGAGGGCATCTTAATCGGTCTTGACTTAGGAACCGGTGCAACAGAAGTTCTCGGGTTTCTGACAGGACCACCGGATGTAATCTGGCTGAACCGGAATTTGGATCGACTTTACGTTGCGGTGGGGAATCCTGGAGTGATAGATGTCTTTGATACAAACACTCTCCAGTTCGTGGAGAAAATACAAACCGGTCCTGACGCACACACCCTTACCGTAGATCATCGTCGCGGAAATGTGCACGTCTTCTTGCCTGACGTTTGCCTGGATTTAATACTGGCAGACAGAACCTGACGGCATGGAAGAACTTGTTTTCCATGAATATTTAACGTGTTGACGATCTGTTTTCCATGGTATTCCATTAAAGTTTTAATCAAATCCAGACCGGTCCATTGTGAATTCCAATTCTCTCATATTCTGTCCATAACTTTTCTTCCCGCCTGCTGCTTGCCTATACTCTTTATTTCTGATATGCGAGTATGGAAAAGCTTTGCTGGATTTGATTATCTTTCATTTGTTACCATGACCCACATATTTTCAGGAATATTGACATTTATAGCATCTTTCGTTTCTGCAACTTGACCTGCATCGAGCTTGTAATGAACGGAAACGTAGAAATCAACGAGACCGAAACCCCTGTAGAATTTTCCGTCTCCCCACCCTCCCTTTGAAAGAACTATTGCACCAGCAGAATTGCCGATTATAATGCCTTTGAAATTTCGCAATTTTTTTTGAAGCGATCTTGAATTTAACTCCCTGTACAATACGTTTGGGTCCCCTCCTGGAAGATAGATTACATCTACAGATGAGAATTTCTCCGCGATCTGTTCATAAGAATCTTCCCTCTTCAGAAAATATACTGACTGAAACCCACTGTCTAAAAAGTACTTCCATAAAATATGTGTGTATTCCATTTCTTTTTCTTCAGATTCTTGAGTCCATGGAATTACCAGAATCCTCTTGGTTGAAGATATATTAGCAACGGCAAGAAAAAGCTGCTCGTTTGTTCTTTTCCTAATATCTTCTCCTCCCTGCAAAATGACAGTCTGTAAACTCACAATGGAGTAAAGGAAGACAAACACTAAAAGAATGTCGCATTTTCTGATTCCTTAAACCAATAAACAAAATGTTCGTTCTAAATTTCCTCGCTCGCCACTTACATTCTGTGCTTCTCTCAAGTCTTACTAAAAATTCACCCGGATCCTTTTGGATAAAGTCTGTTTGAAATTTCAACTTCAAAATGGATTAATCTATTCAATGCTGTCATTTCTGTGGGTTTCGGTGCTTCCGAAATAGGAAATGCGACAACTGAAGTTTTAGCCTTCGGCACCGCAGTAGTAATCGAGAAGGAGTCTGGCCAATCTCAAAATGTAAGTCTCACTTGAGTGTTTTCCTAATCCATAGTTCTTATGTTCCAGACCGCTTTCCAGAAAATATGGGATGCCAGAACCGTGGTTCAGTTTCATGCTTCAACTGCACCCAAACACTTCCCTGCATGAACGGTCAATTGTTTGATTATTTACTATAACTAACAACAGATCCTGTTTTGCTTGAAATATTGGGATGACTCACCATTTCTTTTTAGTACAGGTTTATTCGCCGTGTTCATAATCCTAGGGGACGCTTCTTAAAAATTCAGAAACAGAGAACAATCCTTGTCTTATAATGATATATGGAGACAGCTAATAGTTCTCTTTCTCCTGATGTTTTTTGGTGTTCAGATCAACTGCTCCACTGACTATCGACCTCAAAGCATCTTCGTCTATGGTTTCGCCTTCATAGAAATCAACAGCCCTGACCGTTTTGCTGTCCATCCGTGTATTAAAGATTCTTCCTGGATCGTTGATTTTTGCTCCGTTCGGGAATGCTAACCTCACAGCATTCTTGAGGATGTTTCCTATGCAAATCATTCCATAGTAAGACCAGACCGGGGCCCCACGTGGGTTGCTTGGTTTTTTCCACTTTACTTCCTCAACAATGTCCTTATTAGATTGTTTAATAATTTTCCGCAGTTGACTCATTACCTCTCCCTTCCATCCACCAGAATCTCTGATGATATCATCAATCAACTGCGGGTTTGATCCTGCCTTGGATATAGGTTTCGCACTTTTTTTC
>JAJYVJ010000182.1 GCA_021792045.1 Thermoplasmata archaeon | reverse complement strand
TTAAGCTATCGCCCTCCATTCATTTCCTGACTTTTTGCTTCTTCAGCCGAATCATCATGGATTCCCTGTCGTTCAGTGTAATTTCTCCATTTGGTGACTCGATCCTGCATTCGGGCTCCTTGGTGAGTTTAACCATTGTTCCAGGCAGAATTGAGACAGAAGAGAGCTTTCTCAGCATATCGTAGTCCTCAAAAACTACTTTTCCGAATACATAAGTGCCCTCGTCAAGGAGCATGGGATTCGTGGAGTTATCTTTCGTAGTGACTGCGGTGGGATTTCCATGCGGACAGGTTTCCGGGTATCCCAGGTGTTTGAAGAGGTTGTCGCCATATGAACCGGAGAATAGGTGCTCCAGGTCCATAACAGCCTTATGGGCTTCCTCCCATGGAACCTCCAGTATCTTCTGGGCGAAAACTTCCGCTATGCGATGCGCCCTGACGATAGGTACAGTGATCTTTACACCTGATGTTGTAAACGTTACTTCCCTGGAAGCCCTCTTCACCAAACCCATCTGCTCCATCTTGCTGATGTACTCAGTAACAGTGGGTGCGCTTATCTTGAGCCTCTTCGATATGTCAACTTCACTAACCTTTGTGAATGACTCCCTGAACTCCCACATTACCAAGAGGTAATCTTCAAGATTTAAGGTCATATAAGATAGTAAGTGGAGATAGGTTCATATGCTTTATGAAAAACATCTAAAGCGTTCTGCGCAACGGCCAATTTTCTTTTTAAGAAGCAAAGGTCCACCCGTAAAAAAAGGATGGTAAAATGCAGGGATCACTTATTTCTCTCTTTTCCTGGTAATTTTTTCCTTTTTCCTCTTAGGAAAGCCCGGCACGTCCCGAGGCTCCCAAGATCCGTCAATGTGCCTGAAATAACCGACCTCGTAGTTCTTCATACTGTCTTCAACTCCATGGATGGCTTCATCAGGGATCATTATGCTCCAGCCTTCGCCAAAAAGGTCAAGCTCTCCATGGTCCGGATAATGAACGAGATCCTTCGATCTCTTGTCCAGATCCGGCCATACCTCAACATCCAGTATTCTCATATCCTTGCCTAGGTCTGCAAGCAATTGTGTAGCAAGATCCGGACCTGTCGGTTTTGAAATAAGGTCTCCCTTATTGACTTCCAGCTTATGTGCGCCAATTCTCACGCTGCCTTTGCCCTCTAAAACCAGGTAGAATTCCTCCCTTGATGTGTGACTGTGGTATCTTGCAAATGTCATTCCAGGTGGTATGAGATATGTCCTGATATTGAACTTTGCAGAGCCAAGTATTGGTGACAGCAAAGAGTGCATCGTTCTATGGTGCAATGATGTCAGCTTAGATAACGAATCACTTTTTCCAGGGACGTCAAAGACATTCACAACAGGCGCAGTCCAGAGATTCTTGCTCGCTGTTCCTTTAGATTCAGGTAACATGTATATCTCATCTGACCAGAAAGAACATGTTCGGATAACAAAATCCAGTCCTGCCTTTGACAATTTAGGCAACAAAACGGTGATAGGGACGGTTATGTCCTTCTTCAAATAACCTAGTTTCCTTCCCAGTTGGCGCCAGAGCCAGTTCTTAAGCATATCAATGTCCTGAACCTTCTCTTCAGGTAAATCGCCCTCGGATCCAGGAAGGAAAAGGTCCCATGCCAGATCCGCTCGAATAGGTTGGCCTTCAGCTTTCACTTTTTTGGATACAGTCACTAAATTGATCATTCTGTACACATGACGTAGAAATATTAATTATTAATCTGTTTCAAAAAAAGGAGTGATTTGTCATCCTGCTATGATCTGAAAGAACAAGTGGATCAAGGGTAATGAAGATTGAAAACATTATATCCAGTCTAAAAATAGCCTGTAAATTGGGTCTGTGGGGTAGTTTGGTATCCTACCAGCTTCGGGAGTTGGCGACCCCGGTCCAAATCCGGGCAGGCCCATTCTAAATACGGATTAGTTTTGTATGAAGTGTGTTGCACAATTCAATAGGCATGTGTCACCTCTCTTTTCATGTTCTAATATTGCACCTTAAGTGCAATCTCCTGTGCAATGTAATCAGCCCTGACTGCCTTAATCACTTCTCCTATCGTTCTCTTGAGGCCTGAGAAATATATCTCAACATTCCTCTCTTTACATAATCAAAGGATTCCTTTCATTCCTTTTCTGATGTCTTTCGGATCTGCCTGACTATCTTCGCTCTTGAAGGTGATCTCCTGCTTTTTGAGGATCCATTCTTCCTTGGCGGTATTATTGTATTCTCCCATTCCGACGTTAAGATCTTGACCCTGTTGTGGCGGCATCACACTCTCTGTATGCTTCCATAAATAACCTCCTGCTTCCTGCTGTGCACATACTTAGGATAGCTTATAATACTGCTTAAGCAAATACAATCCTACGCCCATTTTTCCGTAATCAAGAACTGAAAAATCTCCAAATTCAACAAAGTAAAATTTCACACTGTATCTACAATTATCTCTATTATAGGTCCCCTTGCTCATATTCGATAAAGAATTCATTCCCACGTCTTTCAAGTGCTAAGATCCACGATAATCACCTAACTTTGACCGTTAGAAATTATCTATATCACCTACTGTGATCTTCCTTTGACAATGCGTTTATGGTCAATATGCTTTGAATGGCTTGATCCAATTGGATTAATTGCTCTTTGGCGTGAATCTTTACTGGCCAAAGCCGTTCTTTACGGATTTACTAAAGGATATACAAAGCACCCTCAACTCTTTAGATTCAAGAGTTACTCAAAACCTTTGCCAGCTATAAACACATATTTGTTCTATATTAAGAAAGAAGCTGATTATCGGGGCTATAGTTTTAGCAACTCTAAAATAGACAACACCTTAGTTGATAAAAGTTTAAGGCTGAAGGTATCTCAGGGTCAGCTCGACTATGAGCTTCTGCTCTTGAGGTCTAAACTGAGAACCAGGTCTATAACGATGTATGATAAGATTAAGGTCATTGAAAGAGGTAAACCAAATGAGTTATTCATTACATATGAAGGGATTATTGAACCTTGGGAAAAAAGAAAGAACATACAACTTAACTAAGCTCGAATCTCCGACATTTGATTTCATAAGCATTGGCCAAAACCTAATTCACCAATATGCTCACATTTTATTAAGTTGAAGATCCGACTGAATGCTAAAATTTGAGGTTTTTTGAACATGCATTGTTATTAATGTCCTTTGAATTGAGAAATAATGGCAGATAAATCCTCAGTTAAATTATTACCTATTAGCGAAGAAGACTTCCGTCGTTACTTAAAATCAGAGATACTCGAATACGCAAAAGAAAAAGTGAAATCAGGTAACTGGGAAGAGAGAGAAGCATTTGATCTATCCACGAAATCATTCA
>JAJYVJ010000026.1 GCA_021792045.1 Thermoplasmata archaeon | reverse complement strand
TCCACTCTGCCATCAAGAGCCAAAGGCATTGGAGAGGCCCCTACCATTGGAGTACCGACGGCGCTCTCGCGAGCAATAGAAAGGGCAACAGGCCTTCGGATCAGGGAAACTCCGCTGTCAATGGAATGCCTTATGAATGCCATTAAGAATTAGGTAACGGAGGAATGATCCGGAAGGATCACCTCATTTCAGGACATGCACGAAGATCAGAACTGATTGAGAAAAATGCAGTTTTTCCCTTTATCATAATTGTCGGTATCATCAAAACCCATTAATATTCATACAACGATTCACACTAGAACGGGGTTTATTTTTTCAGAAGGATCTTCATGGCTTCCGGTATTTTCTCGATCATGTCATTTACATCGTACCAGTAGGACTTCTCCTTGTAGCAGAGATCACCAACAGTTTTGTTGAGAAATGATGCCATGCAGGCAGATTCAAACGCACTAGAAGACCTGGCAGAAATTGCAACAGTCTCCCCTGCCAGAAGGTCACCTGTTCCTCCCATCGTCATTCTTGGATTTCCACCATCCACCCTTATGACTTTGTCATGGAAAACAATAAGGTCCTCTAGGCCTTTAAGAATTATGATGACATTGAATTTCTTGGAAAAGACTATGGCGTTCTTTTCCGTCGGCTCGGTTCCGGATATCCTTTCAAATTCTCCATGATGCGGCGTGATTATTATTTGCGAATTGCTTAGCTCACTTCTTATGAGATTCAGCAGGTCAAGGGCGTCTGCGTCAACAACCACAACACCCGAGTACCCTTTCAGGCGGGAAAGGATCGGTGAAATGTCCTGTCCTTTGCCTAGGCCAGGACCTATGAGTATCGAATTGGATTTTCCCATATCATCAAGGGTTTTGCCATCCACGGGCCTGACAATTATCTGTGGGTCGTAAGAACTCAGGACAATGCGGTTGTAGTCACTACTATACACCCTTACTAAATCCGCCCCTGTTTTAACAGCTCCGCGGGCAGATATTATTCCAGACCCATAAAAAGTCCAACCTGCCACTATTGCAACAACACCATTCATCCCTTTGTGTGAATCAAGCTCTGGGAGTCTGTAATATACGAAATCACCGGGACCTGCATAATTGAAAATTTTTTCTGGGATTCCTATGTCGGCGATAACAATTTTTCCAGAATTTCGTTCGTTCATGCCTTCCTTCAGGTCCGTAAATGTGACCGTCATAAATGGATGGATTGCAATTTCGGATCCTAGCGCTGATGGGACATCAACAGATACAATCTTCTTGCCTGAGGAATTCATCTTCTTTATGATCTCATCAAAAGGGGGTCTGGGAGTTCCATTGAATCCAGAGCCAAATATGGCATCTAAAACTATGTCTGCTTCTTCCAAAGAACTTTCAAATTGTGATTCTTCAATAACCTTACCTTTGTATCCGGACAAAGCTTTGAGGACCTGCTGGCTTTTCACTGATTCTCTTCCCTTAACAAAGTACACCATCACGTCATTTGTCGCAGAAAGTATAGTGGAAGCAACTAATCCGTCTCCAGCATTGTTGCCTACCCCACACACGGTCAGTATTTTATTGCTAGAACCAAATTCCTTTAATATTGAATTTGCCACAGAACCGCCGGCATTTTCCATCAGTGTATACGTGTCCCCAATAAAATATTCATAATTTTTATCGGATTTCTCGACATCCTTGTAGGTTATCATCTCTTATCCCCAACACATGATTACAAACAGCTTAATGATATGTTCAATTCGAATTTATTTTATGATCTTCCCTGTGGCAATCTCCCAGAGGTACAGATCAAGTATTCCAGGTTCCATGGAAATATTCCTCGATAAGTCGATGAAGAGTTTTTCCGTCTCAAGGTACCAGTACTTCGAATTAACTTTTATGGGCCTGCCTGGGAATTCCTTCTTGAGTATTGACAATATATGTTTATCTAGAATGGCGAAATCGAAAATTCCAACGTTCCTGAGGAAGTGAGACGCCTCCTTGAAACCTATTCCAGGAACGTTTGCTACAAGGTATTCTCTCACACCTGCTTTATCCGTGGATCTAATTAGTTCTGGCAGTTCATCAATGATCCATCTGGAATCGCTAATGAACCTGCTTCTCACATTATAAAATCTATACTTGCATGACTTAAGTTCCCTAGAGAGCTCCTCTTGAGGCATTGTTGCAAAACCGATATAGCGTATGTAATTCTGTGTTTTTAATCCCATCTCTGCTGACGTGTTAGCTGCCAGAATACAAAAGCAGAGCTCTTCAAAGAGCCTTTCCTTAGAAGATCTCCCTACAGAGATGAATTCTTCTTTTTTCTTTTCAATAAGCTCAGCAATTGGCGAACTTGCCCTCTTTCTTACCTCATCAAGGATCGATTGGCCATCAACGTTGAGGGAGGGGTCTTCCACTTAGTTTCCTCAAAAAAAAATTTACTTGAAGATTTCGTACATCTTCAGAGCTTTCTTAAGTCTGGATTCAACATCTGCCCAGTTAACGTTCTTCAGGAAAGCATCCAGGTATGGTGCGCGCTTTGCCCCGTAATCCGTGTAATATGCGTGTTCATAAACATCTAGGGCTAGGACAACTACAGCGTTCCATATGCCGTTTGAATTGTGGGCGTCAGCTCCTATATTCCTCAGTTTTCCAAGGTTGAGATCGAAGACACAAAGACTCCATCCTCTGAAAGCTATTCCCGTTGCTTTGAAGTCCTCTACCCACTTCTCATAGCTTCCGAAGTCCTTTTCCACTTGTTTCTTGAACTCCGGTTCAACAGTTTTATGATCCTTCGTCAAACCGCCGAAGTATATTTCATGCAGAAGAGAACCGTCATAATTAAAAGTCTCCTCAAGTTTTAGTTCTCTAAGGTCACTGTAATTCTGGTTAGCTTTGCTCCTGTCAACAGAAAGTAGTTTTGACCAGATCTCGTTTAGCTTGTTTACGTATCCCTTATAATGCGTTTCAAAATGGTAATCTATCTGTTGATCAGATATGCCATCCAGTCCTTTTGGTTTTAGTTTATCTTTTGTTTCCCATGTTTCTGCCATTTTTTACACCTAATTCTAAATGGAGTTAACGTTTAAAAAGTTAATGAAGCTTTACAATGAACATCGTACGCCCGTCCCATACAGCACTTAATACTTCGTTGTTCTAATGATAAAGAAGAATGCGCCTAAGGGAAATCAAGAATTGATCTTACGTTCTCTGTGTGTGTTTTTTGTGTCACTTTGTTTGTGGCTCTATTTCTCGAAAGCCATTCGTCAAGGCTCTCCTCATCCATCGTTCTTGCTCTGGATACCTCCTCCTGACAATCGGCACAGTACAGCCCGTCAAAAATCAATGAGCCACAGATAATGCAGTGATGTTTAGCTCCCATTGCGAAGGTATCCTCGATCTTACTTAATATTTTTTCCATGGATTTGAAGACATGCTTTATCCTTTATTAAAAGATGTAAAAAGTAAACCTAGGTAGTATATTAACGAGGGGCATTAACAATTTATTAATACATACATGATTTAATTACAGAGATTCCTTTTCAATGATTTTCTTCTCGGAAAATGCGATCCTTACTGAGTCAGATCCTTTAAATGTTGTTCTATCTGAGATAATATAAATTAGTGGGATAACATTACCGCATCGATTGATATCTGCAGCTTTTTTGCTGGTAACGGTTTTTGCAGCCGTTTTCGCAATAATGGATCCCATCGGGGCAGTCCCTATAGTAATAGCCTTGACCAAGTCCTATTCGAAAAAAGACCGCAATATAGTGGTCTTTAAAAGCATTTTAGTTGCGGCCGGCATGATATTTGGATTCATGTTTGTTGGTGAATATATCTTCACCGTTCTTGGTATTAGCATATTTGATTTCAAGGTCGCTGGCGGGATACTCCTTTTCCTTGTGGCATTTGAAATGCTCCAGGGGCATATCCCAAGTACTTCCATAACCGAGAAAGAAAAGGAAGAATCCATGGAGAGAGAAGAGATAAGTGTTGTTCCCATAGGTACTCCGCTCTTGGCTGGTCCTGGAACAATAACCGCCGCAATGATATACTTTAATCAGGACAACTATGGGTTAACCCTGCGTCTGGTAGTTGTCCTGGGCGTAGCATTAGCTGTTGTCGTGTCCTATTTTATACTAAAATATTCCCTTCCATTATTTGATCGACTGGGAAGAGTTGGTTCACTTATTATCACGAGGATAATGGGTATCCTCCTTATGTCCCTCGCAATAGACTTCATAGCCACCGGTATCATTTCGATAGTCACGAGTGTCTGATTTTATCGCTATCTCGAACATGCAGAAGATTGTTCTGTGATAGATTTATAAATTTCTGCATGTTATAGATCGACAACAATGTTTAAGTTAGCCGTTGTTTCAATCCCAACGAGGGTGCTTGATAACGATCTAGATAGGAATATAGCCTTTTTTCTCTCAGATATCGGTTATATACCACGACTCAAACCTACCACGGATATGCAGAGTATAACAAGGTCAGCATATTTCAGGCTCTTCAAGGAATGTCTGTTACTGAATCCTGACAGATACTGGACCGGAGACGAAATGATGGCGTATCTGGCAACTAGCAGGACAACTCTTTACAGGCATCTGAACAAGTTGAAGTATCTCGACATACTCGAGGAAATACAGGAGGGAAAGACAAAGAAATACCGCTTGCGTTCAGGAAACCTTCTAAAAGCATGGAACTGGGTCGAGGTGAATGTGAAAATGGCCCTAGATAACTACAGGAAAACGGTGGAACACATACAGGAGATCATAGATTCCTCCAAGTGATTTTTTTGAAATGGAGAGCGCAATCTTTTTCAAAATCCATATTCTTACCTGCAATTTCAAACGGAATTAGTTCTGCTCTTCATGAAACGCTAAAATATAAGTTACTTATTAAAGGTCAGAGGGAAGTAACCCAGAAATCATTCGAAAGAATAGAATTGATTGCCGATAAGATTGGAATATGCCTATGTGGGATGTAGTTGCAAAATGAAAAAGAAGGCGGGCCTTTCTAAGATAATCAGGTTACTTCAAGGAACGATGATAAACTTGGATATGATTGAGATCAAAAAAGGTGGGAAGTATAAGGTTATTTCGAACAGTGGAAAGGATGAACCACTTGAAACTATAGGTGAATTTGTGGGATATACGATTCTTGGTGAAGAGGGTGCGGTATGCTTCAGGGTGAAAGGCGAAGACAGCAGATCCTTTCTCAGACTTATACCAGTTTCCGGCCTTATTGCTATTGAGTTCGGCGATGAGGAACTGCTATCCAAGAAGAAGTCTGAAGAACAGGATAAAACTACCTATATTAGCTGAACATCCTCCATCATTTTATACAATGGTCCGGATGCCGTGAGTACACTCTGGTATACAGACATATGATCTATAGTTTTTTCCAGATGTATACGGTCAAATATTTTAACAATATTTTCTAAATTATTTGGTCTCTTTGATCTGGCTACTGTTATGTGAGGCACAAAAGCTCTCTTTTCTGGCTCTTTTCCCACATTTATCTTCGTAATAAGATCATAATTGAAAAGTATCTCTTCCACAATGTCCACGTTCATGTACAGAATTCGTGCTCTCTTTGGCTCAGGAAAACATCCGAGGCCTGAAATCCTCAGGATAAATTTTTTAAGTTTCAGTTTCCTAAACTCAGTTAATAATCTTGAGGTTTCCTCTTCGTTCAATTCTCCGAAGAAGCGAAATGTGAGATGCAATTCCGGTGTATTTACCGTTCGAACGCTTTTGAATTCTTTTAGAGAAGAATAAAGATCTTGTAAGTCGTCGAATCGATGAATAGAGCATGCAATGAAAATTCGCATGCCAAAGCATGCTTTTGACGGGAAATAATTTTTTCCTGTCTGAACGTAACCGTCCCGGCCGTTTTTTGTGGTATCTTCATTTAACTCTGCGGTTACAGGTGTTCCATGTAACTCTATAGGGAAAGTGTTCCAAAAGTTTCATAAATGGGTGCAAAAGCATGTTCATGATCGACAAAATAAAACACGATCGAAATGGAAGTTTAAAGATCCAGACTTCAGGGTTGTTGCCGGAAAGAATAACCTATATACGTATGACTGATTATCATCAATGACCAAAATACCTGAAGAACTGAGGTATCTCAAGACACACGAATGGTTTAGAGTGGATGGCGATATTGTGACAGTAGGCATATCTGATTTTGCGCAGTCTCAGCTTACGGATGTTGTCTTCATAGATTTTCCACAATCAGGCGTTAAGAAGAAGGCTGGAGAGCCACTGCTCTCCATAGAATCTGTTAAGTCTGCAGAGGACATTTTTTCTCCTGTTGATGGTGATGTTGTTGACGTCAACAAAGTGCTTTCAGATTCTCCTGAGAAGGTAAACAAAGATCCCTATGGAAGCTGGCTGGTAAAACTAAAGAAAACAGGAAAAACGGCAGATTCAATGTCTGCCGAAGAATACAGGAAATTCATAGGAGAATAATCTCTGAGATGAGTGAGCACAGAGATAAGTATTACTATCGTGCAAAAAAGGAAAGGTTCAACAGCCGAGCTGCCTACAAGCTTCTTGAAATTTCGAGGAAATTTGGTATACCCAGAGAAGGTGACCATGACCTCGAGATAGGCTCTTCTCCGGGTGGATGGACTCAAGTCATCACGGAGATTACAGGCAAAGAAGTTTTCTGTGTCGATAAAAATAGCATGAAAAAGGTCCCTGGAGCAATATTCCTGAGAGGCGATATAACCAGGCCAGAATTTCTCGATGAGTTAAGAGAAACCATGAGTTCGCGTGGTGTGCAGTCATTCGACGGCATCCTTTCGGACGCCATGTCCCAGACAACAGGGAACACAAGCATAGACCATTCTTCTTCATACCTCATTTGTCAGTCTGTGATGTCTCTCTCTGCGGATTTTCTTAGAGAACATGGTTATGTCGTGGTAAAGCAGTTTCAAGGTGATCTGACAAAAACTTTTTTCTCGGAATGGGGAAAGAGGTTCGCTTTTTCCAAGATCACAACCGTCTCCGCTTCAAGAAAAGGAAGTAAGGAGATATACATGATCTTCAAGGACTATCGTCCCCAGAATTGATTTGCCTGAATCCAATTTTGATCAAGTTTTCTCTTATTCCCGCATAAAACTCATGGTCGACAATTATTATATGATTCTCTATAAATTTTCTTTCGATGAATTCGTCAATCTCATTATTCATCGCAGCAAGCCTTTCCATATCGAGCCTTTCAAAACCCTTTATGCTATTTATCCTCTTTATCCAGGCCTCAGCGAATTCATAAGGATTCGTGTCGTGAAAATCATAATTTATTATCTTCTTCTTCCTTATCGAATGCCTGACTAACGCGAAAGTTTTCACGTGTTTCATGTAAGCATCGTTGAATTTCTGGTCTTCAAGATCGATACCTCTGACTGGAATTCCATGGGATGTTGCGTACTGGACAGCCACGATATATATCGGAGGGGGTGTCATGACCTCCCCGTATTTGTGCAACCTCAATCCGTATATTATTTCGTAGTCAGAAAGTGTCATCTCAAATGGATCCTTCAGGAATTCCTGCAGGCCACGAACCTGTTCCTCTGGTATCGTGATGAGTATTTCCGTGGGCTGAAGCTTCTCAAGAAGCTCACGCAACTCATCTCCATGGCTCACAAGACCCTTTACTCCAGAAAATATCCTGATAGTCTTTTCTCCATTCGAAAATTCTAAAAACATTAAAGACTCTTTCTTTTCTGTATCAGGTCGAGAAGCAGGTCTGGTTCAGACAGCCGTCTCAGTTCTGACAGCGTGATCACCGGGCATCCTGCAACGTTCCTTTTGTCCTCATCCTTTTTACTCACAAGAAATGCTTCGTTGTCTAACACGCTGCTTAGGTTGTTGAGTGCTGCAATCCTATTTGCTGGTGTACTCTCTTTTGCCATTACGTCTATCAAGAAAGAAAGAACCTCCCTCCCAAATGCAATTGCATCAAATGGAGACTTCTGAAGGGTCCGGATCTCATATCCGTAATTGGTCATGACCGATGTGAATTCTGAGAAGAAAATATCATTATGTTCCTCATTTTCTGGAAGCTTGTTGGTTGCAGAAAGATCCATAAGATCGACTCCCTTTTTAAGATCGGTGTCAAAGAGGTGCTGTAATTTCATGAATATATCTATACTTACGCCGCTTCCATTCTCGTAAAGTGATACAGATCTCCTGGAAGTTCCGACTTTGCTAGCAACGTATCCGATAGAGAAGCGCAGTTTTTCCATTTGTTCCTTGAGTTTCTCTCCATTGATTGAAACATAAATACCCCCCGGTCCGGAACAGACGTAAGGTTTTTCCCCGTTGATATAGTCATAGAAACTCTCTGGAGAAAATATTGGAACGTTATGGCGATAGTAAACTATCCCGCGCTCAAGTTTTCCACTACCTCCTTTCTCACCAATAATTATTGGGGCTGCTGCAGTGGATCTGGAGAGTTTCATCATATCAATTGCAGAAGAATATCTAAGCGTATCGATATTGTGCAGTATCTTTATGACAAGCTTGAGACGTTCTCTTACTGCAATCAAGTCGAAACTTACTAGTCCGTTAAGATTAGGATCACTGACCTTAAAGCCATCGTGAACGAGGAACTTAAAAACGTCTCTTATAAGTTCCGACCTTCGATCTTCCATAGAGCCTAAAGTTTATTGATAGTATATTAATGTTTCGAAACATTCTATGTCGATAATCTTCCGCTATAAAATCAGCAATTTGACCATCAATTTTCTCTTTGTTTGACTGAGTGACCGAAAGATCTTTATAGTATGTAGTAATTACTATATACTATGACAGTGATACCTGTGAAGAGAAAATCGAAGAGTGGAAAGGTTTACTACAACCTTGTTGACGAGAAGAGGGTCAATGGGAAGGTTGTGCAGAACTATGTCGGATACCTTGGGAAATCTCTCAATTCGAAGACTGAGATCGATCCGGAACAGATCGTCAAGTATGTCTCCCGCCTGTTAGACAAAGGGATAAGCCAGGAAGAGATCGATCAGATACTGAAGAAGATAGGGATCGATTATGATGCATGGCCCATAACGAAGATCATCATAGAGAACGATTTGAAGATGAAGAAGGTATTCCTCAAGCTGAAGTGATTCGGATGAAAGAGATACTCTTCTCTTATCTTCCGAAGAATTGCCCAAACTGTGGTACAAGATTGAGGGAATACAGGCGTGACAGAAAGCTTGTCAGGACACTGAGTGGCGAATTCACGGCTGTACATAGAATCATGATGTGTCCGAGGGAGAAGAGAGAGTACAGATCGGAAAGACTCTTCGAAATAGTACCGAAGAGATGCCGGTATTCCAATGACGTGATGGTGGAGAGTGCCATTGAACGTTTCATAACGGGAAAGAGCTGTTCCGAGATCTCACGCAGCCTGGGCATGTCTGAGAGCCATGCCGGAAAGATGAGCAACCAGGCTCTCGATATATTCCGTAAGATACATGAGGAGAGTGCAAAGAAACTTGCAGCGGCAATGCCGTCTTACATACTGCAGATTGACGGCACAGTAGATTCCGAATTCTCAATGATCGTTGCGGTCAAGGACGCTTTGTCAGGATTCGTCCTCTATGCAAGGAAATGCCCCTCAGAATCTCAGGCATCGATCGAGGGTGTCATGAAATCGGTGAAAGACCGTTTCGGCACCCCCTCAGGGATTACATGCGACATGCGTTCAGGAATAATATCCGCATCGGAGAAGATCTTTCCCGAAGTGCCAGTGAGGATATGCCTCATGCATTTCCTCCGAGATCTCGGAAAGGAACTGATGCTCGATCTCCACACAGATCTCGGAATAATGATCAATCATATGGGAATAAAATCCAGGCTAAGGACGATAATGCACGATATGCCCGAATATTGCGAATCGACCCTGAACGAGATCGATGAGGGATTCTGCACTCATCGGAATACTATGGAGGAGATGGCAATAAAGAGGATCTTGGAGGAATTATTCCGTAACGGGAGTTCCGACTACGGCTTCCCTTTCTCCCTTAGACACTTGAATTTTTACACTTCCTGTGAGGAGGTTCTCAGGAATCTCTCTGAACTCGCCCCAAGGATGAGGCATGAAAGCTCGATAAATATCATTGAACGGATAAAGGATGAGATCTTAAAGGTAACGGATAATCCTGGAATAATGAGGATCGCTCATCAGTTGAAAGATATTAATTCAGCGATATTCCAGAAGATACGTGGAGCTTTCAGAATACCTGAGAGTGGCGATCTCTCCAACGACATATACGATACTTCAAGGGATGATCCGATCGTACACGAGCAGTGCCGTATGGTCTTCGGAGAACTCGAAGTGTATCTTCATGCGAACATAGAGAAGCATATACTCCGATCAGCAAAACTGGCTATAGATCGCTTCAGCAAGAGAGAATCTATGCTCTTTTCACAGAATCGTGAAGGGACGATGAAGAGGACAAACAATGGAATGGAGATATTATTCCGCAAGGTGAGAAGGAACGTTAGGAAGAGGTGCGGCAACATTTCAACTGGTAGCGTCATCGCACACAGCGGAGAGTCACTCCTGCTCTTTCAGAATGTTGACAATCAGAGATATCGGGATGTAGTCTTCGGAAAAGAAGACATGAGCGAGGTATTCTCCAGGTATAGAATGCCGTTCAAAAAGGAGGGCATGACAAGGAAGAGGATCATCGCTCTTGTCGATAAGGGGACGAAGATGATCCTTGAGGATCACATTCCGGATAGTCCATACAGCAGAGAGTTGATGTCAGAGTATTTCTCGAATTGTAACAAAGGATGAAACAGCGGTTTATGATTGGCATAGGAAACATTTTGAGAATAATACCCGATCATTATTTCGCATTTGTGTGCGAAGAGATATGATCTTTTCACAATACATCGGATTCTTGACCATGTGTCGCAACGGGAATCTCGTCCGAATTGAGCGAAGTGGAAGATTTCTCAGGGCAAAGTTTCACCTTGCAGCCGTGACAAACAATATCGCTGAGATCTTTCTGCGTTTCTATCCATATGCTCTTTACTCCTGAAATTTCTGAAATTTCGCTGTAAACCCTCTTGGGTGCATCCTTGTGAAAAAGTATCCTGATCGAGGGTGATTCTAAACAGTTATCTGCTCTAATCTCTCGCATAAAAAACGAATACCTTTCCATGATCTTTAGCGTCTGTTTGAACACATAAGAAAATTTACCTTTCTGTATCTCTATTGTCACTGTTCCTCCGCCAAAGAGCTTGTAAACAGAACCAAGATCTGGAATTGGCCTTAGGTTGCCCATAAGCCTTCTTATCTCTGGATTTTCAGATATCATTGCTATGGTTTCGTAAAGGGTTCTTCTGTTGACATTTAACTTCTTTGAGATTTCACCTATTGACAGTTCCATATCAGAGAGATAGAGTTTCTGCCCAACAACAGAAATACCAAGATCAAATAGCTCTCTGGTAATCCTCGCCTTTGTCGGGTGATCCTTGAAGTAATCCTCCAGTATTAAAAACATCTGTACATAGATTTTATAGGACTATATATACTGTGCAGTTTATCCAAACAAAAATTTCGAACGTAACGCTATAGCACTTTGTGTTGCGTCTTCCATTTCAACTATTTCATACAGTTCAAAGGGAGACTGTTTTAAAACGGTCTCAACGGTGCTAAGCAAACCATTCCTGAAGAATGTGATCCGGATTCTCTCTTCTGGACGAAAATCAAGGAGATTATCTGTTTTAATCTTGCTGTTGCTCTCCTGCAAATTTTTCAGGAATTTATCATCGAACTTGAATCCATTTATTGCCACTAATTCGTCCCCTGCACTTAAGCCGGCAGAGTATGCAGGTGAGTCCTGAAGGACGCTGTCGACGACTTTCAGATTTGTTGACTTTAGAAGAATGCCTAGGTACGGTTTTACAGAGATTTCATGTCCGTTTGTTTTTATGTAACTCTTCCTCAGTTTGAGGCCGAGGGCTTTCAGTATCTCGTCAAAATCTATCTTCTCTTCTCCGTCTACATGGCGCATGAAAAAAGGTGAAAAATTAACTTCGGAAACTTCGTGCAGTCCCTTTATGAGATCCTTTTCTGTATAGCCTCTGCCATCCTTCATGAACTTGTCCATAAGGTATTGGAAAAGGTCGTCCAGCGATTTCTTTCCGCCCGTTGCCTCAAGTATCTTCACATTCATCGCCACTGCAATTAATTCACCAAGCAGGTAGTAAGAGATGTAGTCATTAACATTGTTTGGAGACGGCTTATAGAGCTTTATCCAGCTGTTGAATGAAGACTGTGATGCAGAGCACGCAAGTGAGCCTGGCAAAAGATCATAAATCCTGATCTTCTCAGAAATATGTTTGTAATAATCCTTCTCTTCTGTAAGCTTTGCCCTTAAAATATACAGATTTCCCATGAAGTCAGTGAATCCTTCCGCGAACCAGAGCATGGTGGTGTAGTTCTCCTGCTTGTAATTGAACGGCCCGAGTTCTGCAGGCCGGATCCTCTTTACGTTCCACAGATGGAAGAATTCATGAGAGGTAACAGAAAGAAATGCCTTGTACTTTTCGAATGTACCGAACTTGAATCGATCGATGTTAATGGACGTGGAGTTAACGTGTTCCAGGCCCCCTTCCGACGTGGTTTCTGAATCAACGAGGTGATATATGAAAACGTATCTCTCATAAGGGAGTCCATGAAATAACTTGGAGAATTCTTCGACTATCTTTTTTACATCCTCAATGAGTTTATTCTCATCTTCGTTTCCATGCCCGCAAAGAACGATCTCATGCTCCTTTCCCAAGACCGAAAAATAGAGGCTTTTGTGTGTGCCAATTTCTATCGGGCAATCTACGAGGTTGTCATAATTTTCTGCAAGGAACTTATTCGAACCGAGTGATTTCAAACCTGTTGAGATTCTCCATCCCTGAGGAGGTGAAATATCAACTTCAATGGGCAATTCCTTGAAAGTTTCAACATACATGAAAACGGAAGTTCCGTTTATGTAGGCATGGGTTGAGTTCAGCTGGCTGGTATGAACAGAAAGATTATCCGCAAACACGGAGTATGTGAGTGTAACCAAACTTGCAGATTGTGTAAAGACCTTCCAGGTAGACTTATCAACCTTCGTAAATTTCAAAGCTCCTTTTGGAGATTCCACAGTGAAATTCCTAACATATCTGGCAAAATCCTCAATAGAATACGATCCTGGAACCCATACAGGCATCGTGAACATAATCTCATCCTGGTGCAGATCTGATAGCTCAATCCTAACGTCAAAATAATGGGAATTAGGCTTCTTTATGTCAAGAAAATAATGCAATTTCATGAACTTCTAATGGTCAGTATACAACAACATAAATTATTTTCTTCCATTCTGGACCTTGCTAACATTTCACAGAAACGTCAATAGAGATCCGTTAACATGGCGTCTTCGATAATAAAAATTAGAATGTATCTCTGATCAGTTACGAAAAGGGAAATCTATTCAGCTGACGTGGATGTGCAAGCAACTTTTTGACGTTTACTCGTAGGAACGATCTTCCCTGTAATTCTGATAGTTCATCATATACTCCTCGCTTCTCTGAGCTATCGTGGATTCCGAGGAAAACGCCGCGCTGAGATTTCCATAGTACTTTTTTATCTTTTCTTCAACCGGGAGATACGTCTTAAGAGCTTCTTTCACATCCTCAGCTTCCGTTAGTTTGTGTTCCTTGAAAACTGCGATATCTCCGGATGCTCTAATGAGACCCCCAAGTTCCCTCAGGCGTAAAGTGAATGCATGTTCTTTATGATCGACCTCTCTTCCTCTTCTCAAGCCTTCATCTATGACTAGCCTGGCAGCTTCCATCGTCATATGCGGAATCTTTCCATCTATGGCGATCTCCTGTGCAATAAACTGCAGGTACTTCATCCTGTTTTCCGGAGTATCCGGCATTGTTATTTCCATGAGAACTTCGTAACCACCACCAACTATACGAGATCTCAGGGGGCTAAGGATGTACTGCAAGTCCTGCATGTTGCAAGCTGCTACAAGAATGAAATCTGCTGGAACGTTATCAACCCTAACGCTTGCACCTGCGCTTTGCGGGTTTCTACCAGTAATCGGGAACGCCTTTTCCTGCATGGCGGTAAGTATGAATCTCTGCAGGTTCCCGAGATGTGTCACCTCGTCTATGAAAAGGACCCCCTCATGAGCTTCATGGACGGCTCCGGCGATCACACGTTCGTATGGGAGCGTCCCGAGCTGCGGGTGGCCACCGTATGGATCATGCCGAACATCCCCAAGAAGTTCGGTCTCGCTGGCGCCTGTAGCTAGTACGAATGGATTCCTATCTATCGGAACTATGACTTTACTTGGACTCTTTTTTTCCAACTTTCTCCTGCGTTCCAGGGTCTTCTCATCCAGAATTCTGATCTTGTCGCCGAAGCGTTCATAAACTATGACTTCTTCTCGGTCGCCATTTCGTTTCGTGGAAGTGACCCTCTCTGTATTGTTTTGAACGCCAAACGCAGCACCTATGACGTTGAATACATCACCGAACGGACCCTGTGTTGTCGGTTGTACTTTTGGACTGTCGCAGTTGGGGCAGTTAGCGTCGGTAGGAAGCGAGTAAAAACCACACTTCTGACACCTGTAGCCTAATCGCTCTGCAACATTTAGTGGTGCTTCTCTTGGATCTATAAGCGTGCCCTCAACCGAATTTTGTTCCTCCCGCTCGAGCATTATCTGTGACCTGCTCTTTACCTCAATAAAAGGTCGTTCCGGGTACTGCGGATTATGAACAACACGAACCTCTTCGGTCGGCCTTTCAATGTAAAATGACATGGCCTGTGCGATCATTGATTTTCCAACACCTGGAGGGCCAACAAGCAATAAATGCCTTCTCTGCTTTGCAGCAATTTGTGCCATCTTTACTGCGTCATGCTGCCCAATAACCCTGTCGAGTGGATTATTGGGTATATGAACATACGAAGTATCCGGAATGTCTGCGAACTCTGCTCCAGCTAACGGTGATCCCATGGTGCTATCCTCACATCGATCGGTTTCTTTGTTATTAAACCTACCCTTGCTCCGTAAATATTCTTAATTCCAATCCTGTAGGCCACGTCGATCATCCTTTGAGATATGACACCGCCCGTGATCAAGGTGTTGGCGTTCTGTATTTCCGCCATTTTATCCACGGCTTCCGGAATCTGGAATGTTCCAAGAACGGTTCCCTGTGCGTCATAAACCTCTGTGAGTTTTTCCTTTGCAAGGGCCATTCCCTTTCTTGCAATAGCTCTTGGATCTGAGAGACTGAAAGCTCCGTTAGGATTCTCTTTTTCCTGGCTCTCGGTATCATTTGTTTCGGTAACCTGAAGATCTTCTGAAGGTTCAGTTTCCTTAGATTTTTGCTGTAGCTTCTGGACATCCTCCGCTTTCTTAGAGGGTTTCTGCGTGGCTTCCTGTGCGTTTCTCTCTGATAGTTCTTTCAGTTCTTCAGACATACCTTTCATGGAAAGGTACTGTTCTATCGGTGTTTTGTACCTGAGCGCCTTCACTATCTGTTTATACGTCAGCTCCTCAACCTCAGTTCCCGGCGGGGCACGAGCGACAAAATCAACTTCTGCAACCTGAAGCATTTCCTTAAGGATAAGATCCCCGCCCCGGTCACCATCAAGGAATACAGTAACAGTTCTTTCCTTTGAAATCTTCTGAACGGTTTTGGGTATATTCGTTCCCTGGACAGCAATTGTGTTTTTTATACCGTACTTAAGAAGATTAAGAATATCGCTCCTCCCTTCGACAACAATAATGGAATCAGAATCGTTGATCGCAGGGCCTGCAGGGAGCTTCTCCTCACCGTAGGAAATTATGTCCCCCTTTTCAACTTCTTCTCTTACGCTTGCGACAAGGCTCTCACTTACAGTTTTACTCCTGTCGTTCATTTTTTTGTATAAATCTTCGGCCCTTTCAATGATCTTCTGTCTTCTCTGCACGCGGACGTCCTCTATGCTCTCAATTTCCACTCTCGCCTTGCACGGACCTATGCGATCTATGGTTTCAAGAGATGCAGCCAATATAGAACTTTCTACTTTGTCAAGTCCGGATGGAATAAAAATTACTCCTTCAGTTCTACCTTTCTTGCTATCTATATCAACTTCTATTCGCCCGATCTTTCCTCCTTTCTGGAGATCACGAAGATCGAGTTCATCGCCAAGAAGGCCTTCAGACTGTCCAAATATCGCTCCAACTACATCCGGTTTCTCAACCACACCATCCGTTGAAATTTTTGCTTTGATCATATATTTTGTTAAATTCGGATCTACGTTCGTATATATCACCTAATTCTGTTGAAATGGAATTAACTGTGAAACTTAGGTTTCTTGAATTAATAACCATTGCCTTTGCATTATTTAATCCTATATAATTCATTCGTTCCTTCTTCAAACATTTATGCACATGCCTTTTCCCTTTGGCAAAAAAATTTACTCTCGTTTAACCCGGTATTTAAATGAAAACATAACTTTGATGGTTCTTCGTTGAAAATTATGTTTTTTTGTCTCTGAGGTCTCTTAAGATTTTTATAAAGAGATGCGTTGAAGTGTGGAAGATGATTAGATTTGGTATTGCTGGTATTCCACTTACCAGTAAAGGAAGAACTTACGTGGAATCAGTCGAAGATGCACACCTTCT
>JAJYVJ010000181.1 GCA_021792045.1 Thermoplasmata archaeon | reverse complement strand
CAGAAGTACTTGCGATAATAAGTCCACATGGCTTAAGATTAGGAAAAAATGTATCTGTTATCATAACGGATTATTTTTGGGGATATCTGAAATTAGGGAACAAGATTATAAGAAAAAAATACCGAAATGAAAAGGACCTCTCGCTTAAAATCATAAGAGACAATAGCTTGGCCGAAGAAGCCTCGTTTATTACCTCTTCTGGTCCAAAGTCTGTTTTCCCTTTGGATTTTGGTTCATTAATACCATTATATTTTTTCAATAAAAGGCAGCTTGTTGTAATGGGTCAACCGAGAATCTGGAGGCTTGACGACCTTGAAACCTTTGGTAGAAATCTGTTTCATGATGTTGATGGCTACAACAAAAAAGTATCAGTACTATTCAGTGCCGATCAGGCACATACCCATTCAAAAAGTGGCCCTTACGGATATTCCGATGATTCTAAGGAATATGAGAATATCATTGAACGCTGCGTCAGGTCTAGTAATTTTGAAAGCCTTAGGGACATCGATAAAGAGATGGTCGATCGAGCGAAACCAGACAGTTTCTGGAACATGATTATTTTAAAGGGGTTTATGGAAGAAGGTGACATCAGACTACATTATGACTACCATTACGTGGAGAACTATTTTGGCATGCTCCTAGCCCATGGTAGCATCCATAAATGATCATAGTTTGACACTGACACCGTTGGTGGCCTCTTCTCTTTTGAAAGAGTCTTCTTGCGCGCTTATGTTAAAATTATTCAGTGATCTCTTGCCGCATAGCGCCCGTCCTGTAACGGTTAGTCGCCTAAAGGTCTGAAAAAGATTAAGTACGTTGATTTAATGAAAGTGTATGTCTACCGACACTAAGATCAAGGCTGTAATAACGACTGCCGCTGTAGTTACAGCAATTTTTGGTTATTTTGTTGTGATAAGACCTTTTTAATAACGGCACAATTACTGTTTTATGTCAGACGATAAGTTATTACGGGAGTTAGGAACATTAAAAGACCAAGTGAGATTTTCAAAAAGATTTACTATAGATGGGGATTTCGATAACGTGGTTGTTGCGGGAATGGGGGGCTCAGGCATAGTTGGAAGAATATTTTCTGAGCTTTATTCAGAAAAACCCGTTGAAGTCATATCTGACTATCAACTTCCAAAGTACGCCAATGATAGAACTCTTGTAATAGGAGTAAGTTATTCTGGAAACACCGAAGAAACCATCTCCGTATTGAATCAAGCACAAAAGAATAACTGTATTACTGTTGCAATAACTTCCGGTGGAAAAATATCAGGAATGGGATTTCAAACTGTCCTAATACCTGGCGGCTTACAGCCGAGGTCCTCGCTTGGATATATGTTGATGCCCCTCCTTTCGACTTTTTTGGATATAACTAATAATGTGCGCGATGCTACATTTGAAAGACTCAAAAATATGGATGAGGCCCACTCAAAAGAGGAAACGCTTGCACTCGAAATTTTTAAAGAACAGAGAATACCAGTTATAATGGGTTTTTTCCCGTTTTCCTGGGTTGCTTACAGGTGGAAGACACAATTTAACGAAAACTCAAAAATAATGGCCTTTTCAAACTATTTTCCAGAGCTGAATCATAATGAGACCATGGCAATAGGAGACACATTTAGGAGAGATCTGTTCAAATATATAGCATTCAGGGGATCGGCGAATAACCGTATAGAGAAGAGAATCGAAGAGACTTCCGAGATCACTGGCGTTGACTTTTATCGGGTTACCGCAGAAGGTAATAGTACTATAGAAAAACTATTCTTCCTTGTTCATTACGGAGATTATGTCTCTTATCACCTTGCAAAACTCAGGAATGTTGATCCACAAGACGTTTCAAAAATTGAACTGCTGAAAAAAAGACTAGCTTAGTCTTCTATCTTTGACCCACCGGGCGGCAGTAACTTTTCAATTTCCTCTTTTTCTACACCGAGTTTCATGGAAATTTCTTTTGCAGCTTCCGAACGTTTCATTTCGCCCGGAACTATTGTGACCGTTTTTTCCTGACTCTTTATTTCGAATACAGGGTGAATCATAGGGATATCACCTCCTTTTATCGAGTACATGGATATCTGTAAGCGGAGTGGAAGATTTGGCATGTAATTTCTCTTCCCTCTGACGATCCAGGAACCTGTGGAGATGTACTCCCCAGATTCTGGAGTCTTGCTTACTTGGCTTGGAAGCACCCAGTATGCAGAGCTACTGGCGACACCAGCTGGCCACGCTCTGGAGAACGAGACAGCAAATATTCCCGCTTCGGTTAGGGTCTTGTCAGTAGGGCTGGTATTGCCTTCGACTTTAACGATAGTACTAGGAGCACCGTAAACCTCTGCGTGTACGTATATATCCTTGTCTTTAAGATGCCGCTTTACTATCCTTTCGTTGCTCTTGGCGTCCTTTCCAGCTATAACGAGAAAACCTTCGCTGGAATAAAACCAATGATAGTTCTCGAACCACTCTAAATTCCGTTTCTTCTTCTTTTCAGTTTCTTTCTTTTTAGACGATTTGATAGTTTGCTCAAGAATTTTATTTGCGCCTATTATTTTCTGTCGATACTCCTTTGATCTGGAAAATAAAATGTTGGAATTCTGGCCAGCGGACACGTTTGCATCGAGTCTGAATTCCCTTTCGCCGTCACTGAGTACTATCTCCTTTCTTGCGGGATCATATGATTTATATGAAAATTCGCCCACCTTCGGGTACAGCGACATATCAGGATTCGATTGATTTGATCTCACAGTTTTGATAATCTTATCTACGGCTGAAAGGTTTGACACAACTATGTGTCCCAATTCTGCATTTATTTTTTCTTGCGCCTCGAATTCCTTTATACTTTTCTCTATAGAATCTGTTCTTCGCAATGCTTCTGTGACAGGTCTATCCTGTGGGTAATGGTACAATATGAAATCAACAAGCCCTTCATTGAATTCGCCAAATTCTTTGTCAGGGGCCTCGCTTATATGTTTGAACTCAATCGGTGAAAGAATGTTTGCCCCCGCATAAAAGAACGCCCTATCTAATAGCGATTCGCCAAGTATTTCATGAAATTTCGCAAGGATTTCATTCGCTCTTGCCGTCAGATTCTTTGCTAAAAGCGATTTATCTAAACCTATTCTATACAACAACTCTTCTGCAAGATCTCCTCCAATATTCATTCTTGACGCCAATGTCTGCACAATTGATGCATTGCTATTCTCAAGGATACTCTTAAGGTCATCCTCGCTAAGGCTGAGTGGATTCATAGAGGAAGGTGGCAAATAAGGTTCTCCGTTTGCGATTTTTCTATTTTTCCACTCTCTTGTTTCAGAGGCAAAAGTTATCTTTCCATCTTCGGTTATTATGACGTTGCCGCTCCTAAACATCTCAAAAATTATTTGTTCCCCTGAGTGTAGA
>JAJYVJ010000180.1 GCA_021792045.1 Thermoplasmata archaeon | reverse complement strand
GAGGTTCCGAGATCACCTATTTCCTCGAGTCTCTTCTTTGTCTCGACCACGGCGTACTCTGCTTTCTCTCTTGAAAATCCAGGTTCGGAGAAAATGTCAAGGATCGTTATTATGTCGCTTCCTATCAGTTTTTGATAGTTTACGATGTCATTATTTGAATATTCAATATCTGAATAGACGTGCGACTGGAATGTCCCAGAGTCAGTCATTATCGGCCCATTGTAATCAAGAAGATAGTGTAATCCATATTTCCTGGCAACCTCATCGAGTTTCGGCGTTCTCCTGATGATGTACGAGTTAGTTATCAGGGCTTCTGCACCCATATCGGTCATTTGCTTTATTGTCAATACCGGTATATTCGGGTTGATCACAGGCATGAAGGATGGTGTCTCTATAGTTCCGTGTGCAGTCTCAAATTTTGCAATCCTCGCAAGTCCGTCACGTTCTTCGACTTCCAGATCACCGATCATCTTTCGAGCATTCACTCCGCGTAATAATAGTTGCCGCTCTCTTTCTGTTCCTTATCAAGTCTGCTGTTGGGTTTATTAATCCTTGGTCTCATCGTGAGAGCATCTCTTCGGAATGTTATCTCTATTTCTTTCAGGAAGGTGTTCATGCCCTGAGTCATTGGCATGGGTCCGAAAGCGTTTCCTTCAACGCCCTGCATTCCCGTAAAAATCATGAGTTCATCGGAAATAAGGTCAATGAAGTAAACATCGTGATCAATGACCAGTGCGCCCTTCTTGTTGTTTTCCATAACTCTCTTGATAACCTTGGCGGCAAGCATTCTGTAAGCACTGTCAAGGTGCGCGGATGGTTCGTCCAAGATATAAAGGTCAGCATCGCGAGAGAGTGTGAGGCATATGGACATTCTCTGCAGCTCCCCGCCAGAGAGATCCTGCACATTTTCATCATACAGGGATTCTATGTCAAGTGGATGTATGATCTCATTCCTTACGAAGGCATTCTCCATGTCTTGCTTGAGTACAGAATGAAAGAGGGAAAGGACTGTACCGTCATAGTCAGTGGATATGTACTGCGGTTTGTAAGATATCCTGACTGGGTTTGAAAGGATCCCTTCGTAATCCTTTATCACTCCTGCCAAGACCCTTGCAAAGGTAGACTTGCCAAGAGCGTTCCGTCCTAGAACTCCAACAACGTGTGTGTTTTTTAGAGATCCTGCCGAAACATTAAGCCTGAAATTTCCAAGGTTAACTTTCAAATCACTCCATGAAGAAAGGTCGATGCCTGTTGCATCGCGTTTTGAGGATTTTTTCTGAAAACTAATGGCGTAATTTCGTATTCTGACATTTTCCTCGCGAAGATACCCTTCCAGGAATGAGTTTATTGCTTTATTCGAGGTTCTGGGTTCGCTGATAATTCCGTAGGCACCGGGCTGGCCATAAACAATGTGAGCATTGTCAGCCATCCAGTCCATTATCGCCAAATCGTGCTCGACAACGAAAACAATCTTGGAAGCCGAGAGTTCCTGTATTAACCTTGCTACGCGAAGTCTTTCGGAGATATCCAGGTAGGAAGTTGTCTCGTCGAAAAGATATATGTCCCCGTCCTTCATGAGCGCCCTTCCCACAGCAAGTTTTTGAAGTTCTCCACCGGAACAATAACTCACGTCCTTATCCAGGGATTCTGAGAGTCCCAGCGATGAGACTATTTCATCGAATTTTCCCTGCGGATCATCTCTTTTGAGAATTTCGCCTATGGTTCCAGAAGTGACCTTTGGAATCAAATCCACGTTCTGATCCTTCAGGACAGCAACATGATTTCCATCATAAAGATCCCTGAAATAATCGCCAAGGACAGATCCAGCAAATCTACGGACAACGTTCTCTCGGCTTGGTTTTTCTTCGTAATTTCCAAAATTTGGGACAATCACGCCAGAGAGTATTTTCAACGTAGTACTTTTGCCCAGGGCATTCTGCCCGAGAATTGCTGAGACCTTACCCTTTAGCGGTATAGGAAGGGAATACAGGCGAAAAGAATTAAGTCCATACTGGTGGCTCAGATCTTTGTTCAGTTCATCCGGAAGCGTAATGATTTTTATTGCCCCAAAAGGGCAGCGGTGTACGCATATCCCACACCCAATACATAATGGCTCATTTATTACAGGTTGAGAATTTGGATCGGGAAATTCAATTGTTGGTGTCCCACTCCTAACCGGAGGGCAATAATACTGACATTCGTGGTTGCATTTTTTGGGATGGCATCGTTCCCTATCAAGAACTGCGACGTGCACCTGTATCCCTAATTTGGTTTCCAGTATTCGTCTGGAATTTCCTCGTATATCTGTGACGCGTCAGTTTTTTCTATAATTGCGATGGGCGTCTTCATTTTTGACAATCGGATTATATGAGGAACATTGAGGATCCAGTAATGTATTCTCCATTCTCTGCCATCGTACAGGGTGGTTTCTTCTCGTTCGGTTTGGAGAACACCGATATCCTCCATAGTATAAAATGAATCCCTATCCTCAGGTTCAAGCATGTTGTCAATAACCCTATCACTATAACCGAAGAAATTTATTAAATGTTCTGCGGCCTCAACAGCCTCCTCTTCATTCATGGCTCTATTCTGAAGACTCAGTCCCTTGCTGATGGCAATGGCCAGCTCCTTAAGGTTTGTATAGTTTCGCTTATTGTTTGTATCTTTATTCTTAACCATGGTGATCATTCTTTTTCAATGCTTAGCAAGCATAAGTAATTGCAAATTGCTTTATAAACTTGTTTAAAAAAAAATCTCTTTTCCTTTTATTCCGATCGATGATGTATTGTGTTTTGTTAATTTTGAATTCTGCTTAGTGAATATTAAAAATGTTTAAATCTATAGAACTGTATTGGATTAAAAAACTGCAGACTAAAGCTTTTTTCTACATGTAAGAATTTTCTTTCTGATACTCGGAGGACACAGAGTCAAAGAAGCTCTGGATATCCTTTAAAGGATCCCTGCTAAGCATCATATCTGGTACATATCTCCTGAAATAAGAGGCACGGCGGTCCAAGATAACAGAGGCTCCAACGTCATTCTCTCCTCTTATCAGCCTTCCAAGCGTTTGTCTGATCTTTATGGCCGTTGGAAAGGTAACGGAATAGAGCCACCCATTTCCATACTTATGCTCGTAGTACGAGTAGAGCGATTTTTGTTTCGCGTCCGGTTTCGGATACGGCAGCCCAACCATGATTACCAGCTGGAGTTGTTCCCCCGGGAAATTCATGCCTTCAGATATCCTTCCACCCATTACAGCAAAGAGAGGTTCCTGACCGTTTCTGAATCTCTGTATTGTGGACATTAATGCATCCTGTCTCATTTCTCTTGATTCCGATATATATTCAAAATTGAATTTCATGCTGGTTATTCTCTGCATGACATTATACGAGGTGAAAAAAACGATGGTCTTCTTCTTTAATCCGTTAATCAAAT
>JAJYVJ010000025.1 GCA_021792045.1 Thermoplasmata archaeon | reverse complement strand
TTCAAATAGATTTCTGTTGAAATATGGCAGTTTTTTTATAGAGGCCCTTTAGTTATGCAGTGGTCAGGAGGAGTTGATAATAGGACATTGCAACGTCTGGTCATAAATTAGCTAAAACGATCAGGGAAGGATTTAAAATCAATTAACTTTATTAATCATCGAATGCGTACTGATTTGCTGTAATTTCGAAAAGATCCTGCACAACCTTAATTAATTCCATATTGGTATATCTTCTTTCTGGTGCGTCTTTTGAATTCAAGATTCAAGCTTTCTATAACGTTTGCCCTCTTCAGTCTCCTCTGGCATGATTCAATGTAAGCCTTTTAATTGTAAAGTGATGGGCTGCCACTCTCAAACATTTCTGATGCATTTTCAAGGCCTTCTTGAACAAGTGTATCCTGTGCCGTTGACACGAGGGATTCATTATCCAGAGACTCCTTCACTATCCAACGGTACAGAGCGCCACTTCTTGGGTATGAGCTTCATCAGCTTTCAACACTATGAGCAAAATTTTTAATTTTGTATTTTAAATGTCTACTTAAATAGTGTCTTTTCTTTTCCGATGTGTTCTTCGATATCATTTAACAGCTTTTTTCCATTTTCGGTATCTCTTATACCAATTGCGCCTCTTGGTGTTATAACGTAGACAGACGAAAGGCCAAATCTCTTTTGTAACATTCCTTCGATGATAAAAGCATCCTTTATATTAAAATAATAGATCAGGCTTTTCTTAAAGAATGTCGTCATCTGAATACCTTCGGCAGTTAAATCAAATTTAGATGAGTACTTGTATGCCTCATAAGCTAAAGTCATAGCAAACCAGATCCCCACGAATATCAGATAATCTGTAAGATTCTTCGCGCTTATTTCTAGGACCGCGGAGAATACTAACAAAGCTATTACGCTCTTTAGAGTCGTTTTTTCTATTCCATGTTTATTCATACAGCCAGCAGGCTACCTGGTAATTTCCATAGTTGATCAGTGGGGGATCTTCACTTTTGCATTTTTCCATTACGAATGGGCATCGAGGGTGAAACCTGCATCCAGATGGTAAATTTATAAGGCTGGGCACATCTCCAACTGGGGGCTTTACATCCTTTACGCTTGTAGTTGGGACAGAACTTAACAGCAATTGTGTATATGGATGAAGCGGTTTTGCAAGGACATCATTTGTCTGTCCGTACTCGACCACCTTGCCTGCATATAGGACGACTATGAAGTCTGATATATATTTTGCTACCAATATATTATGGGTAATGAAGACATAAGTTAATTTGTACTGGCTTTGGAGGTCCACGAGTATGTTAAGCACCTGTGCCTGGACAGATTCATCAAGCGCAGACGTCGGTTCATCCAGAATAAGTAGCTCAGGCCTTTTTATTAATGACTTTGCAACAGCTACCCTCTGAACCTGCCCTCCTGAAAGCTCCCTTGCCTGTTTGTCTTTAACTTCCTTGTATGACAGGCCAACCTGTTCTATTACTTCTTCAACTTTCTTGTACAAAAGAGTCTCATAAGTCATACTTCGGCTTTTGGCCTCGGCTAGAAGCTCTTTTTTTCTGTCATTTGGAATATTCAGAAGAGGTTCAAGAACAATATTCTTAACCTTCATTTTTGGATTAAGCGAAGTCGCAGGGTTCTGGAAAACCATGTCAACATTTTTCCTCACATCGCTGTATGTCTGTTTTTGTATTTTTTTGCCTTCGAAGTAAGCTTCTCCTTTAGTCGGAACTTCCAGGGTTGTAAACACCTTTCCCATAGTTGTTTTTCCAGAACCACTTTCCCCAACTATGGCAACTACTTTATCTCTTGGAATAGAAATGGTAACACCGTCAAGTGCTTTAACGAATATTTTGGGAACACCAACCAGTGCATCAATAAACCCTCTTTTCTGCGCAAGATAATATTTCTCTACATTTTCTAATCTGCAAATCTCACTCATATAGCCAGCACCTTATCTCCCTGCCATTCGTAACTATGGCATTCGGTTCTTCATTTAAGCATTTATTAAAAACAAACTTGCATCTTGGATTGAACTTGCAGCCATTAGGGAGGTCCAAGTACGATGGAGGAGATCCAGGAATAGAATAGAGTCGTCCACTCTCCTTTGGTGCACTCGGGATACTAGCTATAAGGCCGGAAGTGTATGGGTGCATGGGTTTCTTAACAAGATCAGTGGTTTTGCCAAGTTCCATAACTCTGCCTGCGTAGAAGACAAGCATCCTGTTAGAAAGGACATATGCAAGACCGATATCATGAGTAATAAATATTATAGAAAGTCCCGTTTGCTTATTCAGGTCCCTTAGCAATTTTATGACCTGTGCCTGTATGGTTACATCTAGCGCAGTAGTTGGTTCATCTGCAATAAGAAGTTTCGGACGAAGCAACAGAGCCATGCAAATCACAACTCTCTGAACCTGTCCTCCAGAAAGCTCGTGAGGATACCTAAGCATTATTTTCTCGGGATCAGGAAGACGCAAACTGGTCATGGCTTCAATAACCTCCTTTCTAGCATCATCCTCGGTCATTTGATGTCTCGTTCTTTCGTTTCTTATGAAAAGTGCCTCAAGTAATTGGGTTCCAACTCTTTTTACTGGATTGAGGCTGTTCAAAGGATTCTGGAAAATCATAAAGACTGTTGTGCCTCGTAATTTTGTCATCTCTTTTTCAGATAATTTGAGAATATTTACGCTGTCGAGCGTTACCTCCCCCGTAGCTATTCCAACTGGAGGTAGCATTCTAGATATTACTTGTCCCAGTGTTGATTTTCCGCTGGCGGATTCTCCAACAAGAGAAACCAGTTCGCCTTCCTCGACGTCCAAGTTCAAATTATCTATAACTTTATATTTACCAGCAACTGTATTGTATGAAACGTTTAGATTCTTAATACTAAGTAGCAATTGTTAACACACCCTAATAATTGATCCTGTTTGAAATTATGTCCTGCATTCTATCCCCAACCAGAACAAAACCTATGACTATGACAAGTATAGCAAGCCCTGGGAATATCGCGTACCACCACCCTGTTGGCAGTGTTCCTACACCGTTGGACGCCATAGAACCAAGCTCTGGTATTGGTGGTTCAAGTCCTATACCTAGGAAAGCCAATGTTGAGTATGTGAGTATAACATTCCCAAAATCCAATGCTGCATAAGCAATGATCGGATCTAATGAGTTCATGAACAAGTAACGGAAAAATAACCTAGTAAAAGAGACATTATTCAGTTTTGCAGCTTGAACATAATCTAAGTTTTTTATCCTTAAAGTCTGGGCCCTGAAGAACCTTGCATAAATGGGCCACCATATAATAACAAGAGCGAGTATAACTCCGCTCAGCGTCTCATCAAACATGACTGAAAGCGCTATAACAAGAACGAGAGCTGGCAGTGAAAGGAAAGCGTCAGTGATCCTCATTACAGTCTCATCTGTAAACTTACCCCTGTAACCAGCAAATACACCAAGAATCCCGCCAATCAATATAGCAGAAAGAACCACTAGAATTGATATGAATGCATCCCTAGGCATAGCATAGAGCATCCTTGACCATATGTCTTCCCCATAAGTGTTTGTGCCGAATATATATGTTAAAGTCGGAGGGTGAAGATGCATTGGAAGGTTGTATAGGAATGGATCATGTGGTAGCAATGCTATCGCAGGGCCAGTTGTACCAAAAAATAGTTCCAACGTTCCCTGTATAAGGGACCACCCAAGAAATGCCACAACTATTATTAAACCCAATATCGCACTGGGATCCTTTATCATTAGTTTGAGATATTCAATAATTCTGTTTGATTTTTTAACCTTTTCCTTTCTAATCATTTGAGCTGGCAAAGACGCATCAGTCATTCTAATCTCACCCTTGGATCAAGAACACCATATAATATATCTGCTATTAAATTGGCAACTATAATCGTTAGGGCTATTATTATTGTAGTTCCCAGTATTGCGGGGTAATCTAGATTATAAATAGCTTGGACAATATAATAGCCTATGCCATGATAAGAAAATATTTCCTCGATAACTACGGCTCCAGCAACCGAAAATGCAAGATCAAGAACGATATAGGTGACAAGCGGTATGGAGGCATTCCTTAATGCAACACTATAAATTGCTTTATTCCTTGGCACGCCCTTCATCAGCGTAAGTCGGAAATAATCAGTTTCCATAACGTCCAGCATCGTAGATCTCGTCAGTCTCGTTATAATACCAAAAGATAAAAGCGCAATGGCGAGAGTTGGTAAAATCATGTGATGTATAAGACTGATCAGATAGGGCCAGTCTCTAGCCCATAATGCGTTAAGGACTGGAAATGCGAGCACATCTGGAGGGGCCCTCAGTGTTGGATCGACCATATTTATTGCTGGCAACAACCTCAAATCATATGCAATAACAAGCTGAAGCACTGCAGCAAGAAGAAATGTTGGCATGGACCAAGTTGCCAAATAAAAGCCCTTAACGGTGTTATCAGCCGGCTTTCTTCTTCTGGCCGCCGCATAAGCACCGGTGTATAGTCCAAGAATTATGGAAATGACAATTCCAGTTAACACGAATTCTAGGGTTCTTGGAAGGTACTTTCCTATCAATGTGATTACCGGCTGATCTTTAATGGGGTCGATACCAAAATTACCCTTAAAGATGTTTATAATATACGTGAAAATTTGCACATATACAGGCGCATCCAGTCCATGTGTTTTAGCGTAAGCAGCATAAAAGGTAAGCGAACCGTGAGGAACACCGCTGTATATTTTTGCAAGTGATATCGGGTTTGGTGCAATTATATGTATTAGGACAAAAATAAATACTATGAGGATTAAAAGAGTAAAAACAGCATAAATGGCTCTTCGAATAATAAACGCAATGGTCCTGCTATCCATCTTTTCTAGATCGCTACTGTCATTCTTAAGTTTTTGCTTCTGTGAATAGACAATCGCAAACAATGTAATGGTTGTAAAGTAGGATCGGATTCGTGGGCCATAAAATCCCATTCCAGAGAACAATCTTTAAGAATATTGCTTTAATTTATTCGATAAATAAAGAAACTCACTTCCAAATTTTAGAACTATATTTCATGGACAACATTTACCCAAACAATATGAATAAAGTGGAAGAAGGAAAACTAGAAAATTTTAAGAATAGGTCTTTACTTTGATAATTTAATGGGCGTTAGAAGTTATGCAGAACTCTCAGATACAGAACTCGATAAGGTTGTATCTGATATATCAAATGATATTAGGCTAAAGAATGATAGACTGTCTGAGTTGAATGACGATATAGAAATATTACTCAAATACCAAGATTATTTAATAAAAGCAATTGAAGGAGAAAGATAGATGTTAAATAAGCTTTCCAAGGTAATAGAGCTAACATCAGAAAGTTCTTCTCTTGATTTCAAGATATCAGAAAGAATTGAAGTCGCGAAAAAGGAAGTAATAAGACTTTCCGGATTGATTACACTATTCGAGCTAACCACACACTCTCCAGTTATTCAGGAGATTTCAAGAGTAAGAGATGATCTTTTTGATAAGTACTTTCCGAGTGAAAGACGCTGAAAGTTCATGGACACACATTTTCTTCACGCACTTCGCTACGTATATCATGTACTAGATTTTGTAGGACGTTTCTTTTCCAGCAAATTCTCATAAATATCGATCAAATTTTTGCAGTGTGATTCTATACTGAAATTCTGTTCAGACAACTTAGCTGCGTTGTTCGCTAATTTCTGCAATTGGTCCCTGTTGCTTAGTAGGGAATTGATCCTTTCCCCGACCTCTTCTGGCTTGAGAAAATCGACCTCAACAATTCCGGTATCGGCACCGTTATAATATTTGGACAATGGAAACCCATTCTGGACAAGAGCTGGTGTTCCCGACATAAGTGCTTCAAGAACTGATATGCCAAATGTGTCGGTCAAAGAAGGAGATACGAAAAGCGAGGCTAAAAATATACGTTTATATTTCTCCTCGTCGGTTATGTATCCCAGTAACTCAATCTTTTCATCCATTCCTTCGCTTTTTATCCTCTTTCTCATTTCATCCTCATAAGGGCCTGTTCCTGCAATTGTGAATCTGACTTCTGGCGAAGTAGCTTTGGCCACATCCAGAATCTTCATTACCCCTTTGTCCTTTGTCAGGCGACCAACGTAAAGAACATTGAATCCATCAGTTTTTCTATTAATTTCCGGAATATTTTTCTTATTCACAAAAAGGGGAAATTCCTTCACATTCTTGAGTCCAAAGCCTTCAAGATATTCCTTTGAGTATCCGCTTGGAGCAAGAACAAGGTCACATCTTTTGTATTCAAAAATATTATATTTCCACGCCAGTCCAAAAAGTAAATCCTTCAATGGCATACGAAGAGTATCTTTCATTTTGACAAAATCTGTGTGAAATGTCGCAATTATCGGTGCTTTGGTTTTCCTAGCTGCGCGATAGCCTAGAGTTCCAAAGAAAGGATCGTGTATGTGTATTATATCAAATTCGCTTTTCAGAATATAATTATAGAGTCTCGCTGGAATCATATTGAACGGGATTGAATATTGCTTGTACATTGGGAGCGGGAAAGTCAATGGTATGTGAACGTTTTTTTCTCTTTTGTCTCCGTTGAGGGAAAATACATGCACTTCATGCCCTAGCCGTTCAAGTTCACTCTTCACATCCCTTAGATAATATGAAACACCGTCTGGGGTGGGGTAATAGGTTGCTGTAAAATAGGCTATTTTCATTTTTCATTCAACTTAGCTTAGTTATGATCATTTTCCTTTATTTCTATATACGCCGCTGGTCGGATTCGAACCGACGACCGCCCGGTTAACAGCCGGGTGCTCTACCAACTAAGCTACAACGGCAACTCATCATTTAGCATACCGAAATTTTTAATCTTTTCGGCATCGCGTCTATTCATGAGTGAAATGATCTATTTTACATTATTTTCATTTTCTTGTGAATTTTAAACCTAAACTACCAAAGAGAGGGATTTTTATTTCGCTAAAGTGGCAGGATATTCACACAGCATCGCCATTAACTTTGACTTTTTTTCCTTTACCACTCGGAATTATTGAAAGCTTGCCCTTAAATTCTAACGCCATCTCTTTTCCAGCAAGAAGGCGATCGAGGAATAAAGCTAGGGCCGAAACCTCGCTAATTGGCTGGTTTGTTATCGAAATGTTATAGGATGACTCGTTATAAACGTCAATAGGGACCTTGGAGGCACCAACCACAATAACAAATTCATTGGTAGCGAGTCTCTCCCTCAATTCTCCAATTACAGCATTTACTGGAAGCCCGTACATAGTGAGGTGTATCTTCACACCCTTAAACGACCTGAGGTAGGACCTATAGTTAATACCAGTACGAATATGGAAGTCTCCTCCGAAGTTTTCAGTTACTTTATTCACCGTCTGTTCGAGATCCTCATCCTTTAGATCAACGAGAATATCCTTTGCGCCAAAAGCCCGTGCAGTTAACGCGACATGCGTCGTTATCCGCTTGTCTCTGAAAGGTCTGTGATTTATTCTCAAAACATGTATGTCAACCAAGAGACACGCTTCCTTAAACACCGCTTACTATAGCAATCTTAAATCCTTTGATCTGCAGTATGTTTGATCTTTTAACAATACCTCTTAGTAGGGTCTGCGAAACATCCAAAGCATCAGCTGCGTCTCCAAGAAAGACACCTTCGGGATCTTTTATCATATCGCGTATTTTATCCTCGTATACTGTAAGCTGCTCGTCAGTTAACGTAGTCGCATATATGATGTCTGCGAGGTCCCCCATGCTTCCAAGGAGGTTTATCTGTACATTTGTGTAATAAGTATGATACGCTTTCTCGGGCCCGTTGTCTCCTGTCATCCACTGGCTTTCTATAAGTTTGATCTTATCAAGATACAGAAGTGCTCTCTTTCCTTCGATACCATATTTCTCCTCTATGTGAGGCATGGTGATCCAGTTTGCTGAAAGATCAAGCAATAACCTTCTTTTTACCTCCGTATCAGCAGCGTGAAAGATTGATACTAATTCTCCAACGTCGTTGACTACTTTTATCCGACTTACCATATCTGTCCAGTATGTCTCCACTGGATATTAACAATTACATTAATGCCGTGGATGAAATTATTTCCTTCTCTTATGTATCTCGTACAATAGCATCTTGTCGTAAGCTACCTTAAATTTGATCTTCTTTTCCTTAAGAATATTTGAAACAGATTCGGTTATCTCCGCTATATCCTCGGACATCATTCCCCTAAAAATTATTATCTCCTTCCTGTCCCTCGGAAAGACAAGCCTGAATTTTGCGCCATCCTTGATGTATCCTATAGGTTTCTTATTCTTTTTCAATTCAAGCATATTGAGCTCAAGTGAAATCTGGTCGTACTGTGCCTCTTCCTGGTTCTGTTTTGCTTCATTGCTGAATATATCCCATATCTCAGGGAATGCACGGCCAAGATCCTTCCAGTTAAAATCTTTTGAAAAGTATATGTGGCCACTGAAATTCTTCATTAACTGATATTATACTGATATTATTTAATTTTTTATCTCTGCGTCTGCAGGTTGTTACTCTCAGTATTAAGATTGTATTGAGGTACTCCTTGAACATCCTTAGCTTCCTTCAGAAGCGAGTTTATCTAGAACGTTAGGTAAGACACCACCAGAGAGGATATACTCTTTTTCCATCGGTGTGTCGACTCTGAGCGTGAGTTCAGCCGTGCTTTTCGTCTTCCCAGACTTTGTATAGAAAGTGAGTGTTGCGTTTGAACGAGGTTCAAGGCTCTCAATCGTTACATCCATCTTGGAAGAAGGATCAATGTCTAATGAGGCAAAGCTCTCTCCATTTGAAAACTGCAGAGGTAGTACGCCCATGCCAATGAGGTTGCTTCTATGAATCCTTTCGTATCCTGCTGCGACTATTGCCTTTACTCCAAGGAGCAATGGACCTTTAGCAGCCCAGTCCCTTGAGCTCCCGGTGCCGTACTGATCACCTGCAATGACTATCAGAGGAATATTTTCTTTCTTATACTGCATTGCTGCATCAAAAACACTCATTTCTGCCTTGTCCGGATAGTGAACAGTGAATCCACCTTCCCTTGAGACTAGAAGGTTTCTTATCCTGTTGTTGGCAAACGTGCCCCGAGTCATAATTTCATAATTTCCTCGCCGTGCGCCGTACTGATTAAAATCTTCTGGTTTCACTCCTTTTTCAAGCAAGTACTTTCCTGCGGGTGTGTCCTTGCTGAAAGAGCCTGCAGGAGATATATGATCAGTGGTAACAGAATCGCCAAGCACTAATAGTGGGTAAGCACCGCTGATCCTTGTCCTATCACCTGGAGGATTTGTATACTCCTTTTCGAAGAACGGAGGCTTTTTAATGTAAGTGCTGTTCGGATCCCATGAATAAAGATCTCCAGAATCCGCTTTGATTTTAGTCCATATATCATTATACGAATCAAGGTTACTGTACTTTTCTATGTACATTTCTCTGGTCATCGAATCCTCTACAATGCTATTTATCTCTTCTGGTGTAGGCCATATGTCCTTGAGATAAACAGGTTTACCGTTGCTTGACGTACCTATGGACTCATTATCCATGTCTATTGTCACCGTTCCTGCGAGGGCGAAGGCAACAACGAGAGGTGGTGACATAAGATAATTTGCCCTTACATTTCTATGTATCCTTGCCTCGAAATTCCTGTTGCCAGAGAGTACAGCCGCCGTACTGAGGTTATTCTCGACAATCGCATTCTCTATGTTCTTGTTAAGTGGTCCACTGTTACCTATGCACGTTGTACAACCATAGCCTACGACTTCAAAACCGAGTCTGTCCAGGTATTTCTGAAGGCCAGATCTCTCGAGATAATCCGAGACAACTCTTGATCCTGGAGCAAGGCTTGTCTTCACTTTCTTATTTACGCTCAACCCAAGTTCTACAGCCTTCTTGGCCAGTAGGCCTGCGCCAACCATCACGTATGGGTTACTTGTATTCGTGCAACTTGTAATTGCAGCAATCACAACATCGCCTTCATTCAGCATTTCCTCTTGGCCGTCGATCTCTACAGGTACAGACTTAAGCGCAATCTGCTTCTTTTTCCCTGAGTCAGAATCGATAGAGGAACCAGTGCCTTCCATGAAATTAAGGAAGCTATCACCTATCCTGCCAAGGTCCACTCTCTGCTGGGGAAGTTTAGGTCCAGCGACGCTGGGTGTAACTTTTGATAAATCCACATCTATAATACCTGAGTACTCAATGTTTTCCAGGTTCCCAAATAAGCCCTGAGCCTTGAAGTACTTTTCTATTAGTTCTATAGATTCCTCACTCCTTCCCGTGAGTCTCAAATAGGAAATAGTTTTGTCATCCACAGGGAAAAGGGCAGTCGTAGCACCATATTCCGGGCACATGTTGGAAACGGTTGCGCGGTCTGCAACAGAAAGATGCGTAACACCATCGCCGAAGAATTCCACAAATTTATCTACGACCTTGCTTTTCCTGAGAATTTCCGTTATTGTAAGCACCAGATCTGTTGCCGTAATACCTGGCCTGAGTGAACCAGAAAGTCTCACTCCAACAACCTGAGGTAATTTATAGTAAACAGCCTGATTGAGCATGGCCGCTTCCGCCTCTATTCCTCCAACACCCCATCCAAGGACACCTAGGCCATTAACCATAGTCGTATGTGAATCCATACCGAGCACTGTATCTGGAAAAGCCACAGTCTTTCCATCTTTTTCTACTCTAAAGACAACCTTAGCGAGGAATTCCAGATTCACCTGGTGGCATATCCCTACCGATGGAGGAATAACTCTAAGATTATGAAACGCGTTTTGTGCCCATTTCAGGAAAACATACCTCTCTCTATTACGTTCACCCTCTTTCTCCTGGTTAAGCACGACTGCATCTGGCGTGTTATAAAAATCAACCTGAACAGAGTGATCTATAACTAGGTCAACGGGTATCTGTGGCTCTACAATTTCCGGCGACCTGCCCTTGCTTACTGCTGCATCTCTCATCGCAGCAAGATCGGTAACCGCAGGTACCCCTGTGAGGTCCTGCATCAACACCCTTGATATTTTCAATGGAATTTCAGAATTTCCCGGATCTTTCGAATTCCAGTTCAAAATACTTTCAACATTCGTTTCGCTAACATCTTTTCCGTCTAAGTTACGGATGACCGATTCAAGAATTATGCGCAAAGATCTTGGCAATCTATCGATGTTAAAACCCAGTTCGCGCAATCTAGGGATAGAATAATAATGAACCACCTCGTTTCCAACCTGCAAAGTTTCTTCAATACGATATTTTGACTGCATGATATCATAAGTTAATGGCTAAATTGTAATTATGCATTTCTATACTTTCCAACGCTATGCAAGCACACCTTAATTATTATTACGGTAAGATTCGGGAATCTTCACAAGGTTTATTTCTCATTATAGAAGTTAAGATGAAATACAGGATCACACTGAGGGTAATGTTGAACGAACAAGCAGATCTGTATTTAGAAGGGGAAGAACGGTTTGGATTTTTTTCATCATTATTTTATCCTATTGTAAATATTATTCCGACTACGAAAAAATTTTACAAATTCGTTGTTTCAGAAATAGAAAATAAACAATTTGACTACCTGCTTGATGTAGGCAGTGGACGCGGAACAGTTTTAATACGTCTTGGAAAGATCAGAAAAAATTCTTTGCTAGTCGGTGTAGATCCTTCGCCCAGTATGGTGAAACTGGCAAATCGCGCAGCTGTAAAATCCGGTGTCTCGGATCAAGTAAAGTTCCAGGTTGGTAGCAGCAGATCTCTGGACTTCAGTGAGAGATACGACATTATAATCAGCACTCTCTCTTTCCATCATTGGATGAACAGGGAACAAAGTATTGAGAATATCATGAAAGCTCTCAAACCTGGAGGCGAGTTGATAATATTTGAGATTACAAACAATGGGGACTTCAATCGTAAATTTGTAAAATCTCATCTTATGAGCAGGGCCGAATTCGATTCCATTGGTTCTCGCATTGGGCACATCCCTGAAATATGTGAACGAAGTGGATTCATATCTGCATCTTTCAGAAAGAGCGAATGAACTTCTTTCGGACCTGTCAATCTTAATACGAAAACATGATTCTGAAATTTAAAACCGACGAAGATCCATGACGAATTTCATTTTGATACCTTATTACCACTTTTCCTCCAAGCTGCCATTCCACCCTTAAGGTGGGCAATTTTATTAAAGTCATTTCTTAGCATAATTGCGGCGGCCGCACGACTCCTATGTCCGGTCGCGCAAATCAAAAGATATGTCCGGTCCTTTTCAAGTGAGTGAAGTCTGTCTTTTAATGAATTCAACGGAACGAGTAAGCTACCTTCTATGTGGCCATGTGAATACTCGGTATGTGTTCTCACGTCTATCAAGACAGATCCATCTAGTTTTCGTGCGCTATCGAATTCATCCGTATCATACTCAACAAGACCTTTCGGGGTAATAAAATAATCAAGAATTCCCATCAGTTGTCATATTTTCATTTGTTATTAAAAGATCATGTTTTTTTCGTGATAACATGTCGCCGAATTACATTGAGAGTATTCTTTGGTCAAGTATTAATACGATAACAGTTTTTATTGCATTGTTTTATTAATCACCTTTTGAATCTCATGTTATGTCTAAAATAAAAAACATAGAAATATTAGAGCTAGGAGAGAAAGGAAGGGAAATATCATCTCCATGGAGTTCCACTATACTTTTGGTGAAATTAACGTCTGAGGATGGTTTGATCGGATGGGGAGAATGCCCAACCACCCTGATGACCATGCCTGTCAAGGAAAGCATGAATGAAGTAAAAAGGATCTTCCAGGACGCCGATTTCTATAATGTGGAAAGGAATGTCAAGGAGTTCTACAAGCACTCGTTTTATCTTTCAAAGTCAATGGAAGCTACTTCAGCACTCAGTGCATTTGAAATCGCAAGCTGGGATCTGATCGGCAAGTCTTATGGTGCACCTGTATATGATCTGCTTGGCGGTAAGTTCAACGATGATATCCGTGCGTACGCAAATGGATGGTATTCGAACTGCGTTACACCTGAGGACTTTGTTGCAAAGGCAAGAAAAGTTGTGGCAACCGGTCTGGACGCAATGAAATTCGATCCGTTCGGAAACAATTTTGATAAGTTGACACGGGAAGGTCTTAAAAATGCGGAAAATATCGTTGGTGCATTGAGAAATGAATTCGGAGACAAGGTCGATCTTCTTATCGAGTGCCATGGTCGATTTTCTACCCGTTACGCTCTTGAAGCTGGGAAGGCCCTTGAAAAGTACAACCCATTTTTCATGGAGGAACCAGTTCATCCTGAGCTGGAATTCGGCCTGGCAGAGGTCAAGAGAAATGTCAAGATTCCGATCGCGCTAGGTGAGAGGCTTCTAAACAAGACAGATTTCGCAAGGTTCATCTCAACGGGCCTTGTGGATGTCATTCAGCCCGATATTACGAATTCCCTTGGTGTGCTCGAGGGAAAGAAGATAGCAGCTATAGCAGAATCATTTGGTGTGCAAGTCGCTTTCCATAACGCCTTCGGTCCAATACAGACTGCCGCAACGTTGAACGTGGACACAACTCTACCCAACTTCTTGATACAAGAGAGCTTTGAGGAATTCTGGCCTGACTGGAAAAAGAATCTTCTCACCGTTGGGTACACACTTAAGAATGGTAAATTCACTCTATCCGGGAAACCTGGTCTCGGAATAGAGGTGAACGAAAAAATTACGAAGGATTACGCAGTAGATGGCATGGAGCCATTCGTTCCAAACGAGCCACCATGGGTTGTATCTGGAACATATAAATAAGAACAAAATTATTTTCTTTTGAAATCCTCATCTATCCTTTTTCTTAATTCTTTATCTGCAGTGTAATCATATGCCGTCTGGCTCAATACGGATATAACTATGTTCAGGGATTCCTTAGCTGATTCAGATCCAGCCGCTGCTAGCGAGGCTCTAGAATGCCATGGTGTCCCAGCATCTGCTATCTTGAATCCAAGTTCGAGCGCAGGCACCAATTGTGAAACATTTGCGAAGTCGGTCGAGCCGGAGGGCATTTCCTTCAGAGACTGTTCGAGTGGCTGACAGGACACACCCTTTTCCAGAAGTTTGTCGCGTATGAAGTTGGAAAGGGTTGGATTAATTTTTGTTGGAAGGAACAGGGGGCCTATTTCTTTTATCTCATAGGTTGTTTCAGTTGCAATTGAACATCCATAGACAATATTCTTGAATTTATTTATCAGCTCTTTCTCATACTCAACATCGGATGATCTGATTCCATAAACGAGAGAGGCTCTTTCTGGGGTGACGTTCGAAGCTTGCCCTCCTTCCTTTATTATCCCATGAATCACAACGTTCTTGTCCCTTTTTACATGCTGTCTTAACATATTCACAGCAGTGTAAGTGAGTATTGCTCCGTCGAGAGCACTTTTTCCCTTCTCCGGACTTGCAGCTTCATGGGCAGCGACACCCCTGAACACAACTTCAAGATCCTGAACAGCAAGTGCAATATCGCCAACGTCCCAGCGGTCTCCGGGGTGTGCTCCTAGAACAAGATCAATGCCGTTGAATGCCCCCTTATTTGCGAGCAAGATCTTTGATCCAGAGTATTTTCCGGAACCCTCTTCATCCGGAGTGCCCAGTACGATGATTTTTCCGTTAGTGATCTTTTTAAATGCTTCAATGGCCGCAAAAACATTTGCGGCTGCAATCAGGTTATGGCCACAGGCATGCCCGATCCCTGGAAGTGCATCATACTCGGCTAGGAATGCGATGCTAAATTCTCCCTTACCCTTAACCATCTCAGCTCTGAATGATGTCGGTATATCCATATAGCCTCTCTGAATCTTGAACCCATGTGCTTCTAGAACATCTTCTAGTAGTTTTGATGATTTTATCTCTTGGCTGCCAATTTCTGCAAGCTCAAATATTTGCTTTGCCACATCCCAGGCGGTAAATTTTTCTGCCTTTTCCATGTGTCATGGAATGTTCAACTATTATATTTATATAGCCAACAATAAGAAGCTTCAATGAAGCAAAGACAAGTCAGAGAGATAAAAAGAATACCACTCAGTCTGCCCGTCTCTCATCACTTTTTCAGACAAGGCTGAAATCATCATCGTGGCAGATTGATTATGTATCGGACCTATTTCTATTTCTCCCTTGCTGAAATAGAAGTCATTGCACAGAATATCAGGCATGAAATGCTCGAGAGTTGAATTTCAATGATCAAAAACTGCAGGATCCTGGATTAAATCTATCAATGCGGAAATGGGCTCTTATCAATCTGCTGTTAATTGTAGTAAAAGTTAGCGTTAAATTTTTATCAGGGGTACGCTCTCATAAAGTGAGGGGGCTGTGGGGTAGCTTGGTATCCTACGGGCTTTGGGAGCCTGAGACTCCGGTCCAAATCCGGGCAGCCCCATCTATTCCTCTGGGATCTATGTACATCCTAAATTTTCATGCCTTGATTTTTAAGGTACAGAATCAGAAGATTCACTTCTTTTTTCTTCAAATTTCATCATTCTGCCGTCGGAATAAGTTCTGAAGTAATACGAGAACTCTTTTCCATCGTTAATAGCTACACAATTTCGGCCTGAACCGTAATTGCCGTGCAATTCTACGTAATCGATCTTTTCCCATCCTGTTCGTCTTTTGATCTCGCCTACCATGTTCTCAAAGATGTCAGCACACACATTGCAACAGAAAAACATGTTATCTCCGTCAATTTCACGGTAGTACTCTCCCCATGATGCATTACATAGTGCACACCCTTCAGTGTTGTTCGTTTTCAATAATGGCACCTCTCTCTATTCTCGCTTCAAGGTACTTTCCAAAGACATAAGTTGAAGAAAGGAAAGCATCCTGAATGCCTTCTTCCGTGTCTTTGCTTGCATATTTATCGATGAGATTAAGGGCTTCCATGGAATGTGAAACATCTGCTTTGTAGCCTTCCATAAGAAAGGACTTTACAGCACCAGGAATGTTAGGATTGTCAAATATTGCGGGACTAAAGTAATCGTATCTTGCTCCACAATCTCTAAGGCTACTGTTCGCGATAAGCTCTAAGGAATGCATGGCAGCCATTATCTCTATCCAGCTCTTTTCTCGAGCGATACTTTTCCATCTCTTGATGGCTTTTTCTGTCTTCGGCAATGGTCTAGAATTGTAAATTCTATTCCTTGATATTCCATAGGCTTCACCCATTTTTAAAAGCAGTTCTATGTGTGGCTCGGAATTTTTGTAGCCGTAATACTCGCTTAGAATATTCTCAATCTCATAGTGCTGTACATCATCCAAATCAGTTGTCGATATTATGGCAGAGCATGATTTCACCCACTGTTTCAGAAAAAAATAGTGCTCAAAAGAATATCCTTTAAGCACTGATGGACAGTAATCCTGCATCATCAATATGAAGGGATGTGGTTTCTCTCCTCTGAACTGTTCTATAAATCTCTCAATTATCCACGCTTTCAGATTTGTATTGCAGTAATAATCACGAAATTTTCTTGAAAGTTCACTTCTGTTAAGCTTCAATTTTGAAATATTGTTATTTAGCCATGAGACATGGTCAGAATCACTTACACCGGCCATGATTATAAAATGTTCTGAAAGAGAGGAGAAATCATGAAGTTCAAATTTTTTTGAACAAATCGGGCACTCCATTAAAATGGCATCTCAAAATCGGTATATAAGTATGACTGATTTTTATACGGTGGAACCTTAATTCGCAAATATTTATTGCAACGCTCCTGAATCATGATCCTGTACGGTAATACTCTTGATCCGCTCCATGGGGAAAGCTTAATAGACTTAATTTTTAGAAAAAATATTATTGGACTGTATTTTTTTCAGAAACTTATAGTAACAGAAGTCCATTTTGTTGGGTTTCTAATATCTCATTTTCTCGAAATCTCCAACAGCAATACTATTTCTGTAC
>JAJYVJ010000024.1 GCA_021792045.1 Thermoplasmata archaeon | reverse complement strand
CGTTTGATTATGGTCAGCGCCATAAGAAAGAATTGAAATCTGCATCGGAAATAGCTCAGAGACTAAACATACAACATAAAATTGTTATGATAAATCTTGAAGATATTGCATATAGTGCACTTACGGGGCATGGCGAAGTGGACAAAAGGAATATAGACAGCATCCGTTCTGAGATACCAAACACCTATGTTCCCTCAAGAAACATAATGTTCCTGTCCATAGCTGCTTCATATGCAGAAAGCATAGGTGCCAGAGAAATATTCATAGGCGCTAACGCAATAGATTACTCTGGTTATCCCGATTGCAGACCAGAGTTCTATAATAAATTCGAGATTGCCCTCAACACTGGGACAAAGGCAGGGAATTTCAGAATTAGGGTTCCACTCCAGTATCTCTCCAAACGTGATATTGTTAAACTTGCAATGAAAATCGGAGCCCCTTTAGAACTCACGACATCCTGTTATGAGGGATCCGATCTTGCCTGTGGTCATTGCGATTCCTGCCAGTTGCGATTACGCGGTTTTATGGAAGCCGGCATTAAGGATCCGATCAGATATAACTCATATCCTGATTTCTACAAAAAATGGTTAGAAAATATTTGATTGGATGCTCTGATCAGTTTGCACCCGATTTGAAGAAATCATCGACCTTCTTACAGTTAGATTTCACCGAAACAACTGTCTTTTCCCAAAGTGCCTTTTCATCAGCATTGAAATCGATGTCATAGATCTCCTCCACGCAGTTTGAACCTATGCGGACAGGCACACCAATAAATACATTTTCGACGTTGTAGTGTTTTGCATGTCCTCCTGAGATATACGCTGCGCATGGAATAACTCTGTTTTTGTCACGGACTATAGATTCAACCATTGCGGTAATAGATATGCCCGGAGCATAATAAGCACTGCCAGATTTTAGAAGGTCTACGATCTCACCGCCCCCAAATCTTGTTCTGTGGACTATCTCATCGATCTTTTCCTTTGATAGCAGTTTCTCTATAGGTATGCCACTCACACTTGAATACCGTATGAACGGAACCATGTCGTCCCCGTGTCCTCCGATAACGAACGCGTTTACGTCTTTCACAGATACATTAAGAGCGTCTGCTATAAACGTCCTGAACCTTGAGCTGTCAAGGCTTCCACCAAGGCCGATAATGTGGTTTGGTGGCATTCCAGATACTTTCTGGAAAGCATACGCCATGGTATCTGCCGGATTTGACACTATGACAACCATCGCATCGGATGCGTATTTTTTAACATTGTTTGCAACATCCTTCATTATTTCGAGATTTTTGAAAAGCAAGTCATCTCTGCTCATTCCGGGTTTGCGAGCCAGACCAGCGGTTATCACTATTACATCCGATCCCTTAAGGTTGGAATATGTATCTCCACTTGTCGTTGTAAAACCTTTAACTTTAGCGTCAACGCCAAAATGTGGAAGACCCTCCTGAATATCAAGAGCCTTCCCTTCTGGTATCCCAGGTATGACATCAAAAAGGTAAATGTCGCCTAGATCCTTGAAAGCCAGAAATTGCGCTACAGTTGCTCCTACATTTCCTGCACCGATGACTGAAATTTTTTGTCTTGTCATAATATAGGTATCACTTGAATTGTTAAATATTTAGCGCAGTTCAATATTTGTAGTGCGCAATGTTCAACATACGTAAATATCTAAAGGGGCAGCTCAAATTGCGGCACCTATGCTCAATCTTTAATGTAGAACTTTAAAGACTATTTCCGACCATCAAGAAAATTATTCAAGCAATGGAAAATTATAAGTTACTTGAAGTTGCTTAATGAAGCTGACGAAAACCTCTTTGGTTCCACTATTCGAATGATATTTTCAATAATTTTGCTCCTGGCAACTTCAGGCGTAGTTCCACGGAATTTTGCTTTGACCATTATTACATAAGTATTCAGCGTTGTTTCGTCTATATTTAAGACAGGATCACCATCTATTCCGGATATTGTAGAAACTTTCTGAGTTATCTCATCACGAAACTGAGAAATATCAAGGTATTTTGGAATTTCATATCGTACCTGAACGATAGGAGTATCTGTTATCAGTCTAAAGGCGCCTTGAGTAAGAACATTATTGGCAATTTTTACAATTTCACCACCATCTGTTCTCAAGGTAGTGAAGTTGATTGATATATCCTCTATTACGCCAAGGAAGCCATTATTGTAAAGGAAGTCGCTGGAGAAGTATTTCGGCACTATTACGCCGTAAGCGATACTGAACTGCCAGACATGAATCCAAACCCTATCACCTATCTTAAAAGGCTTAGTGATTATAATAAGGAGACCTGAAAATTGGTTTGAAAGAACACTTTGTGCAGCGAGTCCAAGAACCGCTGCCAAGAATGTACTACCAAGGATCAATGAGGACACATCTATGCCCAGAGAAGCAACAACTGCGAGCGCAATGACAAAGTACCCGACCATGTTTATCATAAAGACAAATGGGTGTACCTTTGCGCGATCTAAATATTTCAAAAGCACATCGTTCACATAAAGTGTTATAATTTTCAAGATCAGATAAGAAACAAGTGCTATAACACCCGCATCAACAAACTTAGCGTATTTGATTGGTATTCGGTGTAGAAAAAACACTGTTACGTAAATAACTATGAGAATAGCTATCAATAAGAATACTAACGATGCAAGAATTTTAAGATGATTGATCCTATTGGTAGACATAATTTGCTTATGCTTTCCTCAATTTAACTTTTTTCTAAATGTACTCAAATTACAAGAATCGTTTAAATGCGAATTCTTAAGAAGTTCTATAAAAGAAAGGAAGAGGTGCTAATGATATTTAAAAGTCGAAATCGTAAACGTAAAATTATAATTCTGACACTTACATAACATTTGGACTTGGGAACGGCCATTGATTTGACAACAGTAGTGGTTTTCCATTTATAATCTCCAAAAAAAATCCCGTTAGAAATACACATTTGTTGCTAAATTTTTTACGGCAATAATTTTACTGGTGGATATTTCTCTAATCTAATTCGATGATAGAAAAACTACCCAATAGGCTTGGAGATTCAAAATTTGACGCCAGTAATGGCTTACTCGAGATTCAATCCTGAATAGGAGATACTTTTATTCTGAACTTCTCAAGATTTACTTTGATCTCGTTTATTATATCACTTTTCGTTGTTTTTAGCTCAAGGGGTGTGAGATACACAGAAACAATCATGACATAAGTGTTAAGAGTCGTTTCGTCCATAAACATATTCTTAGAATTTATTTCGGAAATAAAGTTTGACAAGCATTCCTCAGTCTTTTTGTATACAAAATCCGGACTCAAAGATTTCGGTACTTCGTATCGAATTCGTACCCTTTTCACATCACTGGGAAAAATAAATGCGCCGGTCGAAACGATACTGTTAGGAAGCACTACCACATTTCCGTCATCTTCCTTTAACATAGTGTAATTAAGAGATATATTCTGAACTTGACCACTAATACCTTGTGATAACAAAGCGTCTGCAGAGAAATACTTAGGTAAAAATATGGAAAACTGCAGTGTTATCAATGCGGAGGAGGAATTCCAGGAAAGAATCCAAACTTTATCGCCTAGTTTGAAAGGTTTAGTTATAGTTATCAGTAACCCTGAAGCAATATTTCCAAGTACACCCTGAACCGCAAGACCCAGAATAACTGAGAGAAAGGCACCACCAATAATTACTGAATAGACATTAACTCCAAGTGACGCGAGTACGGCTACAGAGAGAACAAAATATGCAAGTATATTTACCAGAAAGAGTACGTATGTCTTTCCTTTTCGCATTGACTTGTCAGCCGAAAGTTTATGTTTAATTAAATTGTTAATAAAAAATATAATGATAAAACCAGTAATGGCTATTATAGCTGCATAAACAAATTCGATGTACTGCACTGGAATTAATTTGAGGAAGAAGGCGAAAACATAAATAACGAGGATCGCGACACCAGCTATTAGAAACAGCGAAAAAATGAACGGGAAGATTCTTTTTCCATTAACCATAATAATTTAGTTCCTCGCAGAACAATCACTTTGATAACGTCATAAGGCACTGCCCTATAGGGATGAGTGTGTATTTTTCATGAGTGTTGTCCTTAGATTTTACTATATATGCGCCCTGATCGATGCCCACAAGGATACCGTTAATGTACAGCTCGGGGGTTAAACTCTCCTGGTACTGGCCAAGAATTATGGCATTTACCTCATGGCCTATTAGATCATTCAAATTCATAATCTTACATTTAGAAATAATAGAATAACCTTATCATTTCGGATTGATCATCCAGTATAGCATTCTGTGAAAGATTCTTCTCTTCATTTTGACCTTAATATACGAAATATTTAAAAATAAAATTAACTATCATATTATTGATGCCAGAAAAGGATAAAGAGAATCAAGATGAGATTAAACGCTTGGTTAAGTTATTTGCAACTCTCATCGTAATTGTTATAATTATTTTTGCTGCTGTAATATTGCTTGAAAGATTCGTACATCTCCCTCCAAGTTATTCAAAATACATTTATGCAGTTGTTATTGGCCTAGTCGTATACGTCATCGTAAAGACGATCACAAGAGTTATTGAAACATTCCTGAACAAACGGATAGGGAGAGCAGAAGCAAAGCCCATAGCCATGATTGTAATGATAATTGGCTATTTCATTATTCTTCTCGCTGTTCTTGCGGCTTTGGGAATAAATGTTTCTTCAGTGATTCTGAGTGCTGCGTTATTTGGTGCAGTCATAGGGTTAGCAACACAAACAATACTCTCCAACATCTTTGCCGGATTGATTCTTGTTTTTACAAAACCTTTCAAAGTTGATGATTATGTTACTATAAATGCCTGGCAATTCGGAAAGGCTTATCCGACTATTGCCCCGAAGTATTTTTCGGTTGACAGATTTGAGGCTGCAGGGTACAGTGGAGTAGTAGAAAATATAACTCTTAACTACACAAAGATACACCTAGAAGGAGAAAATACAGTTACAATTCCAAATGGAGTTTTGATGCAAGCCTCTTTCACTGTTATAAAAGGAAGTCAGTGGATTCAGGTAAGGTTTGAGGTTCCGAAGACCATCAGATTCGATGATCTCAGAGGAAAACTGATCTCAGTTATAGAGAAAGTCGATGGATATGCCGGCGAATCAAAGCTTGCAGTGGACGAAACAACAATGACCTCGTATATAATCATAGTAAAGGTCCTTACAAATAGCCGAGAACTTCTTAACGCCAAAGGTAAACTTCTTGAAGGGATAATGGATGTTGTTGAACCTCTTAAAAAGTGATTATGTGCCTTTATAGATGCCTCTGTTGCACCGATCTAAAAACTTATTACTCAAATGAGAATTAGTATATGGTGAAATAAAATGGCAGTTTATTTAGGTCAAAAGATTCCGGATATGACAGTTAATACGACGCAGGGACCAATTTCATTTTCCCAATTTAAAGGAAAGTGGGTCCTACTATTCTCCCATCCTGGGGACTTCACTCCCGTGTGCACTACAGAATTCATGGCATTTGCTGAACATTATGATGAGTTCAAGAAACTTGGTGTTGAATTAATCGGATTGAGCGTTGACAGCCTTTTCAGCCACATTGCATGGCTTAGAGATATAAAGGAGAAATTCGGGATTACTATACCGTTCCCTGTTATTGCCGACCCCAACAAAGAGGTTGCTAAAGAATTCAACCTCATGGATGAAAAGGTTGGAGCAACGGTAAGGGGTGTTTTCATCATCGATCCGAATCAGGTAGTAAGATGGATGATATATTACCCGGCAGAGACTGGAAGAAACATAAAAGAGATTATCAGAGTAATCAAAGCGCTTCAATTTAACTGGGACAAGAAACTTGCTACTCCAGTAGATTGGGAACCTGGTGATGCAGGGGTTAAAAGTGCTCCTGGAACAATGAAGGATGCCGAGGAAAGACTGAAGGAGCCTGGAGCAGAAAGATGGTATCTCACAAAAGTAAAAGCATGATGCCAATTGACAGAATGTGTAATGTTCAATCTGGCCATAGGGTCAATGCACCCTTCAGTCATTTGCGTTGAATTGTCTAGATTTACTGATTCTTTGAACGCGTTGAAAGAGGTCCTTGAGAGTCCGTATCCTGAAGAGGAACTGACCGAGTTTATAGAAACTTATGCTAGGACTGATGAAATACTCCCAAGCGACAAGACGATCGGCTTCGTTATTGCAAGCAGTACAAAGAAGATAGTGTCTTTTTCTTTCAGTAAGTTGCCCGAAGACTTGAAAAGAGAACTGGATGCTTCATCACAGTCTTTTGAAGCCATTGGGTATGCTGTGGAGATCGATTCTCAGTGATTCTTTACCTCTGATATAAGATCAAAACTTTTTTCTAGGTTCAAGTCTATTTTTTTCAGTAACAACATAAGCATACTCTCTTCCTCGTCACTAAGGAACTTTAATGATTCGTTAACAAAAGCCTCGTGTATACATTTTATTGTGGAATAAAATTCAGAGCCCTTTTCAGTGGAACTTATATTGATCACGCGCCTATCCAGACTGCTTCTTGTACGTTGCACATATCCTTTTTGTTCGAGTCTGTCAACCAAGCTTGTTGTCCATCCTTGAGTAATAAAATTTAGCTTGGCGAGTTTAACCATTGGCATATCTCCTCGTTCGTTAAGGTCACGCAAGATACGAAATTCTACTATAGAAATGCCCTTATCATTAAGCTGTTTTTCTGATTCACGAAGAAGTCTTGAACTGATTGTTGATATTTCACGCCATATTTCTATTCCGCGATTCATTTTTTCCCTCCATTTTCTCTCCATAGCTGTTTGTAACTACCAATTGACCCATTACTATCTTTAACTGTGCTCTTTAAGTCTGTATTGCTTATTTCATTTTCGTCTGAACTGTATAAAGCTTCATCCGAGACATATTTTTTCCCTCTAAATATTGAAAGTACAGCAGCTGAAAGTGAAAGAATCAGGCCTATGTAAAAAGCTATCCTGAGAGATGACATAAACGATGGCGCTATTGAGGTTGCAAACCACACCGGTTTATCTATTATAGCAAAACCTGGTCCCAGAGAAGAAATCGAAATACCGAGAGCCTGAAGGACTGAACGTATAGGATCGATGCCTAGGAATGCTGAAAAGAGAGCAACTGTCGGCGGAAAGTGTACAGACAGGGTCGAGGCTATAGAATTTGCTATACCCGCAGAGATTAACCTTGGATACAAAGTTGTTGGGAGCCCCTTAGAAAGGCCAAAAAGAACAATGGTGAAGAATATACCCATACTGGCGGTCATACCAGCATTCTGCATTGTCGATCTCATGCCAGATGCAACTCCCCTTAGGTGTGCAGGAACAGAATTCATAATGGAAGCCGTATTGGGTGCAGCAAAAAGTCCGTTTCCTATACCCATCACGAACAATGCAATAGCAAATGGGATATAATTGAAATCATAGCCGAGAAATGTGAGTGCAAGGAAAGCGACTGCAACTACTATCATTCCAAGCGTGGAGAGTACTCGTGCGCCGTGCTTGTCTGAAAGTGCACCTGCCAATGGCCCCATGACTATAAATCCTGCAGTCATTGGAACCATATATATGCCGGCCCAAAACGGAGTTACAGCATAAGAATATCCATGAAGTGGAAGCCAGATTCCCTGCAAAAGGATTATAAGTATTATCATTACGCCCCCGCGAGCAAGAGAGGATGTGAGTGCGGCAAGGTTACCCATAGAAAACGCCCTGTTCTTGAAAAGCTCCATTCTGAACATAGGGTGCTTAACTTTCAGTTCAATAAATGGAAATGCAACTATTAACGCGATGCCGGCAACAATTGATGCTACGACTAATGGGTTGCCCCAACCCATGGTGCTGGTTCCATAAGGTAGAAGACCGTAGGTTATGCCTATTAGGAGCACAGTCAATCCAACCGCAAGACTGGTGTTGCCGATATAATCTATTCTTTGACCTGCCTGCCTTAAGGACGTTTCACGGAGCTTTAGGTTACTCCAAACTGCACCAAGAATTCCCACTGGAACGCTTACAAGGAATACATAACGCCAATTGAATATTGCAAGAACTCCACCCAGAATTAGGCCTATGAAGGAACCGGAAAGCGCCGCAACCTGATTTATCCCCATTGCTTTTCCACGCTCAGCAACTGGAAAAGCGTCTGTGAGGATTGCAGTGCTATTGGAAAAAAGAAATGCAGCGCCGAGAGCTTGAATGATTCTGAAGCCTATCAATTCCATTCCTCCAACATCACCTTTTCCAGGCGTTATGAATAATAGAACAGAGCCGACGGTGAAAATTATGAAACCAATATTAAACAGCCGGACTCTACCGAACATATCTGATAATCTTCCGAAAGTTACCAGCAGAGTCGCGGTAACAATATTGAAACCCATAAGTATCCAAAGAAGGTAAACAAACGATCCAGGAGATGTGGGACTTAAGTCTATTCCTCTGAAGATTGCAGGTAAAGCGATGAGAGTGATTGTTCCATTGATTGATGCCATTAGAACGCCGATCGTAGTATTAGAGAGTGCGATCCACTTGTATCTGACCATAAGACCAAATATCGGTATCAATGCTTCATTAATAAACTAATTGTTACTAAATCATTAAAAGAGAAACCTTATCGTTTCGCACTCAAGCTTTCATCTTTGAAAATAATTCCAGAATTAGATTCAAAAAAAAAGTAACAGCAAAGAGTTAAATATCGAGTTTTAATTATAACTTTATGTTTGATTCTGGTATTGAGATTTTAATAATAATAGTTGCGATATTAATATTGTTCGGTAGTGCGAAAAAAATACCTGAATTCGCACGGAGTCTTGGTAGAGCTACCGGGGAATTTAAGAGGGGACAAATGGAGTTACAAAACGAGATGAAGAAAGCAGCATATGATACCCCAGAACCTCCTACTCAAAAGATGAATTATTCAGAAGCAGCGAAAGCGCTTGGGATAGATCCCACTAACAAATCTGATGACCAGTTGATAAAAGAGATAAACGAAAAGACAAAGATTAACTGATTATGGATGATAATTTCTTTACCGTTATTTCTCGGCATATTGCTGATCTAAGGAAATCGGTTATCCACATTGTTTATTTCTTTTTGGGAATATTTGCGTTTTTCCTCCTTTTCGGGATTCACAAAGTTACGATCTTTGGGCGCTCTTTCCTTTTTCTTTACCCGGACGTTTATAGGAATATGCCCTCGCAACTCCTCGTAATACTTGAGGACCATGTGCTTCCAGCTGGTACTAAACTCATTATAGTAAGCCCGACCAACGGTGTTGTAGCGAATGTTTACATTGCACTTTTCATAAGTCTCGTTGTTAGCATGCCCGTAATTGTCGTTGAACTTGCGAAATTTATTGGTCCAGCCTTGAAGAAGAGTGAAAAATCTCTGATCAAGACAATTACGATACCTGCAACTATATTATTCGCAATAGGAGCATTTATCGGCCTCTGGCTGATTGCACCAGCATTGTTTATAATTTTTAAGGAATTTGACATTGGAGTTAACTCTACCCCGACAATGGGAATTTCAAATTTTACGTCTTTTCTTCTGTTATACATGCTTTCTTTTGGATTGGCGTTCGAGACCCCAGTTATAATGTACGGATTGACCCGTGCTGGAATGGTTTCTTCTGGATTCTGGATTAGCCACTGGAGATATGCTATTATCGGAGCACTCGTTTTTGGATGGATTTTTTCACCAGGTGTTCTAGGATTCACCATGATTATCATGTCCATACCAATTATCTCCCTCTATTTTCTTGGAGCGTATTTCTCTAAAAGGTACGAGAAAAAGGTGGCAGCGCAGAATACAAGTTTCACCTCCGAGTCCTAAACACCTTTTCAATAGCTACAGCTAAACGAAATAAAGTGATATCAATGTTATTGTAAGCACTGGAATGCAGATGATTAAGCCAACTTTCATGTAATAGCCATATGAAATCTTTATCCCGCTGTTTTTATCAAGCGAATTCAACCACAAGAGTGTCGCAAGAGAACCTATAGGAGTGAATTTTGTCCCTATGTCATTCCCTATGATGTTTGCATAGGCGAGATGAGTATTTGACAGCGACAAAGGGATCGCGAGGTTGCCAAGCATAACAGAGGGTAGATTGTTCATTACTGATGCCATGCCCGAAAAAAGGTAACCAGAAAGTAACAGCGGCAATGGACCTGGAAAAGAGGAGATGCGGAGAATGAGGCCAGAAAGTAGACCGATAAAACCATTGTAACCCAGACCGAAAACTATGATATACATTCCAATCGAGAAAAGAACAATTTGCCAAGGGGCCTCTTTTAGCACTCTCCGTGCACTTACTGATTTTCTCAGTGATACAATAACAAGAAGAATTCCAACAACAGGAACGGCGATAAATGATATCGGAATTCCATAGACGCCCGTAATCGCATATAGGGCGATGAGCGAGACCAGAACTGGTATACCCGCTTTGATCATAGCCGGATCACGGACTGGGAGTCCACTTGCAGGAGGTACTTTTGGTGTCACTGCTCTCGGAAGCGACGAATGGAAAAATAACCAAAGGACCGTTAGCGATGCCAGAACGGAAACAATATAAGGCAGATACATAACACTAAAGTATTGTATAAAATCAATTTTGAAATATCCAGCCGTTATTATATTCACGAGGTTGCTTATTGTCAGCGGTACGCTTGCGGTGTCTGATATGAAACCTATGGAAATTACGAAAGCTATCTGTGCCTTTTTGTCTAATCCAAGATTCCTTACAAGAGAGAGTACGATAGGGGTCAGCACAAGCACAGCGCCATCGTTGGCAAAAAGTGCAGATACAACTGAACCGAGAAGAATCATCAACACAAACAATAGTCTTATTGATCCATTTGAATGCTCCGTAATCTTTTTGGCTATCTCGTCAAAAAAACCAATCTCATCGTATATCATTGAGAGAACTATTATGGCGACGAAGGTGAATGTGGCGTTCCAAACAATATCCCACACAATTATGACCTGATTGAATGTCGTAAGCCCGAGGATAAGAGTTAAGGCCGCCCCAATAAGGGAGGAGTACCCTATACCGATACCGAAGGGTTTTTTGATTACCAGAAACATAGTGGCCGAAAATATAATCAACGACTCTGAAAACTTTAAAGGGTCCACCCTTGACCAACAGGCTGGAATAACAACGTTAGATATATACTTCATAATAGAGATAGATCTATAAACATACAATATGTGAGATAATAAACGGAGAAGGCACAAAGGGCTTAATGCGTAGTCAAAAACACTTTAACATATACAAGCAGAAAGTCTTTTTCACAAGAGGGGAAAGAAAACGAGCGAAACTGCTTTGTTTCCGTAAACACATCACGTTCTTCCACTGGCTAGACAGAAGTGAAAGAGATCGGATCGCATATTGCTTCATGTGTGCCTGCATCCTTAAAGTCAGATAGCTTGATATAAGGTACAGACTATTTTCGGGTCGAGGAGAATTCAAGTCCATGGCGATTTCACCGGCAACTTTTGAAATAGAAAACTCAACTTCAAAGTCAGGAGAGAAGCCACTCTTGCATCTGGTATCTAACGAAGTAATGCTGTTTGGGGACTGGATGTATGCTCGTTCAAAAGCGTCTCTGCAAGGAGCTCACGAATTTCTGGATAATCAGCCTTATCATGTCCCCAGTGCGTTCTGAGCTCGGTTTTCCATTCATCAAAAAGAAGACCAACTCCTACTATCAAAAGACTGAGTAAATTTGCATAATTCTTCTTTACTTCCCACTTCAGTTCATGGTCCCCGCATATTTCGTGCGATTTTATACTCTTCAGTTCATTTTTCACAGCGCGAAGTAAAATTTGCTGTTCATCATCTGGTTTCAATTTTATATTTTCTATTTTCTCTATGAATTCCATAGATCGATCTATCTTGTGTTTTATATCAAGGTAGGTGCTCTTGTCAATCAACCCATTCTGAAACTTGAATTCATTAAGTTCTTTGGAACTCCGATATGTGGCTCTAACAATTTCTGCACGAGTCATCAAATCTGTTTCATAGCTCAGGGTGTATTCCCATGAGGGTTCAAGCAATAGATTTACATGATCATCTATGGTTTTTGCGAACTTTTTGTAACCAAAAAATTCCGGATTCTCGTAACCTTTACTCGCAGGATCTAGAAATGGAGCCAATGGTGCTATGAAAAATGAAACTTTCTTATTTTTTCCGCATCTGTTAAATATCTCCTTACAGAAATCCACGTTTTTCATCGCACTTTCATAGGATTGGTGTGGAAGGCCGACCATAAAAAATAAGTCGATTTTCATGCAACCGTGCTTTAGTGCGAAATTCAGTGTATCTATTAGCTTGTCGTTTGAGCTAACAAATTTCCCATTCTTTTTTCTCAACTCTTCGTCGTATGTCTCGAGTGTGATCTCTATACTATAACGCGGAACTGAGCGTTCTATTTTTTCAAAAAATTCCTCATCCGCGTACTGGAATAGTTCAAAAACGAATTCGTTTTTCACCTGTACAGAAGAGAGTAATTCAAGGAGCCTGTCCGAGTATTTCTTTCCAGTCTGCCTGATATCACCTATCACAAATATTGGGGCACGGCTGAACCTTTGAATGAATTTTATATCTTCTATAAGTTTCTCCGGTGATCTTGGAGATACATGATTTCTTTCACAGTTCATTGCGTAGCCCGTACGGGACCCCCCACAAATTATACATCCCTGCGTACACCCACGAACAGTTAAAAGGGCGGTATTCGGGTAGTTTAACCAGTCCCTGTAAGGTAGAGGATCAGCAAAATTCCAATATTTGAAAACAGATCGAATTGCATATCTGTAGTCTGGAACATTGACGTAATCCAGATTGTCTGGAATGAATGTTACAGGATTTATGACTATCTTTCCATTCCCGTCCTTCCATGTAAGGTTTGGAACAGGAGAGAAATCATCCTTCCCAAGTTCCATTAATCGCATAAATAATGCAATGGGTTTCTCCGTAGAATCACCACGAAATACGCAATCGATGTAGTCCCGCTTAATGAGATCCATGTGAAAATAAGTAGAAGAAAGGCCACCAAAAATAATCTTTGCCTCAGGGTGATATTTTCTGATAATCTTTGCCAACTCCAAACTTCCTTGAGCATGAGGGAGCCAATGAAGACCTATTCCATAAACTCTGCTCTTTGTGGCCTTTATCTTCTTTTCAACATCGAAATTTGGATTCAAAAGCATCCTGTTAGCTATATTAATTATCTTAACCTTATAGCCAAAACGTTCCAGATAACCGCCTATACTTGTGAATCCAACAGGATACATCTCGAATACGGATGTCGAAGGCACGACGTCGCTGACTGGACCCATGAACTGTATCTTGTCACGAAAATCATAAACGCTTGGAGGGTGCAGAAGAACGAGGTCATAATTCATAAGTCTATCTCCCCCAGTACCGAATCGTATAAAAACACTTTTTAGCTACAACGAGAATTTCCAGGATCATTTCATCAATACATAGTCAGATTATACTTTCTATCCGCATTCTGATAGTCTTCAAGGGTCTTTATTCCAAGTAGATCCGAGAGCCCCTGCATCTTATCGACAAAACGATCATCATAGATCTCTCTCCCAAGAGCAAGCCTTCCAAGCTTTTCGCTGAAGAAAACGGTCTCACCATTCTTCTTGAGGCAATGAATGCATTCTGCGGCGGATAGTGCATCCTCTTCGATATGATCAAAACATCGCTCAAAAGAGTTCATGCGTCGTCGCACCTCTTTTCATCGTACAAAGGGTACTTGACATCGTATCTATCTAGGGATATGTTAAGAAAATAGCAGAACGAATCCAGAAATTGTTTTATAGCTGAGCTATCCTGAGAGAACCAGTTATCATATGCATTAGTTTCAACAATTTTTCTGAACTCGTCAACGGAAATATTTCCGGAAAGTGTGTCTTTCAGATACTTGAGGAACTTGGCGTATTTCTGTTTCTTGTCGTTCTTTCGATCGGATTCATATCTACTAAATGACCTGAGTCTGTCATCGATCAAGGACACTGCATCTCCGATATCTCCATACATAATCGCACTTTTAATTATCTCAATATCAGATGAGAATGGCATTTTGACACCTCATGAAAATAACCCCTTTGCTGCTGTCTCCAGGACCGGTAGGTATATTATTAGGATCGAGAGACCAACGGTTATGAAAGCTGAAACAATAACCGGGACCTTTGTGGACGCGTTTAGGATCATATTATCACTCTTTTCCGGGGGCTTACCAAACATGTAAAGTATTACCCGGAAATAATAAAAGACCGAAATTGCACTATTTATGATTGCTATTATTGCGAGCCACCATAGGCCACCAGCAACCAGTGATAGAAACACGAAATATTTAGCGAAGAAGCCACCTGTTATCGGTATTCCTCCAAGCGCAAGGAGGAGAATTGCAAAACTAACCGCTGTACCGGGGGCCTTTTTGCTAAGTCCAGAGAGGTCGGATATCTGTGCGTTCTCGTTCTTTAGCGTGTTGATCATCAGGAATGATCCCCCTTTCATGAATATGTACACAAGAGAATAATATATTGCGGACGCAATAGCAAGGTTGAAAACACTGGTATCAGAGATTCCAACAGCCCCAATCAACGCAGGGATAAGGATCAAGTAACCAGCCTGGGCAACACTGGAATATGCAAGCATTCTCTTTAAATTTGTCTCGGAAAGAGCAACTATGTTACCATATGTCATTGTGAGAATTGACAGTATCACAAACAGGTAATACACGTCTACGCCATCCGATGAGAAACCGACAATAAATACTCTTAGGATAATAAGATAAGCCAATATCTTGCTCCCTGCAGCAAGAAAAGCGGAAACAGAGTTTTCCGTTCCATCGTATGTATCAATTGCCCACTGGTGCATTGGGAATATGGCCATTTTGAAACCAAAACCAATGATCAGGAATATCAAAGCAAGTGTAATTTCAGGGGCAGGTTTAACAGCGCTAAGGACAGAGAGATTGAACGATCCGGTGCCTAAGAAGAAGAATGATGTCCCGAAAAGGATAAATGCTGTTGCTATTGTCCCAGTGAAAAAGTACTTGATTGAACCTTCAAGATTTCTCTTGCTCTTCCCAAAGCTTGAAAGAACATATGTCCCTATACTTACCGATTCAAATGCGATAAATATTGTAATCAGGTTAAGACTGAATGCAGCAATTACCATCCCTACTGAAACAAATATCAGGGTGGAGTAGAATATCTCGCTCTTCTGATGAATTCCGAGAAGCGCGGGGATCGTTACAAGCATTCCGGAAATGAGCATTATTATTGCGAAATATATACCGAATTTGTTAAACACAAATGTCCCATAATAAAAAGTCGAATTGGTTGGTTCCATAAAGTAGATAAGAATGGCTGTAACTGCAAGAACTGCAAACGTGAGCCACGCAACAATCTTCTTTGGTGCATTCACAAACCCTAGCGATAGAACTACGAATCCAAATATTCCAAGAAATATTACGGGAATAAATGCATAGAATATGTTTGAACCTAAAGCAGAGAAGAACTGATCGATCATATCAAAGCCCCCAGATAAGCGAGAAAAGAACCATAGTATAAATTAGGAACGATTCCGAAGATGAATATTGCAATCATCATAAACAGAAGTATTGAGAACTGAGCAGCGGAAACATCCTTTATTGCTCCAAGATGCTCATTATACGGCCCATACAGCGAACGCTGTGCAGCCCAGATATGATACGCCGCAGTTATTATCATAGCAAAAATGACAAGAATGATAATCCACCCAATAGCCTGGAACGAACCCACGAGTACGGAGAATTCTCCTATGAAACCTGCAAAACCGGGTAAGCCAAGTGACGCAAGTAGTCCTACAAGAAGGCTCGAACTAAGAACTGGCATCTCCCGGAATACACCACCCAGTGAATATATGTTGTCACTTCCTGCTTTCTGGTTAATGAAATATAACGCAGCAAATATCAGTGTCATAATGAGCCCGTGGGCGAGTATTTGATACATTCCTCCAGCAAGTTCAAGTGGTTGTTCTATACCAGTTTCAAGAATACCGGCACCGAAGGATAAAGTTACGAAACCCATGGCAGCTGCACTTGCAAATGCCATCATTCTCTTCAGGCTATACTGCATCATAGCTGAAAGCGCAAAATAAATCAGGCTCATTATGCCAAGGCCGATCAGAATATACAATACTGTGTTTCCAAGGAGTGATCCCACAGGGAGCAGTATTCCGAATAGACCGTAGCCTCCCATTATAGAGAGACCGCCAGCGAGGATAACTGTACCAGGATAAGGGGCAGTTTCGTAAGTATCAGGGAGCCATGAGTGAATCGGAAACGATGGAAGTTTTACAAGAAATGAAAATAGGAAACCAAATATTGCGAAATACTTGAGTGTTGTCGGTATCATAGCGAAGTATTTCACCGACATCAGGCTGGATATTTGGAAGGTAAAAATTCCCGTATGAATGTAATAAAAGGAATAAACAGTGAATATCGCAAGCAGAAGAAAGACCGACCCTATATGGGTGTATACGAAGAACTTGAGGGAAACGTGATCCTTGTTCTTGCCTCCAAACTCGGCAACAATGAAATATGCGGGTATCAAAACCACTTCCCAAAAAATGTAGAAGAAAAGAAAATCCCTTGATATAAGAATACCAAAAAGACCTATTTCAATGAGGATCATGAAGCTGTAGATAGATGGGGCGTAATCCTTCTTCCTAGTTATTGCAACTGCAACGAAAATGACTATTGCTGAAAGCAGGAGAAGCGCATCACTGAAGCTGCTTACGCCTATGGAGAAGAAGATGCCAATCTTGCTTGCGAGGGTGTAGGTGAAAATAGAGATGTACCCTCCAGTGTATCCAGAATGAAATCTGAGCACACTGTAAAATACTATTACTACAAGTACTGCAGCTGAAACGCCAAGAGCATACTCAAAGGTGTGCTTCTTGAAGAAGAAAGATGCAATTGCAG
>JAJYVJ010000179.1 GCA_021792045.1 Thermoplasmata archaeon | reverse complement strand
TATTCAATATCCTTAAGCATCGATTTAGATTCATTTGCCATAGTTCTAGATATGAGATTTTTGAATTTATCTCTTCGTACATCCCCAATCATATTTCCGCTAAATATTGAATCATAAACTTTACCATTGCAGGAAACGTACATTTGGAACCATTCATTAGGCATACTTTCTTTGATAGCTGTCTTTTTGATATCTTCCAGATAGATAATTCTCGAAGTCTTTTTCACCAAAAAATCGAAAAGCGAGGATGATTTCAGCTCTAATTCTTTATCTGCTTGATCCGTGAGATAATCATGGTCTATTGTGCCAATTACTTCAGTCTTGATCCCTGATGACAATAAAGATCTAGACCAGCGAAGCACTGCTTTCTTTTCCACCTCATTGACCATTTCCAAAGAACTAGCTCTTCCTTTGTTTACTAAAAATAACAATACCCAGTCGGTTATTCCAAGATCATGAAGAAAGACCGCTATATCCGGCAGATTCGTTATATTCTGCTTCATTACTGTAGTAGAAACAATGGTTCTAAGTCCATGTTTTTTCGCCTCTCTGAGAAGGTAAACGGTCAAATCAAGCAAACCTAAACTTCTGCGGATCGCATCGTGGATCTTTGGGTTGATTCCGTCCAAACTTATTACTATTCCAGACGCGTTATTCTCCGACAGAAAGCTCATAAATTCACCAGAGACCATGGGGGACGCAGAAGGCATGACATAGTAACGAACATTTTCGTTTACAGAGAAGTTGATCATTTGTCTGAGATCTTTTCGCAACATAGGATCCCCACCTGTAAAAATTATCACTGGCAAAATGTCTTTTGCCATTGAGAGTTCATGTATAATGGCTTTTATTTCGTCAATGGATAGTTCATCAGGAGAAGGAAAATGTTTTGAGTTAACTATGCAATGTATGCAGTTGTACTCGCAGGCAGAGGTAACTTGCAAAGAAACATAAACTGTCGGACGATTGTACAATGAACATCACTTAGAATAGTTAACGATTTGAGAAATTTACATACAGAGCCTAATATGTTAGGTTTATTGGGAAACCCGCATATTACATAAATGAATAGTAAAAAACAAATAGAGTTGCATTACGTTGGGACAAGCGTAATATTCAGATTTCCAGCATAGTTCGTAGAAGGGGTCATCGCTTCTAATTTTATGGTAACAGTTTGGCCAGGATGAATTGGCGTATTAATGCCACTGATAGTCTTAACAAGATGAAAGCCGCTGGTTGCGATTATTGCATAATATACCTCATGAGTAATAGTGCCATAATTTGTCACAGAAAATGAGAATATTTCCTTAGAGTTAGAGCTAAGAGTGTGAAAATCCTGTTGCACGTACTGCACTGTGGGACCAAAAAAATGGTCGGATCCGGTATATTGAGTCTGAATACGAAGCCACATTACGTTGACAGTATTTTGTGTCTGAATGTGAGTTACCCCAAAGAAACAGGTTACAGAAATAATGACTATAATAGAGACAATTGTGATACGCTTTCTATTGGACAAGAAGTCCCTGCTATATCCTGTCGCCACTGGTTGCATATTGATAAGGAATCACAGTAACAAATAAAAGGGTTCGCAGGTTTCCTTTATTCATTATTCTTCCTGGCACATTTTCCATCTCTGATTCTTCAAAAAATACAACGCAAATAACTTGAACACCTAATGGTAATTTGTTCCATTTTTGCTCTTGTTTCTTTCGCTCATTCTACGGCTCAGATGAATATTTCTAACTGAGTATATACTACTATTAGGCACTCAGAAATAACATAAATATTTTTTCTAACAGATACTGCCCTTCCATATGACACGAAGAAATTAAACCATTAATAAAGAAATTTGATTTCAAATTGTCAAAGATCCGTTCTGCAAATTTAAGTTGGTGGCCCTCCTACTTCAAAGGTTGTTGGTGGAATCTCCATGGGCTTGAATTCCCCTTGACCCGAAGGTGCTCTATACCTCATATTAAGGAGTTTGAGTTTACGGATGCAAGTACGCATGTACCAATACGCGATCCGATATCTTTGACTTCTGTTTACAAGTAGAGAATGTGATACGTTTAGGGAAATGATACAGTTTCGTTCCCTTTTATCCCCTCTCTTGCAAAGATGATTTTCGCCTTCATATGTTAAACCATGACAACGTTTTTAGGATCCCAGAAAACTTTTGAAATGCAAACTATATAAAAATAATTAATCATCTAAGAATGAACGTACTCCAGCGAATTTAAATGAACAGTTTTGAGAGAAGCTGAGAAGATAGTTTATATTTCCTAAGGACAATGTTATCCATTAATAGCTGCTACAAGTTTTGGTACTACCTGAAACAAATCTCCAACAATACCGTAATCACATTCTTCGAATATTGGTGCGGATTTATCTCTGTTAATGGCAACTACAATCTTCGAGCCACGCATTCCAGCAATGTGCTGGATCTGTCCAGATATTCCGACGGCAATGTAAACGTTAGGATTGACCTTCTTTCCGGATAGCCCGACCTGCCGGTCCTCCGATAACCATTGATAATCCAGGCAGACTGGTCTAGAGCCAGCAAGTTCGCCGTGAACTGCTTTTAATAGCGGATCAACAATAGATATAGATTCTTTCTTCCCGATTCCGCGTCCTATCGAGACTATGACCTTTGCAGATTCTATGTTTACTCCCGTGCCCTTTTTTTCTTCCTCAGATATGACAGATATAGAAGAATCCGGTAAAGTCATTACCGAAATCTTGGATTTTTCGGATACCTTAACTGGATCAGCAAAACCAGGAGCTACCGACAGAACTTTAGCATCAGAAATAATATCAATTATTGATTTACCACCAAGGGAAAGACTGCTTGTTTTACACTTGGAGTCCACTATTTCAAATTTACTGATCTCCGGGACAGATATCTGGCCTAATGTGGCGGAAACATAACCTGCGACTTCTCTTCCTAATACAGTTGAAGGAACAAACAAGAAATCATAGCTGTTCATAAGCTCTGAAACCTTTTTTCCAAAAGCATCCATTTGCGGATTGCCGTCCAGTGAGATTACTTCCTTGGCCCCATACTCTGAAACGGAATCTGCTTCATCCTTTGGAACAGCAACTGAAAAATCAAGAACCGATTTTAAGCCTGAGATTACTTGTGCAGCCAGAGTTGAACTTTCGGAAAATACCAAAGCTTTCATCTTGTTGCCTCCTTTAGAATTTTACCTACTTCAGAAACACCCTTGTCAACATCCTCGAATATTATCTTCTTCCTATCACTTTTCGGAGAAATCTCACTGACGATTTGCACTGATCCACTCGGCTGTATTTTGGGTACCTCGGTGTGTATGGGCTTTCTTCCTGCAGCCATGATCTGCATCACTGGTGGGAGTCTAGGTTCATTAATCTCTTGACCAACTGAAACTATTGCAGGCTTTTTTGCACTAATAATCAGGCTCTTATTTTCAAGGTTTCTCTTAA
>JAJYVJ010000178.1 GCA_021792045.1 Thermoplasmata archaeon | reverse complement strand
CTTGATGTGCCTGGCCAAAAATTGGAATAACATTGATAGATAACTAACACACAGCAAAAATTAAAATTAAACAACACAATAGAGTGAAGCTTCGGGGCCCGTGGCCTAGTATGGATAAGGCACCGTCCTTCTAAGTCGGTGATCGTGGGTCCAAATCCCACCGGGCCCGTTCTCTATACAGTATAGGTTATTCTTTAGAATAATATTTTTGCCTTTTTCTTTATATACTCAACGTTACCTTTTTAGAATATATTACTGTATGAATAAAAACAGCAATGGGTCAGAATGAATTCGAGCCTTCATGTCATTTTATTTTTTTCTCTTAGTTCTCGTAGATATTCCATTGTCCAGGGGGAGCTCGACATCGCAAGAGAGGCCTTTAAGAAGTGGGGGAGATCTTATATTAGCACACTTACCACCGGAGGCGTTATTTCAGTTCCCGGGAGACATATGCCACCAACGAAAGTATGATCGTGATCGCCAAATAGACAACCATTATTACAATTGATTCAAGAAGAGTAGGAAAGTAGGCTTTAGTAGGAGACCCGTTGATAACGTAAGATGTGTAATGCGCAGGATATGGATTCAGCAGAACACCATATATAGAATTTCCCGCGTAAGTCAAGATGAACCATGGCTCAAGAGACATCGATGCCATGACTTGTACAATTGCTAGGAAACCTATGAAAAGGAGCATGAAAGTTGCGATTATTGAAACTGAGATGCTCCTGAAAAGCGCGCTGAAAAAGAATGCAAAGGATAGACAGGAGAGCAGAAAAAGGAAGGCAAGCCCATATGAAGTAAGCAGTGCAACTGGTGCGTTGCCATAGTGGGCAATGCTCGCTGCAGCAGCTCCTATATAGTAGACCCCCACAATGATTGCACCAAAAGTAACTGACGAGAGAAACCTGCCCGAAAATATTGAGGATCTTGAAACCGGTTGCGTAAGTACCATTAAGCCTGTTCCAGAATAGAAATCCTGGCTGAATGCGTCACCGCCGAAAAAAACGGCTATGACCACAATATCTAGGTTGACGTTTCCAGTCAGGATTTCAAGAAACTCCGACGAACTAGAAGGGAATTTCATACCCCCAGTGAAGTATAGAATTGACATACCTCCTACAAGTGCTATGGTAACAAGTAGCATCCCATAGAATCTCCAGCTTCTGAAAAAGTATCTTGAGTAGATGCTGTAGAAAACACCGATCCTGCTCGCAGAAAGTTCTGTCATGTTTTGCCTCCGATGATGCGAACATATGCTTCTTCTATACCAGATCGCTTGCCATTGCTGAACTTTTCTTTTATTTCGTCAACCGACATACGAGTCAATAAGTTCCCTCGGTCTATGAATACGACATCATCACAGAGATCAGAAACTTCATGAAGCAAATGTGAACTTACCAGTATCAGTTTCTTTTTTCTGAGTGTTTTCAAATAATCTATCACCATCATTGATTCTATTGGATCTAGACCAGAGGTTGGCTCATCGAGCAACATTATTTCAGCTTCCGAAATCATTGCAGCCATTAGTACTACTCTCTGCTGGTTTCCCTTGGAGAGATTTCCGCATCTCTCTTCCATGTTGCTTATTCTGAAAATACTCTGAAGTGAACTGATTTTAGTGCTAATTTCTTCTTTTGACATGCCTCTCAATCTTCCAATAAAGAAGAGATATTCTGCAACAGTAAGGTAAGGGTATGGAACCGGAGTCTCGATAACACATGACAGATCTGAAAGAACCAGTGACTTATTTTGTCTTATACTTCTTCCGTTTACCTTTACATCTCCACCACTTGGTCTGAGGAGCCCAGATATGATTTTGAAAGTTGTCGTTTTTCCTGCACCGTTAGGTCCAAGATATCCAATGATTCCAGGGCCATTTATCTTAAGAGATATTGAATTCAGGGCTTTCTTAGGTCCAAACGACTTCTCAAGATTATAGATCTCCAAATCCATATTAAATAAACAAGATAATTTATATAAACTTCTGCATTGATTAGAGTGTGGGAGAGATTCTTGGATACCGAGTGATAATTAAATAGGCTCAATTCTTTTGATCCTGCTTCTCTTAAATGTCCTTACAGCATTCCTGAGGTGGCAGTATGCGGTGATGTATTTTCTCTTCCTTTCCCTTACATCAATGATCCGTTGAATCTTAACAGTGCTTCTGTCCAGATAGGTGATCTTGTAACTTTTGCCCACAATGATCTTTCTCCTGTGGTTTCTCTTCGCCCTTCTGCCCATGTCGTTCATTTGATAATTCTCGTTAAACCATGATATCGTTTTCATTGCGGAACCGGAATGAAGCATGTTCTTCGTCAGCGCTCTTTCAAGCAGATTGCTCTTTCCTGATCTGATCAGAGTTCCCATATTCCCGAATGTCCTCCTCTCAGAGTAGGTTCATATCCTACAGTAATACCTTTCATTAACATTATTGGTTGGATTTTGGTGCTCATCGGATCTTATTAATTTCAGAGCTAACTTTGCCATCTAATTGAAAACTTTTCTATACTCGCTGTCGGTACTCATTGGTTGAAAACATATGTGTACGCTTTACTAGCATTTATTGGGGCATCAATGTGGGGCCTCTCTGCAACGATTGCTCAATATTTATTTTCAACGTATAATTTTCCTCCGTTACTCTTATTGTTTCTTCGCTTGTTTGTATCATCACTTGTACTTCTTCCATTTATCAAACTTAATTACAAAAAAATTTTTTCCTGGGACATAGTATTGTTTTCTATTTTCGGCATTCTCCTTTCTCAATTAACCTATCTTCTGACAATTGATTATTCAAATGCATCAATTGCAACAGTGCTTCAGTACCTTTTCCTGCCAATCGTCGCGACGTTTGAGATGGTCCGATTTAAGATTAAGAATATTATGCTAATTTTCGCCGTCGTTCTAGCATTTGCAGGAACATTCATTATTGCCACCGACTTACAACTAAAGATAGTCATTCCCATAATAGCAGTCATCACAGGATTGCTATCTGCCTTCTCGGCAGCATACTATACTTTGAAATCCAGAAACCTCTTGGGTAAATTCAATTCCTGGTCTATGATGCTTTCTGGTTTCATTGTAGGTTCTATCGTATCTTTTCCTTTCTCTTTCATAGGGGACACAAGCTACTTTACCGGAAAGTCTTTGGACTTTATTTTAACTGTATTAGGTCTCGCAATGCTCGTGATAATTTTAGGAACTGTAATCGGCTACGGTTTCTATCTGAAAAGTCTTGAAAAAATTACTGGAAGCGAGGCGGCAATATTTGCAACAATGGAGCCATTGACCGCCATGGTATCCTCCTTTATCTTTCTGGGAACAAAGCTTCATATCTTTCAGTATCTGGGAGCGGGTTTGATCCTTCTCGCAATACTGGTCATTTCTATAAGCAACTTATTCATTAGAAATGGAACTGGAAATAATAATGTAAAATAGTGGCTTATGGAAATTTCGTCGAGTAAT
>JAJYVJ010000177.1 GCA_021792045.1 Thermoplasmata archaeon | reverse complement strand
ATGATGGGTGATCCTAAGAACTTTCTTTTCGATGAAACCCTTAACGGCCTTGATCCAGAAGGGGTTAGGGACATGAGGAACCTCATGGTCAACCTCAGGAATGATGGTAAGGCCGTATTCCTCTCCTCGCACATCCTCAGCGAGCTCGAAAATGTAGCCGACAGAATCGCCATAATAAGTAGGGGCGAATTGATAAAGATTATAGAGAGATCGGAACTCTCAAACCTTGGAAGCTCGTTTATAGAGATAAATGTCCAGAATCCAGACGATAAGGTTGAATCAATGTTGGAACCATACGGAAAAGTGGAGAGAAGTGGCAATATCTATTACATAAGAAATCTCAAGATCAACGCGAACGAGGGATATAAGATAAATCAAACACTCGTTTCCAGCAAGTATAATGTTATATCCCTGTCTGTTAAATATGAAGGCCTTGAGGATTACTTCCTTAATCTGGTGGGTGCCGGTAAATGAGAGATTTCCTATACGACTTAAAGAGAACGCTTACAGGAAAATTCACCATAATCATGATCGTTTTGGTCATACTGTTGAGCATAGCTATGGCATACGCTACTGTTACAGTATCTCAAGGCCCATCTTCCGCTCCACCTTCCGCTGTGTCTCATGTTCTTCCTGATATATATCCAGTTAAGGGAGGATATAAAATCGTAGACTATGCTGTGAATGGGTACGGTCAACCAGTACCTCACCTTGCGGTAAGTTCTTACGTTTTTAGTTTTAGTGGAAGTTCCTCTTCCAAAACGGTACTAGCGCGCCTAAATGGCACTACTGATAGCTCAGGATTTGTCTCTTTCTCATATAAAACTGATATGAGTGCAGTAAATTACTCTTACAGTGCATATTATCAATACGGGTCTGTTACCGTAAACAGTACTGCATTTTTTGAGACCTACACTTCAAATGGAAAAAATGCCACGTTTTTTTCACCTGGTTTTTATCATTCTAATGGCGGATCTATCAGTAATATTAGCCTCTTACCCGATTATTTGTACGTGATACCTGTTTCTAGTACCACATCAAAGGAACCCACGAACTTTCTTATATATTACGCTGGACCTAATTCAACGGCAGTGCCAACTATGAAAGTTTATTTCAATTATACTAACTACATCTCCATTTCCGCAGAAACCAATTCAAACATGACTTATCTTAAGACGATTACTGGAAGAAACGCCACTATCGTAACAGTCCCATTAAATAGTAGTACAAATAACAAGGATATCGATGTAGGAGTATTTGCATCGAATGATTCTGCTATGGGCATTGGCTTTATTCCATATTCAGTGATTAACTCAGCCTTAGTCATAACAGAACTGCTTCAGCTCCCTTACGAATTCTTAATCCCCATATTAGGAATCTTTTCTGCCTATTTCTATTACAGCAAAGACAAAGCTTCCGGAGTGTTGGAGTCTATAATTGTTCGACCTGTTACTAAGGGACGACTATTTGCATCCAGATTCACAGCGGGAGTAATATCTTTCTTTGTAGCACTCATAATCTCGCTTGGATTTGTCGACCTCGTCGTCTTTCATTATACCGGATCTGCACTTTCGTCTGGAACTTTCTTTGGTATACTTCTAAGTTATCTTGCTACTGCTATAGCTTACTCCGGCATTATCTACCTCATATCGCAATTCGTAAAATCCCAAGGGGCAATAATTGGTATAGGAATAGGACTGTTTTTCCTTTTTGGATTTTTCTGGCAAAGCATAGCTAACTTATTGCCCTTAGTTCTGAACATAAATCTAGCAGCTCCGGGTGCTTATACGATAGTCATTGCACTTTCATCTATCTCTCCTTCTTTCATTCCAACGATGAATAACTATCTGATGGTCGGCGCATTCACAAGTGATGGCGTTTCATTGGGCACTCTTTTGTTTGTTGGACTAATGTGGGCAATAATTCCGGCAGTTGCTTCATTTTTCCTTGCTAGGTCTAAGGATTAATTGATGGACAATTTTACATTTTTGTCCATCAAAAATTTTCTTGGAAAAACAAAATATGATTAGGTCATTATGTATAACATGATGTGTTTGTGGATCACAGTTTCTTCGGATTTGCTAGATCAGGTACGCTCAGTGACCGTGTAGATTACCCTGCGCTACTCACTCGCGGCAAGCAAATTTCATACAACGATTCGGTGCTAAATATTCTTGGAGAAAAACAGACTCTTACTCTGCAGTTTGGCATGCTACTCAGAGGGAATCCATCTAATGCGTTGATTCCATTGGGAGATTATATAATAATACCGAACGGAGCGCGGTTGCTGCTTCGAGCCAAAGATATCATAAATACGATTAACGCAGCTAGAGATAAGTACGGATATTCTAAATTAATATATATTCAGGGAATTTCTGACCCATACTTGCTCCCCATACTTGTCTACATGGGTGTATCTCTTTTTGATAGCAGTTTGTTTGAATTACGAGGACTAAAAGGTGAGAGGTTCACACCCATAGGCATAGTGAAAACAAACTCAGACGTAAGCAAGGAAAATGTTAATTTCTGCAATGACCTGCTCAAATCTATTTCCATTTCTATAGCAAATGGTACTTTAAGAGACGTTGTTGAAAGATTCCAGTTCTCAAACAAAGCAAGCGAGATGCTTAGAATCCTGGATTCTAGATTTTACAGCCTATCCGAAGGTTATTTCCCAAGAAGAACTCCAAGGATCTCTGCATCATCTCTAGATTCCCTGAACAGACCCGACTTAATTCGTTATAGAGAATATATATCAAAGAGTTATCGTAGACCTCGAGGCGAGAAGATAGCATTGCTTCTTCCTTGTTCTGCCAGAAAGCCATATTCTACTTCCAAGAGCCACAAAATGATCATCAATGCTCTTGGAAAGTTAAGGCCATACGTGCATGAAGTAATCGTTACATCCCCTGTTGGACTTGTTCCAAGGGAATTGGAAGCAACGTATCCTCCTGGATTTTATGATATTCCAGTCACCGGGAATTGGTTTGAAGAGGAAAAGGAGATGATTGGTTCGATGTTAGTTTCTTTCTTTAAAAATAACAACTATACGCGTACAATATCATTTGTTACTGAGGATCTCGACTTCATAAGAGAATTTCTCCCGGCTGAAAATGTATTCATAAGGTGGGATAAATCCAGTAATGACTCCCTAGTTGAACTGGTGAACTCCATAAAGGAGATAATAAATACAGAAAATCTTCAACTAACACGATATAATTTTGTAATGGAAAAGTACATTCAGATAGCAGCATATCAATTCGGCGAATGGATTGAACCTTACTTAAAAGATGCAAAGATAAAAAGGATCTATAACAGCGATATGTTGATGCTTGACGGTGATCCTGTCTTAGTCTACAATGAAAAACTCGGAAAATTTACCATCAACAAACGTTCTGCACAATGGTTTTTGGAAAATAAGAAATTCTGCGTTGAAATAGATGATTTCAAACCAACTGCTAATGTTTACCCCGTTGGAATCCTTAACGCGACAGAAGAT
>JAJYVJ010000176.1 GCA_021792045.1 Thermoplasmata archaeon | reverse complement strand
TCTACAAACCTAAATTATACGGATGTAACAATCGATAATAAAGGAAATGTACAAATTGATATATCCTTCTCACAAATCAACAGAACGGGTATCTCTAATCTGCTTGATTCAAATAATGCCTACATAAAAAGCTGGCTTAATGAATCAAAAGACGTAAGTTTGGGCGGAGGCTTCCTTAAAGAGTATTATACCTCTTTGCTCCTCCTGAAAGACAATCAAAATCCAATAACTGGGGAATTTGCTGCATCTCCCTCCCCAATATACCTATACGCATGGGTAAGAGATGGATCATTCGCCGCAATTGCTCTACAAGATTCTGGGCATACGGCTTCTGCTGAAAAATACTGGAATTGGATGGGCAGCGTTCAGCAAACCAATGGAACATGGTATACAAGGTATAATTTCTGGACTTCTGCTCCTGATGCTTCTTATGGTATACCAGAGTATGATAGCATTGGTCTTTTCCAGATCGGGATCTCTTCATTATACAACATAACACATAATTCTACGCTTATAGTGCATTTTCTACCGGTGATAAACAGGTCATTGCAGTGGGAGGAATCAAGCATAAATAAGAACAAGATTTTACCCCAAGATTTGAGTATCTGGGAGGATATTATGGCGTACAATTTTTGGACACAGTCAATAGATCTGATCGGGATGCATGATTCTGCTATGCTTTTTGATTCACTTAATATGAATAGCAGCAAAATTGTTGATTATGCGGGCATTCTTAACAATACTATAGAAGCAGATTTCTATAATGGTAGTTTCTACGGGGAGTATGTTTCCCCATCTGAACTTTATATAAACGGAACAGGACATTTAGTCTTTACACCGACAATGATTGCAGATTCATCTTCGATCTTGCCTATAGCTCTCGGCCTTGTTCCATCAGATTCAATACAAGCGAGAAATGATGTAACAAATATGATAAATTACTTGGATGTAGAAGGTGGTCTAGCAAGGTTTACTGGCGACAACTACCATTATACCCTCTCATTGCATGACAGCTCTGGAGTCATGCCACCATGGATAATAACTACATTGTTTTTGTCGTATTATTATGAGAGGAATGGAAATTACACCGGGGCATTGAATCTAATGAGATGGTCAATACAGCATTCACAGAATTTCTTGCTTCCTGAAGCAATAGATCCTAAACATAACAATCCGCTGCAGACTACTTCTCCACTTACTTGGTCATCCGCTATGTATGTAATCACTGCCGTGAACTACAGGTAAACTACTTTTCAGCGTTTTGCCCATTTTTATCAAATATAGCCAGATTCTCACTTGAAAGACCGAGGGTTATCTCCTTATTTAACTCTATAGTGTGAGTCTGAAATATTATAACATTGAGCGCTGTCTTTCCGACAGTAACACGTAGAAGTGTCTGTGATCCAAGTGGTTCTATAAGACTCACGACAGCTTTTACATTTCCTTCTCCAACTATTATATCTTCTGGTCTTACCCCAAATGTAGCTTTACCCCTGTCTATTTTAAGTCTCTTTGAAATATCTGCAGGTATTTTGATTTTGTACCCTTCAAATGAGAATGTTTTTGCATCTATAAGCTCTCCGTCTATCAGGTTCATTGGTGGATTGCCTATGAAACTTGCAACCCACGTATCATTTGGTTTTTTGTACAATGAAATTGGATCATTTACAGCTTCTATTTTTCCAGCATGCAGAACAGCCACCTGGTCAGCTAACACCATAGCTTCTACTTGATCATGCGTTACATATACAACCGTTATATGGAGCCTTTTTTGCAGCTGCTTTAACTCTGCCCTTGCTATAGTTCTCAATTGTGCATCAAGATTTGACAGTGGTTCATCTAGCAACAGTAAGTTCGCACCTTTCACAAGAGCTCTTGCAATTGCAACTCGCTGCCTCTGTCCACCAGAAAGCTGTGAAGGTCTTCTGTCCAGTAATTCATCAATTTGTAGCATTTTTGCAGTTTCTTTTACTTTTTTGTCAATTTCATCCTTTTTCATGTGCATTATCTTCAATGGAAATGCAATGTTATTGTATACATCCATAAATGGATATATTGCATAGTTCTGGAAAACCATAGCAAGGTTTCTATCCTTTGGAGGTGTATCATTTACAATTTTATTTCCGATGTAAACATCCCCTTTATCCTGCTTCTCCAGCCCAGCTATTATTCTTATCAGTGTAGTTTTCCCTTCTCCTGATGGGGCCAGAATAACTGTAAATTTTCCGTCTGGAATATCCAAATCTACACCCTTCAGAACTTCAGTGACTTTGTTCTTTCTTTTAAATGACTTATATATTCCTTTTAAGGAAACGCTTACCATATCTTATCTTATATTTTATAATATATATCCCTTTATTGATATAATAGATAGTGTAACCTATGAAAATATATCAAATTTTTGTGGATAGATTCTCAACAGGAAGTAAAACACTCGATCAAAAGCTAGCCTATAAAACCTCAAAAAACAGGTTGGGCGGTAACCTCCGCGGTGTGATAGATAAGTTAGATTACATTAAGAGCCTTGGTTTTGATGCAATATGGCTAACTCCAATATTTTCAGCTAGAGACTATCATGGATATTCCACGCTTGATTTTTACAAAGTGGATAAACATTTCGGCACAAATGATACGTTGAAGAAACTAGTTAATAAGGCGCATTCAATTGGTATTAAGGTAATACTTGACTTCGTTGCAAATCATGTCTCCAACCAGCATAAATTCTTTATTTCTGCGCTTAAAGACAAAAAGAGCGTCTATAGAGACTGGTTTGTTTTCGATAAAAATAATAATTACATGTCCTTTTTGGATGTAAAGGAGCTTCCCAAGCTGAATACAAAAAACCGTGATGTAATAAACTATCTTATTGACGCCGCACAGTATTGGATTAAAGACTTTGAAATAGATGGCTATAGGTTAGACCATGCGATAGGCCCTACTATGGATTTCTGGAGAGAGTTTACTTCAGCCTGCCTTAAACTTAAGAAGGATTTTGTTTTTCTTCCTGAAATCTGGTTGTCTGGGATAGATCCTGCTTATGTGGATACTCTTTGGTTTATACCAGATGAAGAGAAGAGACTTAAGTTTATCTCCATATTCAATAGGAATAAAGGTCTTAGCTGGGATAAGATACCGTCTGCAGACGGGGAAGAGCTTGCATACTCCATGTTTAAAGGGATATTTGACACCCCTCTTGACTTCTCAGCAAACAAAGCCATAAGAAATGGTAAATATGTAAACAATCCAAGCAACAAAGGGTTCATATTCGCAGATAATCATGATATGCAGAGGATAAGTTGGATTCTAAAGGGAGATGGGCAAGCCATTGACTCTGCTATTGAAGCTGTAGGTAAAGCGAACAATTCTATCATCTACTACGGCACAGAGATATATCTTTCCCAGCAGAAGGATTTCAGCCAGCTTAAATCATTTTCAGATACAGAATGCAGACGATTCATGGATTGGTCTAAGGCAACGAAAGAGAATGTGGATAGATTTAAGAAACTCTTCTCATAGACTAAAATTTATAAT
>JAJYVJ010000175.1 GCA_021792045.1 Thermoplasmata archaeon | reverse complement strand
TCTCCGATCCGTTTATTTTTGTTATGCTCGTTATTGTGGTAGTTTCAATGCAAGCTGCACTTAACCTTGCAATGGATTTTACAGATCATGAAAACGGCAGGCGTCTCAGAAACGAGGACACACTGTTTCCAATTGGTTCTTACCTTATAGAATCCATGAGGGTCAAAGAGAAAAGCGTCAAGGCTTTTTTCTTGTTATCTCTTCTCATATCGCTCGTTGCCGGCATTTCAATAGTAGTTATAACTGGCAAATATATACTCCTGTTATTTGGTGTCCTCGCTGTTATAATATCGCTCATGTATGCGCTTCCTCCATTCAGGTTGAATTCAAGGGGGATAGGTGAGGTTTCGACTTTTTTTTCATTTGGCCCTCTTTCACTTTTGGGGTCGATCGTAGCATTGTCTGGTAGCCTTAATTTACAGCTCGTCCTAATATCTATTTTACTTGGATTACTCGCATCTGCCATAAGATACCTGCATCATTTACCTGAAGATCTTTCTTATGGGAACAGGGTGAGATATTTCAAACCCGCATACACGGTAATTCTTATTGCAGGCTTTATCATTAACGCGGCCTATCCCTATACGTTCTTATTTCTTTTGCCGCCTTTGGCCATTTCCATTGCGCACCTTCTCACCCTTAAGAAGAATGTTCTGAATATCTCCAGGCAGACAAATGTGATTGTTGCCATACAGATAATAACATCCCTCTTGCTGGCTATAAGATTTATTTTATGAGAATCAAAATTTATTATCATTGAATTGACTACACTTCCAAGATACTTATGTGCAGAATGTTTTCATTGTACGGCGACTACAGGAATGATGTCGATGATCTCCTGAATTCACTCAGAGAAGTTTCAAGAAGAGATCCGCTCAGAAATGATGAAGAGGGGCATCCTATATCACACAATGACGGATGGGGTTATGTTGAGCTGAATTCAAAATACGTCGATTATAAGAGATATAAATCCCCTATATTCAAGACAAAATTACCTGAATTCCGAGAACAAGGATTCCTGATGGTACATGCAAGAAAGGCTGCAACTGGTGAGCCTCTGGGTCTTCTCAATTCTCATCCGCATCATAAAAGCACGCCTGAATACGATCTTTATCTTTGCCATAACGGGTCGTATGATAAGGAAAAAATAGCTGCACTCCTAGGAGAAAGCAATATCCGCAGCCAGACAGACAGCGAATTCTTTCTAAGCTACATCGCATCCAGGAATGGTTCAATTGAAGAAAAAATAAGGAATGCCATAGATGCAACGGTAGAAAAAGAACTCCTTAAGACTACAAACAACATAATGCTGCTTTCAGTGGACAAAGATACGGAAAAAGTTAATTTATATTATTATTCTGACAGCAGAAATCCAAGCGAGTACACAACACTCTACTATGCGGAGACTAAAAAATGGAAAGGGGTGTTTTCATCAAGCATAACTCTCTCAAAATTTTTTCCAAAGAAATTAAAGATAAAGAAGGTTCCAATGAGAACACTATTTGAACTGAGATGATTCTCTCCTTTCTGCTCCGCACCAAGCCATCTGGAAATACTGGATGAAAAACATCTTATATTTTGACTTTAACAGGACCTAAATTCAGAATTTTACAATCGGCTTTATTACCCCATCTTCCTTTTTATCCATTATCTCGAAGGCTCTTGCAACCTGATCGAATTTGAAGGTGTGGGTGGTCATCTTTGTTGGATCCAGACGCTTGGACTCGAGAATGCGGAGAAGACGCTCCATTCTCAATCTGCCACCGGTACAAAGGCCAGTATTGATGGATTTTTCTGCCATTCCAAATCCCCAGGCTTCCCTAGGAATTCCAACAAATTCGCCTTCTGAGTGATAACCTGCGTTTGAAATTGTCCCTCCTGGCATTGTAACCTTAACTGCGTTCTGGAATGTTACTTCGGCTCCGAGCGCTTCTATGCTTGATTCGACGCCTTTTCCGCCAGTAAGTTCCATGATCTTGTCTACAGTGTCAACCTTCCTAAAATCTACGATCTCGTCTGCGCCAAACTGCTTTCCAAGTTCAATTCTCTTTGGAACCGTCTCAACAAGTATAATGCTCGCAGCGCCTAACATCTTCGAACCTGCAACGGCCATTAATCCAACAGGCCCTCCGCCAAAAACTGCCGTTGTTCCTCCAAGGGGTATCTTGGCATTCTCTGCAGCCATGAATCCTGTTGACATCATATCTGCAGCGTACACTGCTTCCTCATCTTTCACACTGTCCGGGATTTTCGCCATGTTTGCATCCGCGTCGTTAACATGGAAGTATTCAGCAAGGCTACCATCTTTTATATTAGCGTATTTCCAACCACCTAACGCACCGTTTGATTGCGAAGGGTGCCCCATCTGAGCAGCAACAGAGCCCCAGTCAGGTGTGATAGCACCAACAACGATCCTATCACCGACCTTAAAATCCTTTACCTTATCTCCAATTTTGTATACCGTACCAACTGCTTCATGTCCCATTGTTAGATTTGTTCGCTCTCCAATCGCTCCATGAACGGTGTGTGTATCTGAAGTGCATACGAGAGTTGTGGTAGTCTTAATTAGAGCATCGTAGGGGCCAACAGCAGGTATTTCCTTATCGACAATCCCAGTTTCGTTAATTTTCTTCATAACAAATGCTTTCATAATTATACATGAAGTTATAAAATAAAAAATTATAGCTTAACATATAGGACAGATAAATTTACTGACCTGAAATCCGGATAGGGCATAAGATTTACTGTAATTTCAAAAGGATCCTTTACAACTTTAATTAACCAACTTCCTGGAACTATCATCCCAGGTACAGTTCCCTGTAATTCTTGGTCGCCTCCAAATCTGCATGCCTCAGGCAACTGTACTGCTAGAGATCATGTATATCGATCTTGAGTATCACTTCCATATTATTTCTCAAAGGAACTTCTTTCCTTACCTTTACTGGCATTTTCCTTCTCATAATTTAATTCACATATTCGAAATATTAACAGCATGTGGTATTCTTTTAGACTATTACATCAAGGGGCCGAACAGACAAAACTTATAGAGAACTGAGCAGACTCGTGTGGTTCAAGAACTTTTAATCCTATTTTGTTGTTATAGGCGTCCGGAGCACCAGTCATCGGTTCAAACGCAACGGATTTGCGCTCACAGTACTTTCCATTATAGAGTTGAAAATATGGAAATTTCTCCCCCTCTATCTTAATGGAATGATCACCAAGCCGAATAGCTTGATTTGAGCCCATAAGGAAACAACTATCCATGCTGGTAGATGAAGATGAACTCAGTTCTCTGATTTCAATGTCTGAGAAAGTTCCATCTGGAAAATAATCATCGATCACGTTTAGTTTTTTTATCTTACCTGATCCAGCAATATTCCATTCGCCGGAATATAGAAAATAAGGATGAAGCCCGATAACTAGCGGTGCAGATTTACCATCGATATTATCAAGCGTGAAGGTTATCCTAAGCTGCATGCCGGACAGAAAGAAATTGGTCTTAACTAAAAGACTTGATGGATAACCTTTGCTCG
>JAJYVJ010000174.1 GCA_021792045.1 Thermoplasmata archaeon | reverse complement strand
GCAGTCTTTATCATATCCAGTCCGAATATGGTTGGAGCAATGGATGACGACAATTTATCGATCAGAGACGGAGTTTTCGAAAGTGCAATTATCTTTTCCTCGTCTTCTGAAGAAATTGTTATTTCTTCAAGTTCCTTTGATTTCTTGTAATTTACACAATAAAAGTATATCTCGAACTCAGTCAAAGTTACTATTCCAATACGCTTCTGTTCAGCCCTGACTATTCCGTCAATGGTCACCCGATCCCCTGGGTAAAGCCTGCCAGTGAGATCGTCTTCGATAATAACCGTAATTCGTTGCGGCTGGGTTCCGCCCTCAAGTGTTTCCGGATTTTCCTGCAGCTCAATCTTCTGGGTATCTACAAATTCTGAAAGCTCAGGAACAAGTTTGAATTTTGCTTTGTTATGCTCAACACCACTTTCAACTTCATTGGAACATTTAGCAGGTTCTTCCATCTTACCTTTTGACTGCTTGACCTTCGTGATTGCACCACATACAGAACACTCAAAAGCTGCATCCTGAAGGCGCGGGAGAACTTCCGTATTCTTTCTGACTATGCCGTTTATAGAGAGTAGCTTTTCGATATCCTCGCTCCTTATCTGCCTTATCTCCTTTCTGAAACTTTGATCTTCGCTGAGACCAGATATTCTGAGATTAACCCGGTTAACGTTTACACGGTCAGTGTGTATGAGACTGCGCAAGACTTCCTCTCCTAGTGCGAGTAAATGCTCTGGATTATCAAGAATGGCAGATTCAAACGACGGATTGTGCCTTCCAAAATCAGAAAGATCCTTAAAGGAAACATAAATTGACTTTTCGTCCGGATAAACGCTACTTACTCTGTTGATTGTGTCCATATACCCGTATTCAGAGTAAATCCTTAGCCAGGATTCTCTCAGTCGATCTTCTTCTTCGATTCCTATAGGGATCATTTCTACATGCAAATCTATAACATGTGAAATAAGTTTTCTATTGCTGAAGATCGTCAGAAATGAGTTGATTTTTGCCCCCTTGTTCCGCACTATTCAATTAACCAAGTGATTGCGAACTCCTTTGTTTATTGCTCTAAAATCATATTATCCACTTAGGGTGACTAATGCTAACGCATTAGATCAAGTACAATATGCCAATGTCTATTGGTGAAATTTTATTTATCCCCTCCCTTCGCTTTTGCATTACCGAGTGCCAAAAAACGTTCTTTGTTATTTATAATCATATAGCTATATTAAATTGAATGGTACTCCTGCCTTTTGTCGTATCCTTGAAAACGCGAAGCAATTTAGATAAATGAGATAAATCCACATTTTAGACGAAAAAGACAAATGGCATCTTCACCGACATAACTACACTTGCCTAATTACTTCGTTAATGCGCGGTTATGGTTTCCAAACAATCGCAAGTATGCCGCCAATAAGTGCCAGGATAAATCCGATGAAAAACCCACCCATTCCAGCGAAAATACTTACAATGGAAATGACTAGAATTATCGCGCCCCAGGTAACGTGACTCCTCTCGGGGTTAGAATTTATTTGTGCGCTTCCGGCTATAATTACGACTCCCAAGATGATCCCAACAACACCTAGAACAACTACCGCACCTGTTAGACCAAAGGAAAAAAGGGTAAAAAAAGAACCTATTGCAGCTTCAACTATCCCTCCAAGAACGATGAATATACCGCCTATAAGGCTAAGAACAAAAGCAGCGGTAGGTTTATCATTCGAAGACATATAACTTGGCATGTACTAGGTATGTAAATATTTTTCTTACGATAATTATTCTGGCAACAATTATGGGGCCTGAGGCTAATGTAAGCCAATTTAACAACAACTCTGCGAATGCCTTGGTCTCAAAGATTGAATTTTCAACGCGTGTACCTTTGGTTAAAATTTAATAGATTAATAAATCAAAAGGAAGGAATTGCATAAATTTTTACTAGAACAATTTGTTCAGGGAATGGGCCCGAGATCCTGTGACTTGTCGTAAGAATTACTTGAAAAGTTATTAAATTCGTAGTGTATGCCCTTTAAGATTTGCCGCCGTAGCTCAGCATGGTAGAGCGCGTGCTTGGTAAGCACGAGGTCGCGTGTTCAAACCCCGTCGGCGGCTTACTTTGATAATGAGGAGTTTTTGCGATATAAAAAACGAGAAAAACCTTCACCTTGATTAATTTAAATTGTTTTGAAGTTTCATAAGTTTGATTAAGATTAAAACAAATATAGAGAACATATTACCTTTTTCATAATGGCAAAGAGGATAACAATAGAACTTGACTTAAATAGATTGGGAATAATAGACCCGCACTTCTATGTTCATGAAAAGGAACTGCTAGTTCACGACATAATAAATTATAGCCCAGATCGAATAGTATATATTGCTTCTCTCGAAGGTAAAGATATCAAGAAAAGCAGCCTCACCCTCTCATCTAAAAAGGAGGGACTGTTGAAGCTATATAACTTAGAGAGCTTTGAAATATTATCGATAGGAAACGGATCTCATGAATATACGATACTTGTCTCCCAAAGAGTCCCGCCAATTTTGAAAAAACTAATAAAGAGGTACTATGAAACCATATTCTTAGTACCTCCAATTAGCATTTCGCAGAGATCTATGAAATTCAATTTCCTTGTTGTAAAACATGAATCCAAAAAATTCTTGGAACTATTGAACGAACTTGATGTTCCATACACTATAAGGAAATCGTCGGAAGTTTTTTCAAACGGAAGGATACCCGTGCCATTCCCCGCCAATTCTTGTGGGTTGACAAAAAGACAGGCGATAGTATTGAAAAAGGCAAATGATCTTGGATATTTTGATATACCAAGAAAACTCACTATGAAGCAATTCTCAATAGAGCTAGGTATATCACCGGCGTCAACCCATAGGATTCTAAAGAGAATAGAAAGAAAAGCTATCATTAAACTTTTGGAGAATTTATGAAAACTTGTGTTATTTTATGCTTAATCAGAGAGGAATATTTTTGGACCACTATAATAACTAAGCTCAAAATGCAAGTCTAATGAAATTCAATTCCGAATATCATATTGATTTAGCAACTTGGCTATTGCGGATACTCGTCTCTGTTTCATTGAATATTGGTATAGAGATTGGTGCTAAATCATGCCCGTTCTTTAGGCCACGCAAAATCTTTACAGGCCGATACATGCTTTTAAACTCCTCCCTTATTGCCATTCTCAATGGAACAAAAAGGTCATTTCCTGCATCTGCGATTCCGCCGCCTATTATCACTGCTTCTGGATCCATAATATTTATTACGTTGACTATGCCAACGGCAAGGTAATAAATTGTTTCCTCAACGATCAGTTGCGAAAACATATCCCCCTTCCTCTTGAATTCGAACACTTTCTTCGCATCAATTTCGGAAGGCTTTAGCTTGGAGAAAAGATGTGACTCATGTATTGCCGTGATATTTTCAGATGCCCGTCGGGCAATACCCCTTCCGCCGGCCACTGCTTCCAGACAGCCACGTCGCCCGCATCCGCAGATTGGCCCATTGGACATAATAACCATATGGCCAAACTCGCCAGCCATTCCGTGAGCTCCTCTGTAAAGCTGTCCGTTAAC
>JAJYVJ010000023.1 GCA_021792045.1 Thermoplasmata archaeon | reverse complement strand
ACATATACAAGTAGACCCGGCATTTCAGGCATGGAAAGGGTTTAATGCCTATCCGTTGACCTGATTATGTTGCCCGGTATGAATTCCGGGAAAGGAGTGAAAAAGAAATGGTTGAAACGACAACTATCGGAAGAGAGGAGACGACAGCTATTGAGAGTGGACAGAGTGGTCTATCATTCGAGATGGATCAGATGTCCCTGTATGACGCAATAAAGGTCTTCAAGTCTATGGGTATTGACCAGGTGTTGATATCCGGGGCGAAAGACGGAATAAGAATTGCAGGAATGGACGACGCACATGTTTCAATGTGTGTCGAATACATAGATGCAAAGAGATGCGTGAAATATACAAACAACGATGTGACATTCGGGATTAACCTGAGCGATTTGAAGGGCGTCCTGATGTACGTGAAGGGGAGAATAAAAGTCTCTCAGAACAAAGATATGATTACGGTATCGGGAGCAGATGGATTTGTGAAAACTTTCCAGGTGCTTGGTGAGCAACTTACCGTAAAAATACCACAGATAAACTACAGCACAGGTGCGGTAGTGAGTGGAAAGCAGTTCCACACCGCATTGAGAGTGGCTGCCGACATGGCAGACATGGTGACACTGACGGCAGACAAAAATAACTTGATTATGTCTGCGACAAGAGAAAAGACAGAAATGGAATTGCCAGTGAAGATCCTGAAGGGAGACTTCAAGGGCGAGGAAGGTATGAAATCTTCATACACAATAGAAAAACTTGAACAAGTGGCCAGGAATTTCCAGAAAGGGGATGTAATGGTCAGATTTATAACAACAGCTGAAAAAACAGTTAACGGAAAGACCAAGGAGGTTAAGGCCCCGGGTCCGCTAAAATTGAACTTTAAAATCGGGGAGACCGGTGACGATGTCAAGGGATACACCCTTATCGCGCCGAGGGCCCCGTAATAATTTTATTTTGCTCGAGAGAGCGGAGGAACAAAATGAGTGATGATTGGGAAAATATCGGGGAATTTAAGAGCAACGTCACATCAAAGGTTCACAGATATTCGACAACTAAGTATTACGCAGAGAAGAATTTCCGCGATGTAAGAGAGGGAATGACGAATCTGAATGACGGCACTTATCTTGTGTGCAGTGATTGTCTCAGAGAGGGGATAATCGAGATACACAAGAACAGAATACAAGCCGTGATGCATCAGATCGGCAGTCATGACTTTTTGACCAACAATGATATGGGTACAATGGAAGTTACTTCTAACGGCTTAGTGGATAAATATGGTGCTGGACTTTTGTATGAAAATGTTCAGAAAATTCTTGATAAGAAGAAAATGCCAATTGACACTATGAGAATAGATGAAGGCGAGTTAGCCGCAATTTATATAAGGGATCAGATCGAATCTGATCTCTAATTTTATGCAGCCATGAAAGAAGATGAGTTTGGAATGCCCGATGCCATGACAAGTGGTGTCGCACATGAACCAAACTATTTGGAGAAGGCAAGAACGAAGCAATTGAAAAGACAAAACGAGATTTCGAGTGAGATATTTACCCTTGAAGAAGTCGAGAGCGAGTGCGGCGGTGATTGGGTGGAAGGGATCTACCTGACGAATCTAGAACCTGGTGAATACGTCGTATCTTTTTACGATGATGAACCGTGGAGGTTTGACGAATTCGTTGAAACCATGGCCGAAGAATTCGATGCGGCAGATATAACCGAGATTGTCGTTAAAAATGGGATTTTTAAAATTGTTTAATTGATAATTTAATTTTTATTATGTAGCAGGAGATGAAAGATGATCTGCAAAAAATGTAATTATAGAATAGTTGAAACAGTGAAAGTAGAATACCGGATTACGGGTTTTATTGACGGAAGAGTCGATGATATTCTAGACTGCAGGGACGATGGGAACAATGAGAACTGGGAACAGGAATTGATAGAAGACGATTGGCTGGATGATAGTTTAAGTGATATGAAAAAATCACTGCAATACAGAATCTTATGCCCTAATTGCGGAGAGGATCTTGGTGTGAAAACAGTTGGTGAGTTTGTCGAACAACTCGCCAAGGATGGAACGATTACCAAGGTTATCGACGAAGATGGGAATGATAATGATATTTATGAGCTGGATCCGGCTACCATTCCCGAAAGGGGAATACCTAAAATAGAGAAGGTGGAAGAACCAACATCAGTTCCAGTTTCTCTACCTATCAGACCACAGGATTTTGAATTTTAAATCGACATAAATTTTATATTGCCGAAAGGCGGAGGAAAACAATGGAAGAAAAAAATACAAAAACAAATATAGAAGAAGCGGACGAATTTGAGCTAAAGCGGACAGATACAAAAAATCTGTCATTCAAGGGTTGGAAATTAAGCTCTTCATCAACTTGGAGAGAAGGAGACAGCAGGTGGATGGAATTTGCTCTTTACAAGACTACCGGAGGAAGATTCGTGGTGCATGCATCGCGGATGACCGCGTGGCAAGGGGAACGGGATTTCTATGAAGCATTCGTAGCAAAAACCATCCCTGATGTTTTGCAGAAAGTAGCAGATGATTACTTCAGTGGTGAAATGTCTGACGCCCTGAAAGATCTAGTCTCAGATTTGGATGTTGATCTGACTGAACATATCAAATGATGTTCAGATTTTATTTAGCCGAAAGGCGGAGGAATTAAAAAATGAGTACAGAAACGTTTTTAACAGGAGGCATAACTCTGAAGAAGGGTGTGGGCTACGATGAGGCACGGAAGTTGGCTGAGAGCATCAGCGAATATACAGAGGTATCCGAGATACCGGCAGGATGGGTGAGTTACGAATATTATATGAGTAACTTGCGGCAGAAGATAAACGGTCAAGCTTTGATACTTTGGTCTGAGCATGATGAAGCTTTTGATATACGATACAGCAATGTTTCGTGGAGCAGCCATATCTATGAAGAGAAAATTGCTGACCTGAGAAAAGCACTATATCAGAGAAGGGAGATTATCAAAACGGTTCACCTCAGTCTCTTTTATCTTACTGAACCTGATGAAGGAATTTACATCGATTCAGAAGACAAGGATAAAAAGGGATGGGATTGGACTGATGAGGATAAAGAACCACCAACTGATTAATTTTATTTAGCCTTAATATCATTCAAGAAATAGGGGAAGTTCGCAGTATATGAGGGCTTCCCCTTTTTGCGTTTTAAATGGGTGTTGCCATGAATGAGAAAGGTTTGGAAAAAAGAATAAGACTCGTTCCTGACCCGAACACCACAAAACCAGAGGATCGGAAGAGGTTCGATGAAGTGAGACAGGCTGTTAAGGATATCCTGAAAGTCGCTACCGAGAAGAGGATAGACGACGACACCATGATATCGGCTACAGAATCTATACTGGGATTCTATCTCGCTTTCTCCGGGATTCCTATAGAGAGAGTCCGGGAAATTCTGAACCTATCTGCAGACCGTGTGGTTGAGATGGTGATAGCGATCAGGAACGAAAAACAATAATTTTATTTTGCCGAAAGGCGGAGGAATAGAAAAATGGAAAGCGTAAAAGAAGACCATGGCAGGGACCAGGCTGCGGCCAGTATGAAAAATATTAGGAAAATGATTGACCGACTGGAACATGCAAGACGATGTGATGATATTCAATGTGACCTGCCTGATGAGGAAATACTGGATGGGTTGGATGTATATAGTAAAAGTGCAACCGAGGAACATCGTGAACAGTATCACGATGAGGACAATGCACTCCAACAGATATTGGAATATCCATTAAGTGTCCAATTCAGGTCGGATTGGCACAATCCGGATGAAAAGCCGGAAGATGCCGAGTTTGAAATATTACTCACCACGGGTGGTCCGGCGGTCAAGATCGTTGGCGACCTAAATTCAGATGGTGAGCCATGCAGAGCATGGCTGGAATACCAGGACTGGTTTGTACCATGGAAAGAATATTTTGGCGAAATGAGAGATAGCAGATATCTCCTCGAGTTCGCACAAGAACTAATCGCCAGATAATTTTATTTAGCTCAGGAGAGCGGAGGGAGTAAATGAGTGAAAAAATAGAACTGGACGAGAATGCGAAGGAGCAACTGGTGAAGGAAGTGATGGAGAATTTCCCTGAATACTCATCGCCATCGCTGCCATGTGTCAGGTGGAATTATAAAGAAATGAAGTTTGTCTTTATAATCAGCGAAGATAAAGAGAACCCGAAAAGAGTGGAATTGAATCTGCAAGACCTTGTAAAGGGGATTAGCAAGATGTTTCCGGATATCGGGGTCAAGTATCATAATGGCCTGACACAGGCGGAAATGGCTGATGCAAGTCAGTGGGATGCCACCGACGCCGACGCATTAGTGCAATACTCTCTTTTTGGAGAGGTAATTTTCGGATAATTTTATTTAGCCGAAAGGCAGGAGATAAAGAAATGAGTAGATATGGCGGAATGCTGCTATTTGATATAGCAGATGAATCGATAGGAAAATGGACAGAAGACTTGGGAACTCGCGGAATGTGGGTTCAGTGGAGTATTTACCCCGATCCTGAAAAGGATTCAGAATTCGAGTCGGAGTTTATCGAGAGACTTATATTGGAACCGGATGATGATGCGGTGTGCGACTGCCGGGCATGTAAAAGATTGCCGGAAGATGAACGGGAAACCGTTTGGTCTGGATTCTGGATGCTAGGCGATGAAGGCTATGACAGCGTAGATGCATACGGACATTACGAGGATGCTCTTGAACAACTCAAGGAGATCATGAAAGAGAATCCTGACGGATTGAGGAACAAATAATTTTATTTAGCCGAAAGGCAGGAGGTATTTTATGGGGTATTACAGCCTCATGACAAAACTTGAAAACCATGAAAAGATAGAAGACACCGACAAAAGGCGTTTCGTAAGTGAATGCCTGAAGACCAGGCAACAGGTTGACATTCCTGAAGATAGCATGATTGTCAGGGAGATTTCCGACAGGATTGGATCTGCATGGGAGGATTTACCTATGCCGGTGGCAGCCTTCGATTTGGCTTCGTTGGTCGATGATTTCTATGAAGAGTTGGTGGTCACTCAATGACCACTATGTAGCCATGAACGAGATTAAAACTAAGAATGGTAGCATACTGGTTCCTGTCATAACAGGAAGGTATGCAAAATGTCCAATATGTCAAAATTTACTTAACAGTGGAGAGATAGCCTACAGCGAACGTATTCCACTTGCGGATAGGTGGGTTTTAAAACCGCCCATCTGCAAGAGATGCGCAAGCGAGATGGTAGATTCTCCGTAATTTATGTACCTATGAATGAATTGAGATGGAGATTTTACGGGGATCTCGCAAGCGACATGTTCATGCGAGAGGCCGAGGAGTTTGAGTACAACAAGAGAGAATATCTGGAATCCTTGGGTTGGAATCCAGAAGAATACGATCCTGAAAAGATGGAATTAAATTATACGGCCGACGATGTGGACACTCTGCGAGATCTGCTAAAGAAAAACATTGAAAAATACGAAAGTGAAGGCATGCAGTTTGTGGACGCTGAGATAGAGGCGATGGAATGCAATGAAGTTGCGGATTTCATCAGCAACACAATAGCAGAGCATCTGCATGAGTGCGTGACTTCTTAATTTTTGTTGCCGAAAGGCGGAGGAAAAAAATGTTAGACTGTATTTCACCTGAAGGTGAATGGTTTAGCAAGAATGAAAAAGAATTGAAACCCGAGATCAACAGGCTCTTGGATAAGGTGAGGAAGATTGACCGGAACCTGATGAAATCGAGAGAGATAGCGATCGGTTTCCTGCTGGCGTTTACTGACCAGTATGAAAAAGAGTTTGAGGATTTCGTTAAAAATATTTAATTTTATATTGCCGAATGGCAGGAGGTTAAAACGAATGGACGAGAAAATATTAGAGAAATATTGGAAACTTAGGGAAGAGGCGGACAAGGCGTATGATGATGCAGTCAAAGACGCATTCAAAGCTTATTATCATGCACTTAAAGATGCAGAGGACAAGCACCTGAAGGAAAGGGTGAAAGCTGATGATTGGTTGGAAGCGCAGAAAACTAATGCCGACCGTTTTACAGATCTATGATTTCAATGTAGCCGAAAGGCGGAGAATGAGTGAATGAACAGGCATAGTGAAAGACAATGCAGGGATGATTGGAACAACTGTTATGAAGATGAGAAAAGAGGATCGTTAGAAGCCGTTTCAGAGAATAGGGATAACCGGTATGGTGAACCCCTATCGACACTGCAATGGGATCGACTTCCCAAAGCAGTGAGGCGGAAACTGATGAGGCTCTTTGACTCGGTTGCTCCATGTGTCCTGGGCGATTGGGATCATGAAACCGTTTGTAAAAACAATTTGTAAAAACATAATCTAATTCTAATTATAATTTTGTTTAGCCGAAAGGCGGAGGGATGAAGTGAGAAACTTGGATAAGGAAGAAAAAGAGACAGCAAAGTACCTGATTCTATACTCAAAGAGTGTGGAAGAGGACATGGTCAATTTCGTGAGGGGTGTTTTGGACAAGCCGGATCTGGATTATGTGTCAATCGTTGATACGATGGATTACTATGAAGTCTTGGTGAATGGTGTGCCTGTCCGTCGTGCGCTTAAGGCGCTTGATACAGCGATAGGCCATTTGAAACAATACAGCAAGGCTCCAAGACGTCTTATCGATTGCATAACAAACAATCCTGACCGGGAAGGTTAAGTCCCTGACGACTTGAATAATTTTATTTAGCTCGAGAGAGCAGGAGACTAAAAAATGGAAGTGAAAATTAGAGAGATTCACTTTAGTTCCACGCGAGACGTGGAAGGCGGTGAGTCTTTCGTTTGGGGCAGGATGGATGATGAAAGCGAGGAATTCAAGAAATTGATGGATGATTTTCATGTTCTTGAGAAATATCAATCCGGAAATGCATGTGACTCGAGGACCACCATAAATAATGATGGCACGGGGAACGAGGTTTATTTTTCTGGATGGGTACAGGATTTTGGGGAGCATCCGCATAAGGAAATGTGCTACATATTCATCACGAAACCAAAAAAATGATTTTATTTTGCCGGGAGGCAGGAGAGAGTGAAAAATGGAACAACAACTTGATCCTTCAATGGATCTAAAAGAGAAATTGAAAGAGATAATGGGAGAGAAGTTTAGGAGAGAAGTGCTATTCGTAAAGAAGAATGGCGAGAAGGTAAAGAAAAGAATAGCGTTGGGAAGCAGCGGTGATTTCATAGAGATTCCGAAGGGAAAGAGATCCTTCGGCTATGCTATAGATTACCAGGAATACGTGGATGTAATAGACATAAGCAAGAAGCCTGAAGATGAAAAGGCTGCTTGGGAAAAACAGGTCAGGAAGATAATAGACAAACTCGGTAAGAGTGGTTTATGGCCTGAAGTAAAGCAGGATGCGATAACCGTTCTTGATATTGGCTTCGACAAACTCATGAAGGCATGCGACCAATATTGGGTTGACAACGAGGGTTGTGATTACTATAGAAACAAGTCCGTAAATGCCGAAAGGATAAGGCAGATTGACCCGAGACTTGTGGATGCTAATGATAAGGGAGAAGTTTGGGCCAAAACGAGCCTCCTATGGGAACCGTTTGGCCATAAGGTGATCAAGATCAAGAAGATGAATTACGGGTCACGAAACGAAATTATTTTCAGAGAAATCGCAGATGCAATGAAGAACAAGCAACCATACAGAGCTAGGGCATACACATCGTATGATGTGAGTTTTGACTATGATCCCAGTAAGAATCGAGCATCTTACGCTGAAGAGTTCCGCAACTGCGGAAATGGTCATTATTATATCGCACTCGATGAACAATATGCACTTTTCATGGAAGACGACTAATCCCTTATAATTTTATTTTGCCCTGTTTGAAGACAGGGGGAGAAAACAAGAAATGGAAAAAACAGAAGAAGTGGGTAAAACCACGGATTCGGAGAGAGTAGAGGAAACAAAGGCAGCGATACAGAAGACGGAACAGGTGGATGTTCAGGCACAGAGCGAAAACAATGAGCCAAGGAATGCCACAGTAGACGAATACGATCAGCCGGGACTTCTTGTTGGTGCAGCGAAGAGAAGGGCGATAAAGGAAGCCGAGGGACTGGCAAAGAGCCAGAAACCGGCACCGGTCGCCCAGGAGTCAAAGAATGAGATAGCCAAAAGAAAGGACACCGTGAAAGGGAGATTCATTGTGGAGTATGGTTACCTGAAACCCGTATTGCAAACCCTGAATAGATTTGAGGGTGAGGCTAAATTCGGAATAGACTCAAACGGACTGCACACAAGAGTAATGGACCCGGCGCACGTGGCCATGATTGACGTGACCATGAGCAGGGGCGAATTCTTAGAGTGGTATTTTGACGAAGATGCAGAATACGCATTGGACGTAGAAAGGATAATAGACCTGAAGCTGAACCCAAAGGACACCGTGACGTTTGAGTGGAACAACAAGAAAGAGGGAACCTACACCGTAAGCAACGGCGTGAGTTCAATGACGTTGCCGCTTCTCGACCCGGACACCGTGAAAGTACCCAAGATTCCAGACATAAAGGCGAATGATTATTTCGTCATAAATGCTGGATATCTGAAGGATTTTTTTGGAAATGCTAAAAACGTATCAGATGCCTTCAGGATTACAATGGATCCTATAGTGCGATCCATTATATTGAAGGCTGCATCTGAATCGACTGAAGCGAAGACAGAGATAGCAAATGACATGATGAAGGAATTCAGGATCTACGGTCCGGACATTGTATCGGCGATATATCCCCAGGAATACTTCATAAACTTCTTGAAGGATATCAAGAAGGATGAGGAACTTAAAATCGAAATGAAAAGCGACTATCCGGCAACCGTCAGGTATGCCGGAAATCAAGGATTGACAAACATAATATTTTTATTGGCTCCACGCGCAGAGTGATGGAGCGAGAAACTTAATACATTAATTATAATTTTATTTAGCCGAAAGGCGGAGGAAAAGTGAGAAGGTTGGTTGAAATAAAGATAGACCGAGTAGAACTGACAATGGGCGGAAGCATATACGACGCCCATATAGCAGAATACTGGGAACCATACGTTTACGGAAAGCAGATTCCCGATCCGGTAAGCACATACGTGACTTACGAAACAATCAGGGAGGTTGAACGGGTCGATGGGGAGTTTTTCGAGAGGGAATATTACGTGAGGGCATGGTGCAAGAACATGCCTTTCATACCAAGGGCGAAGGTTCCTGTCTGCTTCGAAGATCTGCTCGGTTATGGATTGATAACAACAAGCAATGACAGAAGAACAAATTACGTGGTGAGGGAAATATTCGGCAAATTGAAGATATTTACCGGAGACAGTTTCCACGATTTCTCACCACAACAGCAGGTTCCTGAAGATGAATTTTTCAGGAACGTATTGACAACGGTCCGGCTCGAACATGACAGTTTGATGCCTGGACCGAGGCCACAGGGCAATGAAGCCATGTGGATGCTTGAAGAACTGAGAAACAGATACATATACCTGCGATCTGCCCTCTACTGGTTAGGATACGACCTTGCCGGGTTTGAGGACGAGAAGATCGAGGAATACTATAACGACATGATTGCAAGGGCTGATGGTTTAAGAAACATGCCCGAGCTTAAAAAGAGAAGGTGGTTCCAGAATCACCTTACAGAATTGAAATATTTATTTGAGGAACATGTGAATCAGCTATTGAATACGCCCGAGAACGGATACGTGACAAAGATAGGATACATGCCGAAGGTTGACGTTCCACAGGAGATCCGGAAAACTTCGGATGAGATCGTGAACAAGCTCAACGACATGCGGCTGGTCCTTCTTGGTGCAGGCAGAAGATGGGTTCCGGACGTATTCGGCTGACATGTTAAATTTTATATCGCCGGAAGGCAGGAGACAGAAAGATGAGAACAGTGATTTTGGAAGATGATACGGCATCCTTGGTGGATACTATCAACAAGATTATCACGAGCAAGGATTTTGGATACAAATACGAAGAAGGTGACGAGGGGAGGTTCACGGATGCGAATCTTATTCATATCGCCCTTGAAGACCTGTATAACAAGTTGAGTGATCTTGCAAGGAAATCGGGTATCATCCTTCCATAAAATATGAGGGGAAGTTCGCAATGGCGGGCTTCCCCTTTTTGCGTTTCGGATGTGAATGGGCATGGAAGAAATGTAGAGACTATTGGAACATAGTTCCATCATTGTTTAAATATGAGAAGATTGAATCAAAGGGGAGCGCTAGATCAGAATATTTGGCGTTCCCCTTTTTGCGTTTTAGAGATTAAATACCGCAATTGGTTGATTCTTCTTAGAATTAGTCTTTTGTTTGCCCCTGAACGCTATAGACATCATTCGAGATACCGATTCATTCAAGTTAATTTCCTTTAGAGTCTTCTTGAATGATTTCTTCTGCATCAAGTACTCGTGCGCAAACGATCTGCTGATGAAGCTAATTTCTGAAAAGTCCAAAACGATCTCTTTCTGCCTTGATTTTTCTAGCTCAGTGAAGAGGGAGTCCGCCCAACCTCTCAGCAGAAGCTCGTTTGTGCCTAGTACTATAGACACTTTAATTTCCATGAAGTGGTATCTAAACGTACATTAATAACTTTGCAGGACCGGTTGACGAAGGTGCTTATCAGCCGAAGTAATCGTAAAGGGGTATTTCATTTGTCATTATGGGTGATCTAATACAAATAAGCGTCCCTCTGAACTTGCTAAGACTTTTCAAATTGAAAAGGGAGACATCGGCTGAACTTCTATAATAGATTCCCTCTCTAGACACGATCATTGCTTTTGCGTCCGCACCTTCACAATATATTCTTAGAGAGTCTCCAAGGCCTCTTCCTCTTACCACCGGATCCTTCGTAGATGTACCATTTACAGCCATATCGATGGCTTGTCCATCACTGTCAAAAGCTATTGAATTTGCCTCAAAATTGCCAGGAATAGTTATTCCGTCGTCAATGAAAGAAATATCAACATAGCGTTTAGTCCTGTAAACCTGACACATCATGAATGCAGATGTGAAATTAGAATGCTGGTAAATATTGTCCGTAAGTTCCCCAAGGACTGACATAAAAGTATTCTTCCCACCGACTATGGTAAAGGAGTTCATACGTGCCATAAAAGCATTCGTAAGTGTAGCAAAATCCCTTTGAGACTTAGGAAGCCTTGAAAAAGGAAGATAGGAATCTGAAGGCGAATAAAGAATCCCATATGATCTTGATTTCCACCACTCTGGATTCCTATTTGCAATCGTATTGAAATATCCCATGGCGTTGCTTTGACTACCAGCTGTAATTTCAATATTCCTTGAGAATTTCAAATTAGCGAGCAAGAAAGCAGTAACAGAGTCAATCCAGTTGCTTCCTGAAAGGTCGATACTATTGGAATTTCTGAGTTGTCCCTCATATTCAAGATAATCGAAATAACCACCGACCAGTTCCGGCAAGTCTTTCCTGTTCATAACAACTCATTTGCTTTCTTCTTTGGCTTTTTCAGAACCGTAGATCTTCCTTATCACGTTGATCGTTCGCAAGAAGGCCTTGTACTCTTTGTGATACGTAAGCTCGTATGGCTTGTATGGAGCGTTATCGGCGAACAGCCATGCCTGGGTTGTGTGGCCGTCGATCTTTGCCCTCAGCTTCAGCGGTATCTTCTTCCCTTTCACTGTAATGGAGAAGTCCTCAAGACCAAGCGGTTCAGGCTCCTTGAACCTCCTGTCTCCGGGAGTGTAACTGAATGGCTTCTTGTTTGGCTTCTTCGCCGGTTTCGATTCTGTTCCCTTCTGATCTACCGTCATAATCGATGAACACATATCTTCGCGCATTAAAAGATATCGCCCCCCAATCAGTTTTTGTGGAAAATGATACTGCGGTATCGTTTTCTCATAATAGATAATCAGTATCAGATATAGGCAAAGTTATATATGCACATTATGGATATGGTCTTGAGGAGTTGAGGAAATTGGAAACAGTTTTACAACCGCAAGAAAGAGTAGACAGCCATAAAGAGAAAGCCAGGAAGATACTGGCGGAGCTAAGTTCCGAGTTCATCGGAAGGGATGAGGAGGCAAAGGTAGCCCTGCTTGCATTACTGAGCAGAAACCACTGCGTGCTGATAGGCGAACCGGGAACGGCGAAGTCCGCTTTGCTGAAATCCCTGACGGACAGGATAGGCGGAAAATACTATTATTACCTGCTGAGCAAGTACTCCATACCCGACGACATTGTTGGGGCAATTGATCCAATAGCATTCAGGCAGGGTAAATACGTCAGGATGATGAAGGGCAAACTACCCGAGGCCAACATTGCCTTCATGGATGAGGTTTTCAAAGGATCGTCCGAGACACTGAACACGCTTCTTAACATTATGAACGAGAGGGTTTTCGTGGATGCCGATGGCACGGTGCATTCCGTGCCATTGATATCCATGTTCACAGCATCCAATGAACTGCCGCAGGGAGACGAGCTTCAGGCTTTCTATGACCGAATACTGCTGAAGCACTTTGTTTCGCCTATACCGTCTGACAAGATCAGGAATGGGATCATGCTGAACCTGAACAAGAACGGTGCAGCAAAGACAGGCATATCCATGCAGGAACTGGACGAGGCGTATGCGGAGATAGAGGCATTCGAAAAGGCACATGCAGGGGAGATAGCGGACATCATAGCCACACTGGTATCTACGATGAGGATGAACGGAATCTTCGTATCAGACAGGACAGCGATAGGAAAGACTTATCTTCCGTTCCTTGTCGCCACATACTCATGGCTCATGGACTTGCCAATAAAGAAGTCCGCAGTGGACGTGGCGAAATACGTTCTGCAGGACAACGATGAGCAGCTCAACGCGTTCAACAAGGCACTTGACACACTTTACCCGAAGGAACTCAGGGCTGCACAGGAGAAGCTCACGAAGGTCGGAGACCTGATGAAGAACGGCAATCTTGGCGACGCCGAGAAGGAAGCACTTGAAGCGGTCAACATGGCAGGGCAGTTAGTGAAGAAGGAAGGCATGCTTGACGTCTACCAGGCAGAGGTCACGCAGTTCGTGAACGATGCCGAGGCTGTTCTCAAGAAGATACAGGACGTCAAGAAACAGATCGCAGGAGGGATAGTCTGATGCAGACCGCCCAATCCTACTATAACAAGAAATACAAGATCATCCGGCCTGATGAGTGGAAGTCCTTCATGGACCAGAATGCCTACAAGGACCCGACCGTCAGGTCAGCGACTTTCGATCTGACGAGGGACTTTTCGGAGAAGAACGTCACCATGGGATCACATTTCCTGATGGATGCACACCTGATGCATTACATGCCTTATGACAAGCTCGTCCTGAATCCCCTTTCCAAGAACTCATGGAAGTCACTGCTTGAGAAGGAGATGGCGGATCCAAGATACCAGGAGCTGAATGCCAAGGTGTCAAGGAACCCGATGCTTTCCCTGATGGCGAGCAAGAACTTCCTGCAGGCCTATGTGGAGAAGGCGAAGGAGGCGCAAGCATCGATTCCGCCCTCTATGCAGCAGCCGCAACAGCCACAACAGCAACCCGGGAACCAGCAGGGGAATCAACCCGGCAATACTCCTACCAATCAGCCGAACAATCAACCCGGGAACCAGCCCTTCAACTTCAACAACTTCATGAACGCGCTGAACAACCTCCAGGGCGGCACGATGGGAAACCAGTCCCTCTATAACAACATAATGAGAACGATGTCCTCTGCGGCGCAACAGGCCACGCAGCAAAGCAACGACATGATATCCATGCTGAGTTCGTTCTCGCATACCGGGATTCCGATGAGACGGCTTACGGATCCGGAAGAGATGCGCGACATACTGTCAAACAAGTTCGTGATCTCCCTCGCCAGGGTGATGAAGAGGCTCAATACCGACGATACCGGGAAATCGCACGTGAAACCGTCCGTCAGGAGGGGAATACCCATAGGGGCAAGAAAGATGCTCTATTATTCCGAGATCCCGGATGTCATTCCGCAGGATATGCTCGATGAGGATCTCCTTGACTATAAGATCGCATCCAAGACCGCTCACGTCAGGGAGAGGTATTCCAGCATGAACAATTACCTCGTCTATCTGGATAAATCGGGCAGCATGGGTGGTGGAATAGCATTCATCGATGATTACGCTCCAAAGATAGCGGTCGCAGCGGCAAGCGTGATCGGGATGGCTAAAACAATCCGGGAGCATGGTGGAACCCTGAAGCTCCGGTTGTTCGATACCGAATTGGGAGAACCCATCACGGACATGTGGGAATTGCTGAAAACCCTTGCAGGCATACAGGCTGACGGCGGCACGAACATTACCACATGCCTTGAGGATGTCCTGAAGAATGGAAGGGATTACAAGTCGGTGCTTGTCTCGGATGGAATAGACAGCATCGATGAGAACGTCGCAAGGCAATGCAGCAAGATGGATCTGACGAGTGTGATGATACAGACAAGCAACCCCCTGCTTGAGAAATATTCCCATGCGATCCATATTGAGAAGTTTTCAGGCGACAACATACTGATGGAGGTCTAAACATGACAGAACAGGAAACGAAAGACGGTGCGTTACTGATACCGGGGTCAACCGAAGTGGATATGGCAGTGGGAGCAGAAGGAGAGGGCTTGCCCGGATCGACAGGGCAGGCAGGCGTAAGCAAGAGGATGGAATCGCCGCTGGAAAGGTTCTTTGTCGTGGAGCTTGGAACCGAGGGATTCAGCGCCAACATATCCGTGCTTGATGAGCATATAAGATCGGCTTTCTACAGGATGGATCCGGAGCAGAGGGCAAAGGTGGACTATCAGAAGGTCAGGTTCTACCGGACATGTGCGAAGCTTGCCTCATTCAAGCTGGATAAGCAATACGTCATTCCGAGGGACAGGCTGAACCTTCTTGAGGACGAGTACAAGAAGATCCAGATTGCCTTTGAGGGCGCCAAGAACGAGATATACAGGGACCTTACGCTTCGCTGGAAGGACATAGTCGATGCAATATACAGGAAACATCCAACGTTCCCGATACCGCCGGATAAGATGGACGAACTCCGCCCATCTTCCCCAAATTTCCTCAGTATGAACTACCAGGTTCGATCCCTGATTGCCGTGCTGAACGAGATGAAGGGTTTGAGGGAAGTGCTGTCCTCATCTGACCTGAATCCCGACATCGCTGACCGGGTTGAGAAGCAACGACAGCTCCTTGCATCGAAGATCCGCTTTGAGTATGAGGGGAAGATCTCCAAGCTCAACGAGACCATAGACCGGCTGAAAGGCATTGCCAAGAAGAAGGGGAAAAGATACGAGAAGCTCAGTCTGCAGGCAGTCGAGACGAAGAAGGATATAGAGGAGATGGCGGAGATCGTCGGCGAGAAGGACATGCTCAAGACCCGGCTGGAGGGAATGCTTGAGTTCCTTGCAGAGAATGTGGTGGCCAATGATACCGCCAAGCAGCAGGCAGGGCAGGAAGGGGGACCGGAAAAAGAGGGTCAGGCATGACCTCTCCCATTTTTTTCAATGTGAAGGAAGCAAGGGAGCATCTTGTTCAACATGGATTCGTATACACAATCAGGCACAGGAGGCAGACTGGAAAAACTGTGGCGAGGAATGGTTCTTTCTACAAATTTGAGGAGATCGCCCCGGTGAAGGTGCAAGAAGTCATGCTGCTGCATGAGGAGGGAAGGGAGGTCCAGTTAGCCGATTATGTCAGGTGTTCCGGATTCCGGACCGTTCAGGAATGGATAGGAAAGGTAACCTCATGGAAACACCCGATGTTCCTGTATTTGGTGTATGCCCACGGGAAATCCGTCCGGGAGCCATAATGTATTCGGTTGTGGACGAAATGAACGGATCCAATGCCAGGAAGAACGAGAATCCTTCCTGATTTATTTTGGCAAAATTGATACTACAGTATCATAAATTAATCAACATTTATCAGCAAAATCTATATGATTCCTGCCTATTTCCAATCGGGCGCGATTGGATAAAGACCTCAACTCCTCAAGTTAGATTTTTACCGGTCGCGCCCTATATCTATCCGTTAGAGTCTTTGGTCTTTTTAATCATTATTTTACTTAAAGAATCAAAAACCTCTCTTTACGAACTGAATAAAGTTTCTATGTATAAAGGAGGCTTGTTTGGGCTGAGTGAACTTTACTAAAGAATTCAATTATTGTTCTTTGTTTTCATCAAGGTTTTCCGAGAATTCTGAAAGTTTTCTTAGATTCTTATTTGAACTGATTTTTATCGGTCTCTTTCTTTCAGGCCTTTTTATCATTGTAGTATGTTCTCCCCTCAAGAGATTCTGATCAGGAGCTTTGGCATCCCTCATTCTTCTACCTATCAACTCTTCAACTTTCTTCTGTAAAAAAAATGTAGTATCTCTTTCTAAACCAACCAATTTTGATATTACTTCATCTATTTCATAAACAACTTTGCTTACTTCTATCATCTGTCCCTCATCTTTGGCACCTCCAATTTCTCTGGTCTTGGACACCAATTTTTCAAAAAGAGCGCTCAGTATTTCTTTGCTATCATCACTAATGTTCCTCACATCTAATACCGGCATATCTAAGGCGGTTTGTACTTCAAGGGCGATTGCTCCGGCTCCAGTCTTCCTACCGTTAATTTCAACATAATATTGAGCAAAGGATGAATTCAAATATGCCAAAACAGAACGTGTTTCAACATCAGTTAGTCTTACACCATCTTTTTCGTAGAAGGCTAGCAGGCCATGATACATTGCCACTTCATATTTATTTAAAACAAACCTTGTCTTTCTCCAAGCTTGGTATACTGAGATAATCTTTGGATTTCGTATATTCCCCAAGTCGTACCAACCAAAGTATTCTGAGCTCAAAGTTTTTCTTCTTGAGCAAGCTGATGTCTGGCTACAGAGGTTGCCCTTTCCCCTCTTTTCACTCACTCTGCATTCCGTTTCTCCCCAATGTATATAATTCAATCCTCCATTTTCAATAGAATCTCTTGGTAGGGAACACTTGAATAGGAAGGTTCGTTTACCTTGAAAATGAAGTCTCTTCCAGTCCGACTCGGTAAACTCAAATCCAGATACATCTCTTGATCTTGATATAGCAGGGAAGAGGTACGAACTAGGGATTAAATGCTCATCCGCGGTATCCTTGCTTAAAAAAAAGAAAGAGTCCGCTCCTGTCCCTGAATTTTGTTCTATATGCCATTTAGTATTTCCCTTTGAGATTTCGTAAAAATTAGACAATTTTACGAATTTATCGAAGTCATAATTAATTTCAGTAGTATTCTCCTCAAAAAATTGACTCCATTTTAGGTTTGCTCTTAGATTTTTTTGAAGTACTTCTCTGATTTTCAGATTTGGAGAATATGAAGGGGTAGAAATTGCATTCAATATATCTGAGACTTCCACCTGTCCTTTACTTTCGACACTAATAAATTTAGTAGCGTTTTGTTCTCTTTCTTTTTTTTCAGTCTCCAATGGTTAAAGCAACCACAATTCTTAAAAGCATTTCGCCGAAAACGGTTAATATAACCTCTTTGCGAGTGGTCATGTAGAACCACATGCTCATTTTACAGGCATTGCGAAAGCCTTATTCCTTTGAA
>JAJYVJ010000173.1 GCA_021792045.1 Thermoplasmata archaeon | reverse complement strand
GATATGAATGCAGTTGCAACAGCAATGGCTACAATTATAAACGCTGCGTATTGATGTTCTTGCAGGAGACCAGCAAATATAAGGAATTCGCCAAAGAATGTACCAAAAGGAGGTGCACCTGTTACGGCGAGGGAGGAAAGGAGCAACGAAGATGAAGTAACCGGCATTGATCTGTAAATTCCTCCAATGTCGAAGATCTTGCTTTTGCCAGTAAGGCGTAAGATGTTTCCGGAAGAATAAAAAGCTCCTGCTTTACCAAAGCTATGTGAAATTAACAGAAGAACGGCTCCAATAACCCCGAATGTTCCGCCAACAGCAAAACCTAAGAGAGCAAGATTCATATTTTCCATTGTGGAGTATGCAAACATCCTCTTATAGCGCGTCTGATACCCTAAAAATATAGATGCTGCAACTATGGACACTACTGCAAACCATACGTACAGCTCTCTTATCGGGGCAATCTCGTACACTCGGTATAAAACATAAAGTGCAGTAGGTAGAAGGACTCCTGAAAACATGGCACTTACGGGTGATGGGGCTTCACTGTGAGCATCAGGAAGCCATGTATGGACAGGGAAGACACCGACTTTAGTTCCAAATCCAATGAGTGCTATTGCAACTGCGACGACAATCATCTTTGAATGAACATGTGAAATTATAGCCGTCGAAACTTGCAGTGTTCCTAACGAGTAGTATATCAAAATCACTGAGAAAAAGGCAAAAGCCACACCAGCTGACACTATTACGATGTATCTCCAGGTAGCCTCCAATGAAGTGTCTGTTTTCTTTGCAATTAATAATAAAGCCGACGATATAGTAGTTGCTTCTATACCTACCCACATCAGACCATAATTGTTTATTACAAGTGTGAAGAGCATAGAAACGGCAAAAAGGTCTATGAGCATGTAATAATTGTTCTTTCTTATGCCCATTTTTGTTCCTTTTAGGTATGCAGGTGAATAGAGCAGCGATAGAACATAGATGGATAATACCATTAAAATGAAAATTATTGTAATATTATCTATGAAGAATATGTCAGGTAGTGGTTTATAAAAATAAAGTAATACAGTTAGAATCAGGTCGATGATTCCCGCCGTAACGGAAGCATATTGTATTCTCAGTTTATAAAATATAATGGAAACTGCAGGTATAATCACGATGAGTATAACTATCAATTCTCCAGGATTCATCCTTTTAATTCCTCCATTCTCTCATGATGCAACTTTTCAATGGCTACTATTGAAGATATAACTACGAGCGCTAGAACATCCAAGAACACACTAGCCTCTATTATTATTGGGATGGGAAGCAGGAATATAGCAAAAAGAACTAAGGCATTTTCTTCTTCCACGTATCCTATTATTTGAGTAAACGTGGTTCTCCTCGAGGCAATCAAAAAGAGTCCCTGAAAAAAGAGCATTAAAGGAAACACAAGAACGGTAGAATCGCCAACAAAGCTATGAAGTGTTAGGCCAGAAAATATGACAGAATAAATTAGGATCACTGAGACTACTATGAAAATCAGATCTACAAGGAAAAGATAAGGGACGTTTAGCCCTTTTTCATATAGGTATTTTTTTGATTCTGGTACTTTCCTCTCGAGAAAAAAATTTACAAGAAAAGCTCTCAGAGATATTATTAAGATACCCAATATGAAAAAATCGATGGACCTTTCAACAAACCCCATTATGAATGCTATAGCAGCTATTAGAATAGATTGAATAGATTGGCCCCTTATCATAGATATGACAAATTCCTGTCCCTGAATGTAAAACGCAGAAATGGCAACAAACGCCGATAACAAGTATATAATTGGATCAATGAAGTTCACATGATCACCTCAGAGAAAATCAGGAATAGGATAGAAAAGGTGAAGGCAGCTGCAAGGTAGTCGATCACCCGGAACAGTCTGAGTTTTGCAAGCGTGGTTTCAATGATTAATACTATGACTATCAGTAGAAGCCACTTAACAAACATAACAGGTATATCCAAAAGGAAATACGGGTACCCAGAAAAAAGTCCCCACGGAACAAAGAATACATTTAGAAACACGGCTCCGAGAAGATATTGCTTCATATATGATGACCACTTGTTTATCGCAAGAAGTTTTCCGCTGTACTCATAGTTTATAGCCGCATCTATCATTCCAAGTTCTTGAAGACCCTCGCTCTCAATTGGTATCTTCCCTGTTTCATATAGGAATATCATGAAGAAAGCAAGTGACGAAAAGACATGCGCCAGAGATATCAATGAAACTGGATGGGAGATCAGATACTCATTTGTAATGTACGGATTATCTGTTCCGGTTAACAAGGCAACAGCAATGAATACGGTTATCAACGTCCCCTCTGAAAGAAACGTGAACGAAGCGCTTCTAGTAATACCCAGAGCGACAAAATTGCTATTCGAATCCATTGCGGCGGACATCTTTAAAAAACCAGCGAACGAGAAGAGAATAGCTCCACCCAGGAAATCAGCAGAGGCTGTAAAAAGTATTGGAACCGGAATAACAACTGGAATTATCAGGGCAATAAGAGAATACGTTCCAAAAGCGATATACGGAAGATATCGAAATAAAATACCAGAACCTTCGGGGAATATGGTTGTTTTATTAAGTAACTTGAAAATGTCATAATAAGGTTGGAATATACTTGGTCCTTTGCGCGATTCAACGCGCGCTTTTAGAGTCTCAAGAATTCCAGCGTACAATGGAGCGGTGAGTACTACGAAAAAATATTGTACGACGGTTTCTACTAGCGTAACTAAGTACATTATGAATCACTCAACATAGCTAGGCGTTATCAGCCAGCTGATGCCAGCGATTCACATTGTGGAAACGCCATTCCACACTTGTCGGATGATATTTCAAGTTTATTTAAATGTTAGCGGTCCTCTCATGATCATTGAACGACGATGCTCTTGGTATACGACAAAAAATTGGAATCCTAGGGCGCTATATTGAGCAATATATTTGGTACAGTTCTAGATTCCCCTAGAAAGATTATCCGATTGAATTTAATTATGCTGAAACATAATAAGGTGATTCTTTTGCAGCTAACTTTGGTACGCGTAAGAAATTAGGGAACTAATATTGGGAAACAAGTAAACTGGGAAACAATTTTAAACTGGATTTATATGAAATACAAAAAATGCATAGCGTGTTACTAATGCATGGAATCGTGTATAGTTTTTCAATTTTAGCCTATTTAAATAGTGGGTGAACTCTGAGTTTTTGGGAAGTATTTTAATCCTATTTCTTCTATCTAAAACATCGTATAGAATTTGCTTGGTAAATGGTTACATCATTGCAAAGGTATCAAACATTTATCGCTCTGCTGTTTCTTCCAGTTTGTAAAAATCTCCGAGTTCCTTCAAGAACGTCAGGACATAAGAATAATTTTTATTCATACTATAGTATGTGTATTTACCTTTCTCAGTTTTTTTTAAAAAGCCCGTGTGATAGAGTTTTTGAAGATGAAGAGTAACACTTGATTGGGATAAATTCAAGACAGGTTCAAGGTCGCACGCGCATAATTCCCCATATTTATCGAGCTCAAGAAGAATTGCTATCCTATATTTGTTTGCGAGGGCATTGATGCTCTCCTGCAAGTTTTCGTACACCTCAGCATGTATGGGTGGCAATTCCTTTA
>JAJYVJ010000172.1 GCA_021792045.1 Thermoplasmata archaeon | reverse complement strand
TTAGCATTATCATGCTGCTTATTCTTCCGATAACTCTCATATTTTATGCACTTAAAACCCTCAGAAACGTAAATTCCGAAAACCTGGGTCAGATTGTACCACACCTGGATACAAAGACGTTCTTAAATACGCACAACAGAACTGAAAAAGAGGAAAACATTTCGTTCAACAATATTCGCGCTCAGGAAGCAATGATTAAATTCAATCTTTCTAGAAGTCATTCTACATTAACCGGAAGGAATTTTTCTTCGGACAGTGTTGTCAGAATTTCCCAAGGCCCAACACTTAAATTTGCCCTAGTGACAGGAATAATTTTCGCAGTTATTTTGGGGATTCTTGGTTTCATGTCACACGTTTATCTGCTCTTATTTACATTATTCCCATTGATTATCCTGATTATTGCCATCTATACCCTTTTGGGCATCACTTTCACTCATTCAATAAATGCTTTGTCTCTGGAGAGGGGCTGGCTTTCGTTTACATCGGTCTCTCCCCGAGAGTATGTAGGTTATCTGATATTGTCACGCATGATCAAAGCCGTCCTTGTTTCCATCCCTATTGGGGTAGCATTAGTCTTTTTGCGGTTCATTTACGGACTCAATACCGTCGGAGTGGCATACCTAGAATTCCTTATTGTCCCTTTGCTTATAATGCCGATTTTCTTATTGAACGTTAGTTTAGGTACATTTCAGATAAGAGACCCTGCATTCATAACGCCTCAGCGAAAAGCTAGGCAATTTCTTGATATGGGCCCCATAACCGGCCTAATTGTTATAGCCGCTGTATCCCTAGTATCCATAAATGCAATAATTTTCATAGCTGCTAGCCTCTTAGTCACAGATATATTTCTTTTCCTCGAAAAGGATATATGGTTAAGAGTGGTATTCCGCTTGACAGAAAGTGGGTACATTTGACAAGCCTACACATTGTCTGGAACTTATAACTTATAGATTATCAATGTACATATCCAGTTCCTAGAACTTCTCGATCACGGCACAACTAGTGAGCCCGCATTTGAAAATTTTGTACTCTGCAGGCCAGTCATACGAAATCTTAAAAAAAGTACAAAGAAGAGACAAGAGATAAGACGCGGGTTATCTAAGCTTTCTCTCGATCATCTTAATTAAAGTGGATTTCTTGACATTAGCTTCAAGCACATACATCTTGCACGATTCCCATGGTACCCTTGGATATCTAGCATCTCGCACTTCATACTTGAAACCAAATCCTTTCAGGATATTGACAAGAGATTCGTCAGAGTATTTCTTTGCTGGATCTAGCGGGATTCGTCTTCCCATCGACCTAGATAGTTTCGGATTGAAATACTGTGAATATAATGTTATCGACATAACTAATTCTGTTTTTCTTGACTCACTGGAGTTTCTTCAAGAAGAACGGCATTTACAATTCCATCCTGTCCTGGTCTTGACGTGACCTTGGCCTCACCAATTTCGGTCAAGATTATAGTACCTTTAGTGATTATATTTCTCTGGACGTAATGCTGATCCGCAGAGTTTTTTCTGACCGTCTGTATCTTAACTCGTTTCATAACCTTTTCTCGCGGTGAATAAACATTAGCAGTATCTTCTTTCATAAGAACTACCTTTGAATTACCACCGGTTGTCCTAATAACCTTTCGTGATGTGGGGCCGATTCTTGTTAGCGTTGGTTCCCGACCAAGTTCGTATCTCCTCTTTTCCCTAGCTTTTCGAAGTTTCCCACCGCTCGGTTTCTTTTTTGGTTTACCATGAAATATAGTCAAACTGTTTCACCTGATCAAACTCTTTTGCATCACCCGTAACTTATACCGGAATAAAAACTTTGACTGAACAGATGCCGATTATGAACATACTAGTCCAGATAATGCTAATAGTTTCGTGGACGAATGTTTTTCCCTTTTTCCAATTGCCTTATTTCTCCACATTTGTTGTAATTCAGTGATGTGTGCATTAACTTCTTTATTGGATCAAAAACGTGGTTTTACGTATATGCCGAAGCGTGTTTGTCACAATTTCCAGTGCCGTGCCAGAAAGATTAAAAATATGAGCTTCCATTAGCATAAGCAATGAGACCTACGCTAACCGCGACCTACAGAATCCAGTTTAACAGATCGTTTCCACTAATCAAGATCAAAGAATTAATTTGTTATCTAAAAAAAATGGGAGTGTCTCATATTTATTGTTCGCCTGTTTTGGAAAGCATTAAAGGCAGTAACCACGGGTACAATGTTGTAAATCTTGAAAGGATTAACCCAGAACTTGGTGGCGAAGACGAATTTATAAAAATGTCCAAGTTAGTTCATGAGAACGGAATGGGATGGATCCAGGATATTGTTCCGAATCACATGGCTATGAGTTCTCAGAATGTGTATCTACAGGACATCTTCAAGAACGGACCTAAGTCACATTATTATAATCTATTTGATGTCTTTCATTCCACTAATTTCCAATTTAAGAAAATAGATCTACCAATACTGGGAACTACATACGAAAGAGCTCTGAAGGATAAAATCATATCAAAGAATGGGCAAATGATCGAAATTGAAGGAGAAAAATTCTCGTTACTTACGAACTCAGGAACGACATTTGGCCAGAACCTTAGACTAGAAGATCTGTTGAAATTTCAGTATTTCCGACCTTTGTATTATCGCGCTGCTTTATCTGGAACGAATTATAGAAGATTCTTCTCTGTTAATTCATTGATTGCAATACGACCCGAAAAATATTTCTCGCTGGTTATGGGAAAGGTAACGGAACTAGAAAGAAAGGGACTGATAGATGGATACCGAATTGACCATATAGATGGACTTTTTGAGCCTGGAAGATTCATATCAAAAACCAAGCACAAAAAAGATGTTTTTGTTTATGTTGAAAAGATACTAGATAAAAATGAGAAGATACAGTCATCATGGTCGTGTGATGGCACCACTGGTTATGACTTCCTGTTTTACTGCACATATCTGTTTGTTGATGGAAAAAATAAGTCAGAATTGTTAAGGGTTTATCGAAAGTTTACTGGTGAAAGCACAGATCTTCAAAAAATCATACAATGTGCCAAATACAGTTACATGAATAAACACTTCATTTCTGAGATCGACTACGTTACCGATATATTCTTTAAATTCATCAAGAACAGAGTGTACGGTCAGGAATGCAACATTCATTCCTTGAGGAACGCTTTAACAGACCTGCTCGCAAACATTCCCGTATATAGAACATACGTTCCTAATGCATCTTCCTTCGAAACACTGGAAAAAGCTATAGAAAGTTCGAGAAAAAGCTCCAAGGATAACGATGCATTTTATGTTCTTGAGCGCCTCTTGCACGATAAAGCCTCAACCAGACTCTTCAAGAGATTGGAACAGTTCATGCCTGCCATAACTGCTAAGTCAATTGAGGATAACGCTTTCTTTCGTTATGTCCCTTTGGTATCCGCAAATGAAATCGGTTGTGATCCAGCATCATTTTCAATATCTCCGGAAGAATTCCACAGGCTTAATATTGACAGGTTCAGAGTTTCACCGAATTCTATCAATACACTCTCCACTCATGACACAAAACTTGGTGAAGATCTAAGGGCAAAGATCAACGTAATATCAGAGATTCCAGAGGAATGGGAAAAATACATACAATTATGGAATAGTAACAACATGAAATTTAAAAC
>JAJYVJ010000171.1 GCA_021792045.1 Thermoplasmata archaeon | reverse complement strand
CTATAAGTACGACTGTGAGTTTTCCGACGCAATAATCGTCAGTAATATAACGGTAAAAGACAGTGATATTAATCTGGCAAGGAGTCTTGGAATAAAGCTCATTGAAAATATTTCGCAATCTGGAATTGCTTCGTTCGGTCTTCCAAAACTTGATGCAGTTCTCAAAGGAGGTTTAATACCAGAAAGAGTTTACATGATTTCCGGAGAATCTGGTACAGGCAAAACGATACTGGCTTCGAAATTTATTCTTGAAGGCGCAGACGAAGGACAGAAAGGGGTCATAATTCTGACCAGCACCCCTGTCAAGAACTTCTTGGTAGACATGATGACCATATTCCCAAAATTTGACACTTATTATAAGAGCGGCATGATTAACATTTATTCTCTTTCAGAGCAGGTAAATGAACTCAAATCGCAGTCGCGTATCAGCGATGTGAACTACAAAAAAATGCTTACCAAACTTGTGTCACAGATCAAGGACATACTACTAAAGGAAAATGCCAAGAGACTGCTGATAGACAATGTTTCCCTGATCCTGATGCCGGATGATGATTACATCAGCTCGTTTTTCAATACCCCACCCACTGGAGGTCTTACCACAGTAGTCACATCCCAGATTAGAGCGAACAAACTCAGTTACTACGGAATTGAGGAATTTTATGTCTCGGGGATAATTAGACTGACTAAGGAATTTGTTAATGACGAACTAGTTCGCAGACTGTTTGTTGAAAAAATGAGGGGCATAAACTATGATTCGAAACCTATCGAACTCACACTTGACCAAAACGGAATAGAATTCCTCTAAAAATTTAAATTGAGATACTCATCTTCGTTTATTACCTTGCGCTAACAGTTTTTTAAGCTTGTTACATGTTAAAACATATGTTATCTTTCTGATATATTAATCGAATAGATCTGTAGCTCGGTCATTAGTGACGTTTACGTTTGTTACTCATCATTTTCCGAATAGATATTTTTTCCAGTTCCTCAAGGAACGGGACTTCAATGCCATACACCTTTTTCAACTCAAGACACTTTTCATAAAGCGAAGATTCCCAAATATTGCCTCTCGGGTCCATTTGTGATTGAGAGATACATTCATGAAGAATTATCTCATAGTCTAAACCTGATCTTGCGAGAATTGACATGTCTTCTAAATCCCTATCTCTTTCAGTCATGGCTTTCATAAGGAACAGATCCTCGTTAGACAATCGAAATACGGTGAGCTTATCTCCTGAATATATTTCAGTGGCGCGTTTCCGAACTGTACTTGTTAAGGCCAGTTTTTTCGCAACATATTCAACGAATACTTCCCATCTAAATCCTTCCCTATTCTGCAAAGCTGTCGCTGAGAGTTCAACGTAGGGCTTAGACAGATCCTGGGGTTGCAAAAGTAAGTACCCGCACTTCTCTAGAGAACTGATTAGATTCCTGTGATCTTTCTTGTGTTCAACAATCACATCAATGTCTTTTGTGCCAACCTTAAGGCCACTGATTGCCATTACTGCCCCACCAAGCAAGTAGATATCTAATTTTTCCTCGAGAATACTATCCAACATACTAAATTCCTTTGTTATATATTCTCTACCAAAATTTCTTCGATCTTGGTTAGTCAATTAACCACTATTCCGTATAGATTGGTCTGCGCACTCAACTCATTTGGGTCAGGGAACGGCCATTCCCTAATCTTTCCCTTGCTCATTATATAAGCAACGAAGTCTGCGACTGTTTTCTCAAGATGATAGTCAGATGCTTTTTGCTGGAGCAGGTCGAGATCAACATGCTTAATGTTTTTTAACGCCAGTAAGATCGCATAAGAAGCATAAGTTTGGCTATCTGGATCAATTAGAAGGGTGTGTAGGATAACGTCCTCTATCGTCAGTTCAGTAAGTTTTGGATCATGATAATAATACGAATCCTCTGTTATGAATTTTAATCCGTAATAAGGTGAAGCAGTGAGAGACGTGGGAAAAGTACCACCAGACAATGATTTATCCTCATGGCTTGACGTGCCTCTTACCTTGAAAAGGCACCGGTATCCACTCCTCCAGAGAATAATTGCATTCGATGGAATTTCTTCTTTTATGTACTTCATGCTGACATAGTCTGCATACTCATTAATGAAGCGTACCAAATTTCTGTTCTTTGATAGATATTCTGTGTGTGGACCTATATTCATTCCTAATGCAGATAGATTACGAACTACTCGCCACGATGTTGCTGTGGAAATATTGTGCCCAAAACTTCTTTCCCCAACAACATTCTTAAAAAGTACAGGAAGATTAGAGTCCGAAAGCACATTTTCCCAAGGAATATATGGCTCGGCTCTAATCATTTCCGATAATGAAACAGCATAATTTCTATCTGATATCGCCACTAATTTTCTCATACCCGCTCTCTTGACTTCAACGATCCCTTTTTTTTCAAGATTTTTAATTGTCTGAGATACGGGTCCTTCTGATTTCCCCAACTGGGAAGAAATATCATGGATCGATACGTTTTGATTATCTGCGATAACTCTTAGAACTTTAATTTCTCGTTTCGAAAAGGCAAAAGATGGCGATTCGTGCTTCATATAGTATTACATAATTGCAATAAACTACTTAAGCATTTTTAGTTTATGAAAAACAGGTATATCATAATAACGAAAATTGATTACGCTTTTTTACCGTTGTACCAACAATTCGATTTAGAAACAAAGCGCAAATGGATCTACTATAGAAATCCTCTCTAAAACAAATTTCGGGTTATATTACGTTCATTTTTTTACATTACACCATAATTTACCCTTTTTGGGGAATTACAATGTCTTGCAAATTTCTGTGCTTAAATCAATAGACTTTTACCTATGGTATTTTCAGTTTAGAAATGTCTGCGGCATTTTTAGGCTTCTAGGCATTTCAGTTTTGGGTTCGAATACCTTCACCTGCTCCGATCGATAATGTTGAAAATTGTTTAATCAATGTGATACTGTTCGAGTTTACGTTTAATCCACTCAGCGACTGGGATGTAATCAATGGCTATGTCGTTTATGGTCTCATGATAACTATAATCCATAGTAATTATTTCTACTATTACTAAATTAAGCCGCGATGCACAATCCAGTAGCCCTTCAATTTCCCTAATCTTAGTTTTTTCGCTGCTAACAGAGTAAGTTACCTGCAATGCTTCATAGTTGTGCCCGTTTTTAATTATAAAGTCCACCTCTCTGTTGTTTTCATTCCAGTAGTAAAATTTGAATTCTAGATTGTGCCTGGAAATCAGGTAGAGTGTGCTAGCCACGGAGTTCTCAAGAAGTCTACCTTTTATTTCTATGGGATTCATACTCAAAAATGATGGAAACGAGTTGTCTATCGAATATACTTTCCTGGGACTTTTATCACTCTTTTTAGGTGAAAAGGAAAATCTATCTACAAAAAATATCAGATATGACTTTTCCAAATAAATGGAGAAATTATAAACTGTTTTTACTGGGAGACCAAGAAACTTTGAGATGCTTCTGAATGTTATTTTCGATCCTATGCTTGTAACATAAAATTTTGCAAGTCTTATTATGTCCTCTTGTTTCTTGATTCTGAATCTTCTGATTACATCCTTTAATATTATTGTATCAAAGTAACTACTAACAAGATCATTCTTAACACGCGAAAGAACAATGGCAGGGAATCC
>JAJYVJ010000170.1 GCA_021792045.1 Thermoplasmata archaeon | reverse complement strand
CTCTACCGGCCCTAACGTTGACGCTATTCTTTGATCTCATAACATCGTCCCACAGATTAACCGTCGCAAGGAAAAATAACGCCTGCTTAGATTTCTTTATATTCGCCAGTGCATCGTCAGAGACAACAACGGGCAATGTAATTCCGTCAGGGACCACATGGCCCCTGGCCCTTACAGCTTCAACAGAAGATGTCAGCGCTATTGCACTGTTTCGTGCAATCAACCTTTCTTTTGCATTCATGTTCTTTTCAAGTATCTTTGTCGTTCTCGGTGAATGTGCACTTTTTCCTTTCACGAAACTTGCCAATAAAACTGCAGTATTGCTTCCCGATGTTCGCGGTATTCTTGCCGTCCCATGTCCTGGTCCAGCGTTGTGCCCGACCCGACGCATTCCCGCTACCGGAGAAGATCCGTAAGGTTGTCTGGCGGATAGTGTAACAACCCTAAAGTATCGTCTTATAAGATCAGGCCTTGGGGCTATTGAGAATATTTCTGGAAGTTCAATTTCTCCCTTAACCTGGCCATCAGCTGAATATAAATTAGTTTTCATTTAATCACCCTGCTTGGATTCTTTCGATACATAAGAGATGGTCACCGCTTCTAACGAAGGAGTCTTCTGTCTGGCCGGATCTCTCATTTTTATGAGTCTCTTGGAAGCTCCTGGGACAGAACCATGAAGGAGGATGTATTCAGATCTAACCAAGCCGTATTGAGGGAAGCCTCCCTTAACGTTGATATCTTCGTCTTTTTCGCTTGAGTATTTCAGTACCCGAATATTATGAAATGTACGCTGGTGAAAACCAACTTGACCAGCCTGCGGAACAGTGTTCCTGACCCAATCCGGATGCCAGGGGCCCAGTGTTCCAATCATCCTTCTGTGTTTCCTGTTCTTCGTTGGCAAAAGTTTCACTCCAAATCTCTTTATATGGCCCTGGAAACCTTTACCCTTTGTAACTCCTATAACGTCAACAAAATTACCAGGTTTTGAGAAATCAGAAAACTTAATTTCTTTTCCAAGGTGCTCTTCAGCATATTTCAACCTTGATTGAAGATCTGAACCGGAGATCCTTACTTCAAATATGTCCGGTGTTTTTGAAGGTACTCCTGTTACCGAATCTGGATTTGTACTAACTATTAACCTGACATCAGAAAGACTATCCGGAGAAACTGGTAAACTTTTTTCCTCCTCTTCTTTCTTCGTTCTTTTCGGTATTCTTCTTAGAAGATCTTTACTTAGAGTCTCGGCCCACTTTTCAGATAATGTTCGAAGACCTTCATCCGTTTCTTCATAATATCTTATACCGACTACGTTAAGAGGCGGTACTTCTACAACTGTAACAGCAGATGCTATTGACTGGCCTGCAGTAACACTATATTTGCGATAATCAGTCATTTCAATATGTGTCATGCCCACCTTGTATCCGGCAAATGCCTGTATTTTTGGACTGCCGTCTAACTCAGGCCATGACCTGATATCGCCTTGCATTCTCTTTGCTCGTACTCGAGGATAATATCCAGTAGATCCTCTCCTAGGATGATGTGGTGTCGCCATTGTTTATCACCTTACACCGTTACACATTCCCGGTCTTGCCAAAATATTGGAGACCTTATTGGGTTGCCAGATATGCATTGCCCACTGTGTATGGTCTTAAGTGTTCCCGAAGTCTCAGAATCTATTTAAACATTACATGTGTCAATGAAGACCATTGAAGGAGTGAATAGAACGAGTATCCTTTTCCCTGAAATCATAAATGTCAAATCAGATGGGAGGGGGAAATATATCTCTAAATACAATACGAATCTCTAATTTTCCTGATCACCAACAATGGAAACATAGGTGTCTTCTAGACTGTCAACAGGGGTTACCCATTTAACCATATACCCTTCCCTTTGCAAGGCATCGATCACATTGGAATTCGAAACGTTTCCCTTCTTTCTAAGAATAACAGTGTTTCCGCGAACCTCTACCAGTTCAGCATTGGACAAATGTGCATCAAATTTGTCTGCTGGCGATTCCAGTTCTACCCTTATCTCTCTTTCTTCCGAGAAAGTTTCGGTTTTATACGCAATTTTCCCCTTGTTAACGATATAGACAACATCACAGACTTCCCTGGCTTCATAAATGAGATGTGTGCTAAGAATGATTAGCTTATCCTTCTTTTCTTTCATTATCTTTATTAGATCTCGTATCTCCTTCATACCGGATGGATCGAGACCAAATGTTGGTTCATCAAGTATAAGTATCGGAGGGTCGCCAACCATGGCAGAGGCCAGTGCAAGACGCTGTTTCATTCCCCGTGAAAAGGTGCCTGCGCGCCTATCCAGATAACTTGAAATGTGCGTTAAGGAGGATACGCGGATAATTTCCCTATTGACATTTTCTTTTCTAAATCCTTTGATCTTTGCAACATAATTAAGGGCTTCTCGTGCAGTTAAATATGGATAGAATTCTGGTTGTTCTACAAGGTTCCCAACATATCTCATTGCTTTGTAGGATTCCTCGGACACATCTATACCATTTATCTTAACAGAGCCAACGGTTGGGTGAACAAGGCCGGTGAGTACTTTGAACATAGTTGTTTTGCCGGCTCCGTTTGGCCCAAGGATACCTACGCATCCGGGACTATCAATTTTCAGACTTATTGCGTCAAGTGCAGTGACGTTTGAAAAACGTTTAGTAACATCTTTTAGTTCGAGATCGAAGTTCATTTTACATCCTTCCTTTCAAATATAACTGCAGCAACAGAAAATGAGACTATGCCGTAGATGACCATTATAAGTATAGACCGAAGCACGTCCGCGGTACTAGGTGAATTTAATGTTGTGGAAAAGGAAAATGGGTTGGAAGAAGCGTTTAGGTACACGTCCTTGATTATGGATGCTGCAACGTTAAGCAGATAATAGGGGGTGGTTTTGAATAGCAACTCTTCCACGATCAAATATGCATTGAATACAAGGAAGTATATGAGAAAGACAGAAATGTATGCATAAGTATTTTTGTTGAAGATTGAACTGATAAGGAAGGTTAGCGCCATTACAGAAAATATGAATAAAACGAGGAGGAGATAGGATTTTGGAAGTGCAGGAATCACAGAGCCGAAGAGATAGAAGAATACCCCGGCCTGCATAGCAACATAGATACTGATCACAATAATCGTGACAGAAACTGCCGCAAAGTATTTCGAGACCAGAAGATTGAACCGGCTTACAGGAAGAGGAAAAATGTGGTACGCAGTTTTATTCTCAATCTCACTTGAAATAGCAGATGATCCAAAGAAAACTGCTGCGAAAACAGGGAGATCTGTCATGACAAAGGACCAGATATAACCGAGGACATCTTCCCTTATCGGCAATGTAAAACTTGATGCCGGGATTCCTGGGAATATCTTTGAAAGATCGTTAATGTACCGTATAGAAAAATAACTTAAAAGGATTGAAACAAGCACGATAATAATAAACATAAGATAGAAACTCTTCGAACGATAGTAATTCTTGAAATAGTAACTATAAGTGGTTACAAAAGATCCGAATGGAGACACCATGTCATTGACTTCCGGGTTCTATTTTGGGGTACAGAGCTTGAAAATAAAGAATGTATGATTCATAATTCCTGATGCCAAATTTCAGTACCATGCTAACAGAATTGTTTGTGTGAGATAGAGTCTTTATCAGGCTTTTGTTGTCGA
>JAJYVJ010000169.1 GCA_021792045.1 Thermoplasmata archaeon | reverse complement strand
TCTCACGCTGATCTCATCGACGAAATCCTGCCATTTTCGTGAGGGACCGTGGGGTAGCTTGGTATCCTACCAGCTTGGGGTGTTGGTAACTTGAGTTCAAATCTCAACGGTCCCATAGGGTGCAGGTCAAACTGGTATCTGGTCCGGTCATTATTAGATCCAAATCGGGGGAAAGGCATCACTCCTGTTGAAAAGATAGGAAGACTATAACCTGAGAAGTTCATAAAAAGGGCACAGATATTGCAACCATAGATTTGGAATAGAAGCATTGCAATGCGGGTTCAGCATGCACTTATACAAAAAGTTAACAGCGGAAGCCAAGTTTAAATATTCAAAAATTGTTAAACTTTCATGCTGGAAATGACGAGAACTCAGAAGAAGCGGTTTTATCTCGGAATCTTCTTCTGCGCTCTTGGAATTGTCGTGCTGACCCTATCTTATCCAACCTACTATGACGTTCTGGCAGTACCTTTTGGCATCTGCATAACAGTAGGGTTCTATAATACTCTCGTTGCCGTTCTTGACCCACAGGAAAAAAAAGGTAAAAGTAAGGGAATGTGACGACATCCTTTCCCTAGGAAGACTTTCATGCGGTTATCTTCTTATCCAGCAGTATTCCGTTCCCCCCATAGAGTGCAGGTGCAGTCCCATGCGGATTCGCACTCTCAGCTTTTATTGATTTCATTCGAAAAAATCCCCCCATCTTCTCTGATGAGTGTTTTGCAACTTCCCTGCCCGTAAGGTGCGTATAGACCTGCGTGCTCGACAATGACGCATGCCCTGGGTGGATTTGTATTCCCGTATGTCAAGCCCGGCTCCGTGCGAATCTCTTCTCAGAAGCGCGGTGGCACACCAGTGCCTCGCCGCATGTGCATGGAACCTGGAGACGCCTGCCTTTGTGCCTATCTTCTTCACGAGATTCCTCGCCCATCCGTAGTTGAGGCATCTGATTTCGGGCGTGAAGAGCGCCCCTTGGTCCGTCGGAGAGCTGGAAGTCGATATGTATTCATTGAACCTCTCAGTGAGGCTATGTGAAAGCCCGATGTTCTTCGGTCTCTCGTTCTTTTCGCTCCTCATGTGCAGGGGGTTCCCAGCAAGCAAGCGGAAGTTCAAAAAGACCATCAGACGAAAACCAGTAGGTAACGCCCTTGTATTCTCTTGCTTCCAGCAAGGAAACGCGTATCTCTTTTGCAGCAATTTTTTTTTCTCTAGTTTTCCAAACCTATTTGCTTTTTCCGCCCTTTTCATTTTATCCTTCCAAAAGTGTTTTCTAAATCACTATCCGAAATCGCCAGTTTTCCAGTGGTTCGCAAAAAACCCACGGTTCTAACGAAAAGTGCAGACTTATTTACCTCCAGATGTCCAAGAAGCCACTGATAGGGTTCTTCATCGCAAGTTATGTTAAGGTGTCTCATATGCTAATCACTCCTATAAGTAAATAGTATATAGTGTATTAATACCTTTCACTATTAGAAGTCAATAGTAAAATCCACTAACCCTTACGGTTTACTTTTATAATTGATAAGCGATAATGTTCTCATGATTTCCGGGTTTGAACGTCATTCGCAGATAATGCGTATAATCATCATTCTAAAGGAGAAGGGAGAGGTCAATTTTCAGTCGTTTATAGATGAATACGAAATGTCCTCTACAACGCTTTATAGAACCCTTGACAAGCTAAAGAGTATGGGCATAATTTCAACCCGTATTGATACCAAATCATATCCCAACAAGACTATGATCTTCCTGACAGAAAAAGGGCATAGTGTGGCTCAGAAGCTGAAGGAAATTGAGGAGATTTTGAGGGGGTAACCAGTATAATCAAAAAGGACGAAATGTCACGGATTGTTGAGCTGAGCGAGAAAGAAGTTGGCTCATCTGAAGAAAACGTCAAACAGAAGATAATGGTTCCTCTGCTTGAGATTTTGGGTCACAGAAGACAAGACCTCGAGTTTGAATATACAACACGTAATGGCGGGAGAATAGATATTTTCATAAAGAACGTACCTACCGATTGCAAAGTCCTGATAGACACCAAAAAATACAGTGAAAACTTAGGTAATTTTGTAGAGCAAATAAGGGATTATACTTTCTCGGAGTCAGCTCTTATATCGATCTTGGTTAACGGTACGGATATCTGGGTATACAGTCCTTTACGAGGAGTCTCATTTGAAAGGTCAATGCTATACTCATTGAGGAGACAGAGCCTCCTGAAAGACCGAGAGCTTCAAATTCTGGATAATCTATTAAGTTACGAAAATCTCAAAAATAGGAAAGTAATAGAATATATAAGTGCGCGCGAAGACGAAATCAAGGTTGTAATGACGAAAGAGGACGAAATAAAAGATGAATTCGAAAAAAGAACTGAGGGAATCGATGATGATTTGGAAAGTAAGGCTGAGGAAATTGAACAATTAAAGAAAGAAAGAACCCAATTAGAAACAGAGAAAGAGCTAAGAATTGGGAAACTGTGGGAGACCCTAAATCTCCCGAAATTTCCGCCTGGGCAAGAAAGAGTGGTAGCAGGGGGTGTTTCAAGTGGTTACGGAGAGAACAAAATTAAGGCAAGGAAAGTATCGTTAAAAGAAGCTGTAGACAAGAATTATCTCAAAGATAATCAAGTGTTGTACTTTTTTCATGGGAAAAAATTTCAGGATGAACAGGCATATATAGACTACAAAGAGGATAAATTAAGATATTATGCGGACAATAAACTGTATTCTGTATCAGATTTAGCCAAGAAGATAGATATAAAGATAGGACTTAAGCACGATGATCATGGTGTAGCTGGACCGAAGTATTGGAAGACCCAAGATGGTAAGTTGTTAAATGAAATAAATGAAGAGATTAGGAATAGTACTGTCAAATAGGCGAAAGATTAGCCAGAAACTGAAGGATAATTTGAAGGAGTGAAAGCATGGAAAATGAAAAGAAATGTAAAAGTTGTGGAGCGGTTTTTAAGTCAGACGAGGAAGCTAGAACACACAAATGCAAAAATATTATAAGTTTAGACAAGCCAGGTGTATGGAACCAAAGAGAGTGAAGGTTACTGTGAAGTTGGAGTACGTGATTTCTGATTTGCAAAAATTATGGAGAAAGTGAAAAAAATGGGAGAAAATGAAATTAAAAAATATGTCTACAAGGGATGTGACCTATCTGATGAACTGGAAGATGAAGTGACCAAGATCATGAAGAAGCTCCTTGCATCAATGAACTGGTCAATCGATGATATACGTCCTCAGGCCTCCGTTCAGTCGATAAATGGCAAAGTAAGACCAGATTTTCTGATCGGTGATGGCGAGAATAAATTTATCATTGAACTGAAATCCCCCAGTGTCCCACTGGCTGATGAGCGTGCCAGAGGGCAATTGCGAGCTTACCTGCTCCTTCAAAACATACCATACGGAGTCTTATACAACGGTCACGAGCTGTTACTGATGAAGAAGGGGATAGATGAACCTGTCTTCGAGTGGAACTGCCTTGAAGACAAGGAGGATATCTCAATATTCCTTAATCTCTCAAAGGGATTATATCCAAACAACATTGAGAAATTCATCAGTGAGAGACAGGATCGAGTCAAGCTAAAAGCCGTGCTAAGCGAGAACGCCGAAAAAATTAAAAATTCAGTTACACAGATGATAGCGTCTGATTTCGGTATGCCTTTGGAAACTGTAAAGCCTAACATA
>JAJYVJ010000168.1 GCA_021792045.1 Thermoplasmata archaeon | reverse complement strand
CATCCTTTTCAAAGAACACTGAGGCAAGGGTGACCGCTACTTTGTCCGGATGAGAAAAATCTAGTCCTTTGGTGAGGTTGTACACGACTAAGGAACCATCATCGGAGATTTTCCTAGTGGATGCGATCGCGTTGAATAGGTTGTTATCAGCGGTCATGGGACGTAATACGAAATGTGGAATATAAATTATTTGAACTGAATTCGGAGGTAGAGGACTTATTGTTAAGGTACAAATAAAGTGAGAGAATCAATGATAAAACCACAGATGCATTTCTTCAAATATTTGACAAGAAATTCTTATCATTCGTGATAACAAACCAAATTTAGTAATTGTTACAAAAATTTGTCAGCGGTTTTCACTAAGGAACAGTACCGTATTTCCTTAAGAAGCTAACAACCCTTTTAAGGTCGGACACTATGCTTTCTATATGGACAAAGTAAGCAATAGAAAAGAGATGACCGCAGCGGAAAGAGCTCTAGGTACCATTGCGGAAGCGATCATCGTGCTTTTCATAGGAGTGCTAGTAGTTGCGTTTGTCCTATATCTCGGGATTCTGCTGGGTTCAAGATACTCCTTAATCTCTTTAGGGGTAATGGTCCCTATACTGATGTATATAATTTTCATTTGGAAAGTCGGAAAAGCATATTCGATTGAAACTCCCAAAGATATAGCATCGCTCAAACTCTTTGGGGTGGTTGTCGCTATGCTTTTTGGAGTTGCTTCTGTCATATCAGTTGTAATAAATATTGTCTTCCCACTCTTTAACAAATTAGAGGTTGTAACAGTCGGGGGTATTGCTATCGATGTTTCGATGTTATTCGTAGCACTTTTCTGGATAACCGAAATACGAGCTGGAAGAGTTCAGAGAAGGATCTCTGGAGCGTCTAGCATCGTATAAATTTCCAGAAACTGGGAGCCAGCCTATGCCAAAAGAAAGCCCGCGGATCTGAAGATACTGTTTACCAATCATAGAAAGAGAAGGACTCCTCGCCAGCAATAACAATCGGATTCTCAAGAATGAAGTGACTCAAGAGGAGTGTTGATTACAACCAGCATTCCCTGCGGTACATCAAGGGTGCTCCGATCTTTTCAATATTTGAGGAGCGTGATAAGAACATCGGCTTCGGAATTGAGCTCGACGGACTCTATCGCCAGAATCTTTTTCATCAATCATTCTATTCTCGAGCCTATAATTTGATGTCCTCTCACGATTTAGACCCTTCGATTGTTACAAACATGGATGAAACTTCCCTTTAATAAGTCTAACAAATTTCCTTCTCGAAGATGATGGAAAAAAGTAGTGATAATAACTAAGAAGACTACGAAACACGCAAGAAAAAAGAGAAAATAACGAGAGAAAAGATGTGAAATCACGAAATTGGATTTACACTCCCGGCCAGGGTGGTTCAGCATTAGGATTCCATACCCCGGTGTGACCCATAAGGCTCAAGATGTGTGTACCAGCCATCCACGATGTGCCAGAGGGAAGATACCAACCTGAGTCCTCAGAGATCGGTTGAGTCGCTGAAACCGTGGAGATTCCCAATTCTGAATACGCACCGACGTGCCAGTTTCCCCAATCTCCGCCTACCATCATATAGATGGAGGGATATCCCTCTTGATAGGCTTGGATGCTTAGATAGATGTATTCAGCGGCCACAGCGGCTATGATAGTTGCAATTCCTGCGCTGAATAGTAATGCAGACCCTAGACTTAATCCTGCCATCCAAGAATATACTCCTCCTGAAAGTCCACTCGCTACCTCTCCAAAGAACGCAATCAGTTGTGTGTCTGTAAAACCGCTTAGAGACAATGCCGAGATTACAGCGACGTCAAGACCTGCAAAATCCATTGCTCCATTAGGATATGGAGTATTCTGGTAGAACGTTTGTTCCTCGAAGACTGGATCTGGAAGTTGATGGTCTATGCTGTTGGTCGCAGTATGGTTTGAGACATTATTACTCTCGTTAAAATTCAGTGCTATGCTCAGAGTGATTGTGCGACCATTTACCATTACCTGTTCTGTGCCGTAAGTCATGTTAAGCATTATACTATCGCCAATCTGAGCTTCGCTCTGTGAAGTGCCTGCAAGATAGGTCTGGTTGATATAGTACACTTGCTCACTTGAATTTCCATGATGATGCCCTAACTCAACTGCCGCTGGCTCTGCAATTATCAGGGACAGTTGACTTGGGTTGGCAACATTATTTGTCCTCACATTTGAATTCGTTGTTCCAACTACAGCAGAACTTATCACCAAAACAGCGATAATTAGAGACATTCCGGCTATGAACGTTTTTGTTTTTTTCATAAGTATTTACCTCAGTTGTTGTTTTTATAATACAATAATACAATCATGAACTACTAATTCATAAGAGTAAAGTACTCGAGTGCATTACAGAAATTGCGCAAATACTTAATCCAAGAATTGTGTTACTGTGGTTGTGGCCCTGGATACCAAGACATATGGCAAGATTACTTCGCTGAGGATTCATCCTCTTATATGGAAGAAAGCAAAGGTATATGCTATTGAAAATGACGTATCAATGAGAGAATTATTGGAATATTTAATCGTAAGTGAATTAAAGGAAAGGAATCTGGAAAACGACAAGAGATTAATAGAAGATGCCAGAGAGGACATTGATGTATTCTTGAAATTCCTAAAGAAAGGGAAGTAAATATTTCAGACTTAAACTGCGACACCAGTGCATACTTAGTTTCTTTGATAACTACGCTAATTTCTAACATCTAATAAATAGAACATCAAAACTGGAAGTGACGTGTTCGTTTTGTGATAATCTCAAAAAACTATTAAAGAAATAAGATTCAAGATCAGGAATTAACCTACAGAAAATAAAAAAATCGACTAAGCCAAAAGCGGAGAAAAGAATAATGAAGGATTAAAGAAATCAAAATCTACTAAAGTCACTCTCTTTAATTTCAGGTCGCCTTTCTTGATCCTTCTGACTCATCCTTAGGAAGGCAGATCGAGCATGGCCTGACAACCCCTCTTTGATGCTTTGCCGATACGCTCTTCCAGATAAGTTTTCTTTTGCTCCCTTGCTTTTTACCTTCTGGTAAGTCAGTATCTTAAGATAAGAACCAACTGATAATCCACCGGTGTACCTTGCTGCCCGATTTGTGGGAAGAGTATGGTTGGTACCGATGAGTTTGTCAGAGAACACGACTGGAGTGTTTTCGTTTAGAAACAGAGAACCGTAATTCTTGAGATCTCGAAAAGCTATCTTTTCAGATTCAGCAGTCAGGTGGAGTTCCAGATGTTCTGGAGCATAGGAATTTGCGTATTCCACCGCTTCTTTTATGGTATCACACAGAATGACTGATCCCTTGTCCTTCCACGAGGCCTTGAGTATCTCTTTGGTGGACAGTGAGTCGATGAACCCACCCATTTTGTCTGCGACGCTCCTCGCAAGAGAGTCCGAAGTCGTGACCAGACAGCTCCTAGCAGCAACGTCGTGCTCCGCCTGTGCGAGAAGATCATAGGCAACATTGTTCAGGTCAGCCGATTCATCAGCTATAATAAGCACTTCGCTTGGTCCGGCCAATAAATCTATCCCCACTTTTCCAAAGACCTGTCTCTTGGCTTCATTTACGTATTTGTTCCCAGGACCTATGATCTTGTCGACCCCCTTTACACTCTCAGTACCGTAAGTCATAGCCGCTATGG
>JAJYVJ010000022.1 GCA_021792045.1 Thermoplasmata archaeon | reverse complement strand
CCTTTTCCTGTGATCCGTCAGTCTGGTTGTTCTCAGCAGTTTACTGACTGTGTTCCTTGATATGCCAAGATCCCTTGCGATCTCCCTGTTGCTCATTCTCCACACCTCCAGCCGGTACAACTCAGACCCTCTTCCACATGAGGAAATGGATCAGAATTAAACCGGCGATCTGGATCACTCTTATTCCGGCGAAAATGCACAAAAATCAACCGGCGATTACAAGGACAGACAATGGCCCCCAGTACATATCCCATGAGTTCAGGAATGCCATGAAACTCCTTATAATAAGGTTGGAGTACATACAGAAGCATACTCCGGAGGATAATGGAGACATTGAATCGTTCCACAACTCAATCAAGACAGATTACATATGGCCAAGCGAGTTCACGGGCTTCCATGATGCTTCCATAGAGATAGGGAAGGCATTCTCCGATTACAATGAATGCAGGCCGCATTCATCCATTGATTATCTTCCTCCAAGGGAGTTCAGGAGGAAGTTCCTGGATGATCCGGCATTCAGGGAAAGATTCGAGAAGAAAGAAGTTGAGGTGACACTAGATGATTAGAGAGAAGAAGTGTTCCAAATTCTGGTGGAGCAGATCAAGGTATGACAAAGGAATATTCATGATACGCATGGAGGATACGGGAAGGGTTGTTTCATATCTGGAAGAGAAGCGTGCAAAAGTATCAAAATGGGAAGTAATTCCTGGATCAGAGGAGAAAAAGCAGCTTGAACTACAGGCTACTTAAGTATTTGTTCAACACATAAAATACAAGATCATTTTTATATAGAGATTTTATAAGCTTTTTGTGAAAGACGATTCTTCTAATGATGAGCTGAATATTGGGATAAATTATTTTTTAATGTTCAAAATGGTCGCTAAATACGGTTCGTTCTCGAAAACTGCAAAGAGGCTGATGTTGTCTGAGGGAGCTGTCAGGCACAGAATAGATACTATTGAACAGTACCTCGGGTTAAGTCTGTTGAACAGAAAAGTGAACGGAGTATCCCTCACTGATGCGGGCAATTTACTTTTAACTAATTTACAAAAACTCGATGATTTTATTGAATCCCTGCATTATATTAGAGATAAATACACTATAAATAAGGAAAATAATATAAAGATCTGCGCTGGTGAAATTGCTATCCTCGAAGTTCTACCAAGAACCTTAAGAGGTTTTAAAAGAAATTTTAGAGAAACAGAAATATTTGTAGAAGCTGGTCATGCTATGAACTGCATTACAAAATTGCTTAATGGGTATATTGATATTGCAATAGTCGGGGAAATTGCATTTCCAGATCTATCCTATGAATGGAAAAAGCTTCTTGCGATAGATATATATGAAACAACACTCTGCGTGGCCGTTCCTGCGTCAAGTCATCTTGCAGTCCGCCAAAAAATTGCATTGAATGAACTTCAGAAAGAACAAATCCTCAGAAGAAAAGATGGGTCGGCAACCCAGGCAATTGTGGATAAATTGATCGGGACATCGAAGACTTCCAACGGTGCTTTTCACCTTGAGATGGAAACTGCTTCAGGGTTGATGCAGGCCGTAAGCACAGGTTTGGGTATAGGAATAGTTTCGGAGATTCAAGCATCTCGTTTTGCTAACAGAAGTAAAATAAAAATATTAAAACTAGAACCGAATGTAAAAATAAAACTGAAGGCAGTAATTAACAACGAAAAAAACAAAATTAGTACTAAAGAATTTTTTAACTATTTAAAGAAGTTTGCAATGAAAGATCATGCAAATTCTTTTGCGCGCAAAAAATGAGACAATTATTACATAAATCCCGCGCCTACGCCTCCATCTACAAAGATAGATGCCCCAGTTATATAATCTGAATCATCAGATGCAAGAAATTTCACAACATTCGCTATGTCAGTTGGTGTCCCAAACCTTCCCATTGGTATCCTTGAAATAAGCTTAGCACTCTCAGCAAACGGGTCTCCAGATTGATCCAAAGTTTTTCGCACCATATCCGTGTAAACAGTGCCAGCGCAGACCGAGTTTACTCTTATACCTTTCTGACTTAATTCCAATGCGGCTGATCTGGTTAAAGAATCTATTGCTGACTTTGTCGCAGCATATATACCTCTCCCTTTAAAAGCTCTATAAGCTACGATTGAACTCATGTTAATAATTGAGCCTTTTTTTGACATGAAAGGTGTTATTTCGGTGATGAAGTTAAGATACCCAAAAAAATTAGTATTTACTAACTGTCTTGCAATTCCATAGTCTTGATCTGTAATTTCAGAATAAAAATTTTGCGCAGCGTTGTTCACCAGAACACTGAAAGTGTTTACACGTTTCTTTAAGCAATCCATAAATATTTTGACAGAGTCATGATCAGATGAATCGACGACATAATAAGATACGTTTTCCTCTCCATATTTTTGTCGTATTTCATTAAGTTTCTGGAAATTTTCAGGTAAAGTCCTACCAGTAAATGTAACTTTACAACGGTTCCTTAAGAACTCTAACACGATCTCAAGCCCTATACCTTTGGTCCCTCCGTTAACTAAAACAGCTTTCTCTTCGAGATCGTCGTAATGTGCCATTATTTATCACCCTCAAATCTATTTGCAATGGTTTCTAGATCGGTTTTGGCCGTCTCCGCCTTCCTACCGAGCCATACGAGAGAGATTACAAAGGCCACCAAAGCAAGAATTCCATATATTATAAGCAATCCACTGACTAGATACGCAGAAATTATAATTGTTCCACCAAACGTACCAAAAATCCCTGCCAGTCTTACAGACAATATATTTATACCCTCGGCTGACCCACGGATCTTTGTTGGATATAATTCTGTTGCGAGTGAATATATTACAGGAACATAGAAATAAGAAAACACTCCTGCTGTCGCAAGAAGAGCAAGAAGAATGAAAGCTGTTGAAGCATGGGTAAATACTGACATCAAGATTATGCATACACCAGTGACTGCTGAACCTATTAAAAGCATCGGTATTCTTCCTATTCGATCATATAATGGATATGCTATCACAGCTCCGAGAGTCTCGGCTCCGAAGAATGCAAATGCAGAAAATATAAGAGAGAAGCCTGGCTTAATGCTCAATCCCGCAAGAATATATGGCGTTAGAGCAGCAAACCCTGAAAGAGGAACATTCAACAAAAACGTAATGAGGAACAGAGGTATCGTTATACCCAATATATAGGGTTTAAACAGTTTTGCTATTGAATATGTCTGTTCCGACTTAATCACATATCTTTCTACATCATCCTTAATACCCATATTAGAAAGTGAGTCCATTGCATCTTGTTTTCTGCCTTTTTCGGCAAGCCATCTCGCAGATTCCGGAATCTTACGTCTTATGAATACCCCAATTATTGGCGGAATTGCTCCCGTAATGAATAACAACCTCCACTGTAGAGCACCGAATGGAAGCAATTCATATGCTACCAAGTCTGAAGTTATTCCTCCTACGCCAAATATTATCCAAAATAAGACAAGAAGTTTTCCTCTTCGATCTTTATCAACATATTCAGAAAGCATTGTTATAGCAGGCGGATAATCAGCACCGATTCCGAACCCAACCAAAAGCCTGAGCAAGAGAAGTTCATTGTAATTCATTACAATCGAAATCATTAACTCCCCAACTGCAAAAATTATAAGTGTAATTAAAAACGTTCTTTTCCTTCCAATCCAGTCAGATATAGGACCGAAGGAAATGGCTCCAGCTGCACCCCCGATAAATGTGGAAGCAGCAAAGAGACCAAATTGAGATGAAGTTAGATGCAGCGCAGGTATAAGTGTACTAGACGCCCCTCCAACAATCGCAGTATCATAAAGATCTGTAAATGCCCCAAGTCCAATTGCAACTATTAATATTTTTATAAATTTATTATATTTGTCCTTATCATATATTTCCATATTTCAACCCACCCTCATACTCAAAACCTTTCTCTCTAGATAGTTGTTAACTCCGTCAACAACTCCTTCGCGTCCAATTCCACTTTCCTTTACACCACCAAAACTATAGAAATCCCACCTCAGGCGATCCGGTTCGTTAATAATGACTGCACCAGACTGAATCCTGCGTGATAACTCGTATCCCCTTCTGATATCTTCAGTATATATTGAGGATTGGAGGCCATATCTTGAACTATTTATCATTTCAACGGCCTCGTCATCGGTAGAAAATGAGTATATAGGTAAAACTGGTCCAAATATTTCAGTATCTAAATCAAATAGCCACTTAGAATTGTCTGTTATAATGGTTGGTTCCATGTAATTTCCATTGCCACTTATTTCTTGCCCGCCACATATCAACTTCGCTCCATTTTTTGCAGAATCTCGAACTAGATTTAACAGGCTAATTCTTGCATCTCTAGATATCAATGGTCCCATGTCGGTATTTTTATCCAATGGATCACCTACTCTAATTTTCTTGACTTCCAACAATAACAATTCTTCGAATTCTTCTTTCACTTTTTTATCTACGAAAACCCGTTTAGTTGTATTACATGCTTGGCCAGCCGCTGAGAAACGACTGGCTACTGCGTCATGTGCTGCAGAGGAAATATTTGCATCTTCCAAAACCAATAATGGATCAGAACCACCAAGTTCTAAGACAACTTTTTTCAGCATAAAAGACGCTCTTGAGGCTATTTCCTTCCCTATTTTTGTGGAGCCAGTAAACGTTACCAACCTGATTATATCTAGATCCATTGTATTATTTACTACATCTTTGCCACCTGAAAGAACGGAAAGGGCACCATCTGGAATACCAGAGTCGCGTATTATTTTTCCAAGTAGCAGTGAACTTATAGATGTAAATGGAGAAGGTTTTACTACAATGGGACATCCTGTCAGTATTGCAGGTGCAACTTTGAATGCAAACTGTGCAAGAGGTGCATTAAAAGGAGTTATAGCAAGAATACCTCCCAAAGGTTCCTTTATAGTTACAACAATCCTTTTAGAGTTTTCCTTTGGCTCAGGAAATGCATCAGGTTCATGGAATATTCCTTCCATGGCTATTCTCCCGTATTCTGCCGTATATTTGAATATCGAAACTGTTCTTTTCACATCATTTTGAGTTAGTTTAATGGGTCTTCCGTTCTCCTTGGTGGTTAAAGAACTAATCCGTTCAGAATTTTTTTCAATAGCATTTGCTATATCGTAGAGAAGATCGATCCTCTCATACACCCTTGAACCTCCACCTTTAACGCTTCTGAAGTAGTCTAAAGATTTTTTTCCTGCAAGCTTAGTGAGCTCAAGGTCAGCATCAAATACTTCACCGACAGTGCTACCATCATGCGGATTTAATTCTCTAGACACAGTTTTTCCTTCAAATTCTTCATTACCTACTAAAACTTTTTCTACATCCATACATCCCTACCTCCTATCATAGGCCATAGCCCCCACCTTGGAAAAGCAATATAGTCTTGAGAAAGTACCTCAGAAGAGGTTCTTTTGCCCCCCACGACTCTCAATAGTTCCTCAAAGACTAAATCTGTAGCTTTTTCAAAATCCATATTTTCCATGAAGTCACTTATGTCAATATCTATGTGCGCTTTCATATTTTTTGAGGTTTCTGGGTTTGCAGTCATTTTTATTACTGGTAGAACCGGATTTCCAGCTGGGTTTCCGCCTCCAGTTGTGAAAAGGCACACATTAGAACCACTAGCTGAAATGCATGACATAAATTCTGGTGCTGCGCTGGGTGAATTCATGAAAGTTACTCCTCCACGCTTAGCTATTTTAGACCCTGGACCGATTGCATCCACTATCTTTTCAGAGCCACTTTTCTTTATTGCCCCTAGAGATTTCTCTTCTATAGTTGTTAGTCCCCCTTTTATGTTATCAGAGGATGTCAAATAGTTATTAATGCCACTTCTTAATGCTTCCTGGTCTATTGTGTTTATTATTTTAGATATCTTAGTCACTATTTCTTCATTATCAGCCCTTTTGTAAAGATTTTCTTCAGCACCGATTACCTCAATAGTTTCTCCAAAAATTACTGAGCCTCCTAAACTAACCACCTTGTCTGCTATACGACCAGCCACAGGATTAGAAAAAAGACCAGATGTGGTATCTGAACTGCCACATTTCATAGCTATGGTAAGTTGATCGATAGGTGCATTGACTCTGTATCTTGCTGTAGAATTTTTTACCATGTCCAGCAGCAAATGCTGTGCGTCTGAAATAGTGCGAATGGTATCCCGTCCTTGAATGGTTATCATCTCTTTTTTGTTGTCTCTCTTTATCATGTTGTATATTTTCTTGGTTCTCCCCTCATCATATCCAACAATGAGCACACTATCTAGATTGGGGTTTGTTGCGATATTTACTATTAATCTCTCGTTAAGTTCCATATCTAGAGAGTATTGTGCTCTTCCTCCTGAATTGTATATCGGAACAGTTTGATTGAACAATTTATTTAAGTCCCTAACAACCGGGTTTGCAGCGGAAGTAGCAGCTACTATTCCGACGAAGGATCTGGTTCCAAATGTCCCATCAGAGTTCCGGTATCCTAAAAAAGTTTTCATTCTTTCATCACCCATTCCTGGCTCCTTCTGCTTTTTAAATTGTGCACATGCACAAGCGCACCTGCTGGGATATCCTCCGTAGAGACACCAATGGGAAAACCATCCTTCACAACCTCGGTTCCTGAAGGGATGTTTACTAAACTTATCTTAAATCCAAATGGTATATTTTCTATAATTTTCACTTTTCTATCTCCAATATGAAGTACCTCACCAGCACGAATGGCACTCAAAGCCAACGCAACGTTATCGCCCTCGTTTAAAACGTAGAAATTGCATTTCTTAATTTTTATCATCCCCTAAAACATTTCTTATTCCCTGTCTTACTTGCTCTCCTTTAAGTGCATCTTCAAAGGCATTGTTTATATCAGTTAGACTGTGGTTAACTTTTACTAATGTAACAAAATCATAATTGTATTTATTTGATACTATAAAGTCATAAGCGTCTCTGAGATGTCTAATCTCGTAAGTTCTAAAACCTGTAATATTTACACCACGGACAACAAGATTTGCTAGATCCAGACCATTTATTTCTGCTGAAAAAATAGTTCCGATCTCTATGAATCTTCCGGTTCTTTTCATTAATTTTATTGCATCCAACGCCAAAGGTGGATACCCAGATAGATTCAAAGCAATGTCCGCAATCCCATCAATGTTTTTGGATTTTGAATCATTTGCCAGTTCTTCTATACTGGTGAATGTACCAGTTGCACCATACTTTTCTGAAAGCTTGAGTCTTTCGATGTTTTTGTCCATTACATAGATCTCCTTCGCCCCCATTGAATCAGCTATTGATGATGCGTATATTCCCAATGCTCCAGCACCGAGTATCAGTACCCTTTTTCCTAACACATTTCCGCTGAAGTCTTCGAATGCACGCATTACAGTTGCAAGTGCGCAGTTAACTGGAGATAGAGCATATAACGAAATTTCGTTGTCTTTGATCTTTATAAATTGAGACCCTTCGGGTAGAACGAGATGTTGGGAAAATGTACCCCTCGGCAAATTTCCATCTATATGTGAAAAAGAGCCTACTGAAGTTCTGTTCAAGCAGAATGTAAATTTAGAACTAGCACAATACTCGCAGTGGTTACACCAGATGTATGGCTGAAACAAAATTAGGTCTCCTGTTTCTATCTTATTCCCAAAACTATCTAAATTAATCCTATCTCCCAAAGCGAGAATTCGACCAACGCCTTCATGACCAATCATTGTTGGACCATTAAATGATCTATGTCCTAAATAAGTGTGTAGATCGGAACCGCATACGCTCGAATATTCCATCTTTAAAAGTATTTCTTTATCTTCTATTTTATTGATTGTATAATGATACGTCTCCATTTCCCTTGCTTTTTTGTAAATTATCCCATTTCCTTCTATTTCAACGTTCATATTCACACCCCAGGTAGATTACTATTAGTAGATATAACTAAATTCTTATGTGAGACCTTAACCAGCGTTGTCATTACTTCAAAACTCACTGTGAATTTGGTTATCTTACTAGACATAACTATTGAAAAATATAAGTCGTGCACTAATAAATATTTTTGCGCATGCTCGTAAAAATATTAATAATAAGTCATACTTTCTTTATAATGATTGTTCACAGAATCTTAAAAGGGATAACTTTCGGTTCTAACTACGGATCACCTGGATTTGCCGCAAGCTATCTGATTCAAACTGTAAACAAGAACATTTTATTTGACGTTGGGCATAATGGCCTTAGGAACGTAATCGTTAATGAATTGCAACGTCATGGACTATCGCCAAAATCCATAGATATAGTAATCCTCTCACATGACCACTGGGATCACGTTATGAACTATTCAATGTTTGATAATTCACGTTTCATCATTGGATATGCTAGTGAAAGTGGAAGGAACGGCGATTGGGCGTACGTACCGTTACTTGGAGAGAAACTCAAGGAAATGGATACATTATTTGTAAAAAAAGCTGACGTAGTGCACTGTGAAGGGGTAAAGATTATTTCGGTACCTGGACATACAGAAGGAGATATTGCTGCTGTCATAGAAAACAGCAAAGAGATAGGGGTATTTACGGGTGATACAATTCCGTCAATGAATGCATTTCGCCAGAGTAAACCGGATTTAATATTCTATTCGGTGGAAGAGGCTAGTAAGAGTTATAGATATTTGCAAAGTTTTTCACCAACTTTAATATATCCGGGGCACGATGCGCCGTTTAGACTTAAACCAATGAAATATGTTTTTGAAAAAGATCATATGGAAGGAGTTATATCTGGGAATATTGAACTAAATTTCGAGATAAAGTAGCTATAGTTTTGCGATCTAATCCCCTAACGATGCCATTGTTGACCTGTATGACTTCCCTATGGATGCAAGCAATGCTTCCAGGAACTCTTTTCCTCCCTTCTCCATCGCCTTCAGCCGATCAACTAGAATCCCCATGGCCATTGATCTGAATCTCATACCTGGTGTACCTTTCCCGATTTTAGGGTGGGTTTCCAGGGAACGTATGGCAGAGATTTCAAGAAGCAGATCACCAAGAATACACAGCTTTGCCGTACCAAGTAAGCTTTCATGTGTCCACTGGTAGAGATTCCTTAGCCCGTCCTGCTTCATTTCCCTGTGGAAAACTTCTATGTCCCATCTCCTGAGATACAGATCGATCACCTTCTTCGGTTTCCATTCGATTCTGTTGGTTACAAAGAACTTTTCAGTGTTCTTCCCAATGGATACTATGACCTTGTATATTCTTTTAGCCAGTTCTGATTCCATGAACTGGTCAGGGATACGCGTTTTTGATCTTGAGGTTAGTCCTCGGGAGTGCAGCATGCGTCTCCTTTCTTTCATTCAGTACCCAGATGGGATGTTACAACATTTCTGCAGATAATAGACAAGTATAAGGCGATTGAAGGAGATCGAATAGAAAATGACTAATGAATAGTTGGAAGCTACGGTGGAATAGATAAAACAAAGAACAGCCTCGAGAGGCCCAAGACAAAAGGCATATAAACATAAAATACCAACCAAAGTAGCAATTTGAAAGTAAGTAATCACTCAATCTTCCTAACCACAATCTCCCCATTAACTTCATAGAATCCAATATGTCCTGATTCTGACACATTCAACTTCTCTGCTATCTCTTTTGGCAGAGTGATTCTCAATGAAGAGCCACGCTTAGATGTCTTAGTTACTGCTATAAGTTTATCTGGCATTGGGAGGATAAAGTTTATGGGTTCACTGCTTAGCGAAATTGCAGCAATAAAGAGAATACATCTCAGAGTGGCCGAGTGGAATAAGAAATGGCCTCACGGATTTATCAAGTGATATTACAACTGCAGGGATCGGATTACAGACCTGTTCAGGAAAAGGCATACGTGATCTTACATATATTTTCTTAGCAATACGTAAAACCTTGCAAAATGTCATGGAAAACATTTATTATTTTTTCACTACATCCAATTGATTCTGCATATATTCAACTCTCAAATCTCAATTGCCCGGGATTTGTTCAACTTAACAGCAGATCTAATTCACTATCGATTTTGTGCCAGCTAATCGATAATCATAAATTGTTTTCATCTCTATACGTCATATGAATGGTAATTTCAGTTCTGTTACAAATTTCATATGGAACGTTGCCGACTTACTGAGGGATGTCTACAAGAGAAAAGATTATCCCGATGTGATATTGCCATTTACAGTTCTAAGGCGACTGGATTGTGTGCTATCAGAATCAAAGGAAGAAGTGCTTGCAACGTACCAGAAATACTACGGGAAACTTGAAGATCCTTCCGCAGTCCTCATGAAAGCCTCCGGGCACAATTTCTATAACATTTCAAAATACGATTTTAGTAAACTGCTCTCGGATCCAGCAAATATAAGGCAGAATTTCTTCGATTATCTCAATGGTTTTTCAGCGAATCTGACGGATGTGATGGAGAGATTCAAGATCAGGGATCGCATCAACTATCTGGCTGAGAAGGATCTCCTTTACAAAGTAGTCCAAAAATTCTCTGAAATTGATCTTGGGCCTTCTGTCATATCAAATCACGATATGGGGTACATCTTTGAAGAGCTCATCAGGAAGTTCAATGAAGCCAACAATGAAGAGGCAGGAGAGCACTTCACGCCAAGGGAAATAATCAGGTTGATGGTGGAACTTCTAATGTCCAAGGATCAGCACAGACTGGAGGAACCTGGCATAATAACGACAGTGTATGATCCAGCCTGTGGAACGGGTGGAATGCTTACCGTGGCAAAGGATCACATCATTTCAGAGATCAACGGTAAGGCACAAATTGAACTCTTCGGTCAGGAGATCAATGATGAAACATATGCAGTTTGCAAATCAGACATGATAATAAAGGGAGAGAATCCAGATAATATTAAACCAGAATCAAGTTTTTCACATGACGGTTTTCCTGACATGACGTTTGACTACATCCTTTCAAACCCTCCCTTTGGAAAGGACTGGAATCAGGACAAGGGATTCATTGAGGAGGAATATGAGAGAGGTTTCTCAGGAAGATTCGGAGCAGGTTTACCAAGAATAGATGATGGCCAGTTTTTATTCCTGCAGCATATGATATCAAAAATGCATCCTCCAGAAACAGAAACAAAGACAAGGATTGCAATAGTATTCAACGAATCACCACTGTTCAAAGGCGCAGCAGGGTCCGGCGAATCAGAAATACGCAAATGGATAATTGAGAATGATTGGCTTGAAGCAATAATCGGTCTGCCCACAGACATGTTTTACAACACAGGCATCGCAACATACATCTGGATTCTCTCAAACAGGAAGGAGGATCAGAGGAAAGGGAAGATTCAGCTTATAGATGCAACGCAGATGTACAGAAAGATGAGAAAATCTCTTGGTTCAAAAAGGAACGAACTCTCAGATGAGGGTATCGACAACATCGTGAAGTTGTACGGAAACTTCGAAGTCAATGAAAAGAGCAAGATTTTTGACAATGATGATTTCGGTTATTCGACCATAACGGTTGAAAGGTCCCTCAGATTGAACTTTCAGGCTTCACCTGAAAGAATAGCTCATCTCAGGGAGCAGCCTGAGTTCAAGAAGAATGAAAAGGAACTTGAGAATATAGAGAAGACTCTTGCTTCATTGGATCAAGATAGAATCTACAGGAACAGAGAAGAGTTTACCAAGGACCTTGAGGATCAGTTTTTTAAGAAGGGAATGCCCCTTGCAAACGGTACGGTTAAATCTATCCTGCAGGCCTTGTCTGAAAGAGATGAGGCTGCCGATATTTGCTTTGACAAGAAAGGCATGCCAGAGTCTGATCCCGAACTGAGAGACAGGGAAAACATTCCCCTGAAGGAGAATAAACAGGCATATTTTGACAAGGAAGTGAAACCATATGTACCAGATGCCTGGATTGATTCCTCAAGAACCAAGGTTGGATATGAGATTACATTTACAAGGCATTTCTACAAGTATGTGCCTCCTAGGCCTCTCGAGGAAATTGATGCAGACCTGAAGAAACTGGGAGAGGAAATTATTGATCTTCTGGGAGAGCTTACGGAATGAAATATCAAAGGTATCCCAAATACAAGGATGGCGGTATTGAATGGATTGGGGAGATACCGGAACACTGGGATGTAACAAGAGCAAGGTGGTTATTTAGAGAAATAAACGAGAGATCAACGAACGGTGATGAGACCTTGCTATCAGTGTCCGAATATTATGGCGTAAAACCGAGGAAAGACGTTATCGATCCGGGTGATTTTATCACCAACGCAGCTAGTCTTGAAGGGTATAAGAAATGTCAAAAAAATGATTTAGTTATGAATATCATGCTAGCTTGGAAAGGTGCATTGGGAATAACTGATTATGATGGAATAGTAAGCCCATCTTATAATGTCTATCGCCCGCTGAAACCTAAAGACGCCAAATACTTTCATTACTTGTTCAGAACCAAAGTGTACGCCGACATTTTTAGGAACAATTCAACTGGCATAATAGATTCAAGACTAAGATTGTATCCAGATTCTTTTGCAAGTGTGAAAGTGATTCGTCCCCCATTGGAAGACCAAATTTCAATCTGCAAATTCTTAGATGTACAACTGCGAAGAGTGGAAGAATTAACCCTAAGTCATGAAAAGATGATCAGACTCCTCAAGGAAAAGCGCCAGGCAATCATAACCAATGCAGTTAGCAAAGGTCTTGATCCGAACGTGCCAATGAAGGACAGTGGTGTTGAGTGGATTGGGGAGATACCGGAGCACTGGGATACTATTCCAATAAAATTCATAATGTCTTGCAATGATGAAACCTTACCTGAAAGCACGCATCCCGAAACTAAGATACAATATATCGAAATCTCAGATGTATCTGAAAACCAGGGTATTACAAGCATTCAGGAGATTAAATTTTCAGATGCCCCCTCAAGGGCAAGAAGAATAGTTAAAGATGGTGATATAATTATTTCAACCGTTAGGACTTATTTAAGGGCTATTGCTACAATAAAAGAACCAAGGGAAAATACTGTCGTATCCACTGGCTTTGCAGTACTTCGTCCAAGAGGCTTATCTCAAAAATTTGCCAAGTATGCGTTATCAGCTAATTATTTTATAGAACGTATTGTATCTGAATCCACTGGAGTTAGTTATCCTGCAATAAGCTCTGAAAAGCTAATGAATTTCAGAATTGCTATACCTGACTCTAAGTCGCAAAATTACATTTCTGATTATATTGATAAAATCAATGGAAAATTAAGTCAATTGATATTAAAGCAAGAGAGGATGATCGAACTGCTGAAAGAATACAAAACATCTCTCATTTCTCAAGCAGTTACGGGAAAAATAGATGTCAGAGGGTTTACTCTCCCAACCACCTCAAGCGATGCTTGACAGTGAGATAAGGTTATATTACTTACTCATATATTTTACTGACATAAAATGGACCTTTCCGAGAAGAGCATGGAATCGCATATTGAAGGTTACCTTGTTAAAGATCAATTATATGTTAGACGTGCCTCTGTAAATTACGACAAAGCATTATGCATGGATAAGGAAAAGCTGATTGGTTTCATTCTTTCAACGCAGCCTGAAAAATGGGATAAGCTCAAGGAACAGCACAATGAACGCGTGTCCGAAATGTTCCTTAAAAGGGTACATGAGGAGATCGAAAAACGCGGAACTCTCGATGTTCTGAGGAAAGGCGTAAAGGATTACGGTGTATCATTTGATCTATTCTACCCCAAGCCTGAATCGGGGTTGAATGAAAATCTCATGAAACTGCATCAGGCAAATATATTCTCTGTGATCCGCCAGCTATATTTCAGTGAAAAAAACAACAAATCCATTGATCTTTCAATCTTCATAAATGGATTGCCAGTGATAACAATGGAACTGAAGGATCGGTTGAGTGGTTCGGGATACGCCGTGAAGGATGCTATTGACCAGTACAAGGGGCGCGATGTTCATGAACCTATTTTAAAGTTTGGCAGATGCCTTGTTCACTTTGCACTGGATGAGGAACTGGTTTACATGACAACAAAACTTGAAGCATCAAGAACGAGATTCTTTCCGTTCAATAAAGGATATGAAGGAGGTTCAGGGAATCCTCCTTCCGATGGCTTCAGGACAGACTATCTATGGAAGGAGATACTCTCCAAGGAATCCTTGTCAGATATCATTACAAATTTTATCAACTATCAGGATGTGGATGATGAGAATGGGAAACCAACAGGGGAGAAGAAGATAATATTCCCAAGGTATCATCAGCTGGATGCAGTCAGAAAACTAGTCAACGCTTCCCGTGCCGGTACAGGCAATAACTATCTGGTGCAGCACAGTGCGGGAAGCGGAAAGAGCAATACAATATCATGGCTCGGCTATCGACTTGCCAGCCTTCATGATGAAGAAAACAGAAATGTATACGATTCTGTTATTGTAATAACGGACAGAAAGGTTCTGGACAGGCAGCTTCAGAAGACATTCCAGCAGTTTGAGCGTGTTTCCGGAACTCTGACAGGTATTGACAGGAGTTCAGCACAGCTTAAGGAAGCGCTGGAAAAGGGCAGAAAGATCATAGTGACCACATTGCAGAAATTCCCAAGGATTGTTGATCAGATCAGAGAACTGCCTGGAAAGAACTTTGCAGTCATTATTGATGAGGCCCATTCATCTACAACAGGCGAGAACAGCAAGAACATGAAACTTGTGCTCACCGCCAACGGTCTTGAGGATGCGGAGGAATCTGACACTGAGGAGGAGACCTATGAGGACGTCATAGTACAGGATCTGGAAGCGAGAGGAAGGCAGAAAAACGTCAGTTACTATGCATTTACGGCAACGCCAAAGGCCAAGACCCTGGAGCTGTTCGGGCAGAAGTTATCGGATGGACACTATGAACCCTTCCATCTGTACACCATGAGGCAGGCCATAGAGGAGGGATTTATCCTTGATGTTCTGAAGAACTACATGACATACAAGACATATTTTTCCCTGCTCAAGAAGGTAGAGGATGATCCAAGATATGAGAGCGCAAAGGCCAAGGCTCTCCTGAAGGCATTTGTTGACCTCAATGATCATGCCGTAGAGAAGAAGGTAGAAATCATTGTGGAGAACTTCAATTCCAGCATAAAGAACAAGATACCCAACCGAGAAGGGAAGGGGCAGGCCAAGGCCATGATCGTCACCAGATCACGCCTGCATGCCGTAAAGTTCAAAATCGCAGTTGATTCTTATATCAGAAAACATGGCTACAGGTTCAAAACACTTGTTGCATTTTCCGGCACTGTCCGAGATCCATCGGATGAACAGGAATATACTGAGGGCGGAATGAACGGCATGAGTGAATCCATGACAGCCGCAACATTCAGGAAGCCCGATTACAGGATACTCATCGTTGCAAACAAGTTCCAGACAGGTTTTGATGAGCCGCTGCTGTATGCCATGTACCTGGACAAGAAGCTGGCAGGGGTTGCCGCTGTACAGACACTCAGCAGGCTTGATCGGATTTATGAGGGAAAAGAAGAACCGGTGGTGCTGGACTTTGCCAATGATCCGGATACCATAGAACATGCCTTCGAACCGTATTACGGTCACACCACACTAAAGCACGGGACTGATCCGAACATACTCTACGATTTCCAGAGGCAGCTTTCTGACTTTCACATCTTTTCAGATGAGGATATAGAGAAGTTTGCAAAGATATTCTATGACAGAAGGAACAGGCAGGAAAAGCTCTTTCCTGTAATAGATGAGGTTGTCACCAGATTCAATGATCTTGACGTTTCAGAACAGGAGAAATTCAGGAAACTTCTCAGGGACTACAACAGGACATATTCATTCCTTTCACAGATAATAAGTTTCCAGGATATGGAACTGGAGAAACTGTATGCCTTCGGGAAGGTTCTGCTGAGGAAACTTCCAGTCAGGAGAGAATCACTGCCTGTTGAGATACTGAGGCAAGTTGATCTTGACTCGTACCGTATAGAACTCATAACTCAGGGCGAAATAAGGCTCAGAGAATCCGATAAATCTCTTGAGCCTAAGGAGAGCCTCGAATACAAGACGCCAAAAGAGGAGGAGGAACCGCTTTCAAGAATCATAGAGGAGATGAATGATCGCTATGGAACAGAATTCAATGAGACTGACAAGGTTATACTGTTGAGACTGAAGAACAGCCTTGAGAATAATACGGATCTTAAGACAAGTGCAAGGATAAACAGCGAGGAGAATTTCAAACTTTCATTCAGGCACATGTTTGATGAGGTTCTGCTTTCATTCATTTCTGATCATTTTGCGTTCTACAGAAAGATAAACGACAACAAAAGCCTGAAGAAAGACCTTGTGGACAACATATTTACCATGGTCTATAAGAGCTTGAAGGAAGAAGATAAGGAATGATAAACATTAGACACCATCACCGTACTGGAGCAGGCAAAGTTGCTTGGGTAGGGGTGGGTGAGTTAGAAAAATGCACTCTCTGAAACTAATTTATCTGAACCTACAAGAAGTAGATTATGTTGAAGTTTTTCTTAACAAGCTGTATTTCTTGTATAAACTTTTCATATACGCCGTTAACTGAAGGAAGGGCTATTCCTATTCTTACGTTAGGATCCTTAGATTTTGCTTTAAGTACTGAATACAGAACATCTGTGAACCAGTGATGCGCTTGAAGTTTGCTATTGGTAGGCTTTTGCTCACCCTTCCTTGGACCACTAACATAGTAATCTGATGGAAATCCTTTACGCTCAAGAATAAGGTGATCGTTACCATTCATTGCTTCCAGGTCATGGCCCTTATCAGTTTTTATTTCGTTAAATTTGATAACATTCCACCTTTTACTCTCTAGATATTTTTTAACCACTTTCAAAATGTTTGTTTCTTCAAACCATTCATCTTCGTAAGACCAATTGTCCGTTACCATTGACAAACCTTCTTTTCAGGAATCAGCTTCATTATTTTGGAATCCTCATCATCGTTCAATTTGGTGTAAGATCTTCGCAATGGGTGACGACCACCTTCGTTTATTACCCAGATCCAACTATCCCAAGGCATATCCTCATGATTCCAGCATTTAAACGTGCCCCTTTTAAACTTAAAAGAAAATGGATACAGTTCATACCCCTCCTTGTCTGAAAGCCTGGGATTTCTTGGGTTTCCATTTGGGTAGTTTATCATGGTTTCCTCAACTTCCCCGTACGCCACGAGATCCCCATAGTAGTGAAAATATATTTTTGAACCTGCGTCAATCATCTTAGGAAACCACGGCTGGGGAAGATTTCCCGATCTCAGAGCACTTTTCTGAGTATCAGACATACCTTCAGTGTTCAACCTTATGTTTACAATTCTCTGAAATTCATTTGGGACATGCTTGCAGAAAAAATTCTCGGGCCCATCAAAAACATCCATTTCCAAATCTATCAGATGAAAAATTCTAATAGTTTTCATTAGCCAATATAAGTTTCGTAGCTATAAAAATCATGTATCAATTTTTGAGGGAACCAAAAAACCTAGAATGTGGATTGGACCCATAATCCTGGACAGGATTGACTTATGATTCATGGCGATCCCCCTTTTTGTTTTATTTTTCTCCAATCATCATGAGGAAAGATTGCAATAATTTTAAGGCATTTCTTTCAGACACCTCAACCACTCTTATCATTAGAACACAATTACTGAAATATCATTGGTGCCTGGATACCTTTTAGAAATTGTTTCTTTAAACTCTTCTTGTGTAAATCCCTTATCATATATACCAAGGAAAACCACAACCAAATATTTCCTGTCGAATTGCTCATAGCTTTGTTTGTCCAACATTTTCTTGTAATCACTATCGATCCTGTCCAAATCATGCTTAAAGAGTCGCGGTGCTCCTTCACTCTCTTTTACAACTACAATCTTGACTTCTACAGCTACTTTGTAATCTGATTCATAATAAGTAATGTCAGGGGCAACTGACCTTTTCTCCTGCCCCCTGATCTCCTCCAGTATCCTGACAGCTGAAAGGTTGTGCTCATCTATGAGTGCCCTGATCTTCTCCCTGTATGGATCAAGCTTTGAACCCCTCTTCCTTTTCCTGTGATCCGTCAGTCTGGTTGTTCTCAGCAGTTTACTGACTGTGTTCCTTGATATGCCAAGATCCCTTGCGATCTCCCTGTTTCTCATTCCCCTATCCTTCATGTCCCTGATCATTCTC
>JAJYVJ010000167.1 GCA_021792045.1 Thermoplasmata archaeon | reverse complement strand
AAGTACTTCTGCTGTATTCGGGGGGTTTAGACACATCCGTGATGATAAAATGGTTGCAGGAGCAGCAGAATTTTGATGTGCTTGCTTTGACTCTTGATGTTGGTCAGGAGAAAAATGACCTCCAACGAATAGCAGCGAAGGCAAAGAAACTCGGAGCGGTAAAGACAATTACGGAAGACGTTAAGGATAAGTTTTCTGAAGAGTTCGTTGCACAGGGAATACTGAACGACGGGCTTTATCTTGATAAATACCCTCTTTCTACAAGTCTAGCTAGACCTCTAATGTCTATGGAAGCAGTGAAATTCGCGGAACAGAACGATTGCAATATTATCGCTCATGGTTCAACAGGAAAGGGAAACGACCAGGTCAGATTTGAAGTTTCTATAAAGGCGCTGAATGAGGATCTTACTGTAATTGCACCCGTGAGAGAAATGAACATGAACAGGGACGAAGAAGTAGAGTATGCCAAATTGAAGAATATAGAAGTACCCAATGGGGGGAAATACTCAGTGGACGAGAACTTGTGGGGCAGATCAGTTGAAGGATCAAACATTGAGTTCATAAACGAAGGAGTTCCAGAAGATGCGTATAAGTGGGTCCTACCTATTGAGAAATCAGTCGATAAGCCGGTAGTTCTATCAGTTACTTATAGCGGAGGATTACCTGTTGAACTTAATGAAAAGCAAATGCCACTCAAGGATTTGATTGCAGAATTGAATTATGTAGCTGGCCAAAGCGGTATAGGAGCGATCGATATGATAGAGGACAGAGTTGTAGGCATAAAGAGTCACGAATTCTATGAATGTCCTGCAGCTATCACAATTATAACCGGCCATAAATATCTAGAATCCCTAGTACTGAGCAAAAGAGAAAGCCAACTTAAGAAGTTCGTGGACCAACAGTTTGCTGATATGGTTTACAGTGGACTTTGGTTTGATCCCTTAATGGATCACATAAAGGTATTCCAGCAGAGTATTAATGCCGCTGTAAATGGGAAGGTGAAACTCAAGCTTTATAAGGGAAATATTATACCTGTTGGAGTAGAAAGCACAAATTCTCTCTATGATATGTCTGTGTCTACATATGGCAAAAACCAGACCTTTGATCAGAGCAAAGCCCCAGGTTTCATATACGTATTCGGAAGCCAAACAATTGCTACGAGAAAAGTGAGAAAGAAACATTTAGAAGAAATGATCATTAAAGAGTGACTCCATGGTAAAAATATGGAGTGACGGGGCTTCAGAGGAGGGACAAAGGGATCTCTCAGACATAATGACAGATGATGACGCACAAATTGATTCTATGCTTCTTGACTACGAAGTAATTTCTCTCCTTGTCTACCATTTGCAGCTTAGAAATGAATCCAGAATTTCCTTAAAGGATAGTGATGCAATATTAACTGGACTATTTAGTTTGCTAGGCAAGAAGATCAAGATAGATCCACGTCTTGAGGATGTGCACGGGTTTGTAGAGGAATACCTGAAGGGAAAAGGTGGTAATGCTTACAAGAATCTTCGCATCTTCCTTTCAAGAAATGAGCAGAGCCACACAAACATAAAGTCCTTCTACATCGATCATCTTCTCAAGATTTCAAAGTATCTTATCTCAATCTCAGAGCGAATGAAGATCAAAAGGGGAAATTTCAAAGGAGTTATGCCAGGTTATACACACAATCGGCAAGCAATGCCAGTAAAAATTTCCACCTATTTCGACTATTTATCTAGGGTATTCCTAGATACGTCACTTGATGCACTTGAGATGTGTGAAAAATTTACAGCTACTTCTCCATTCGGCTATGGATCTGGTTTTGGTTCACTTTCTCCTATAAATTTTAATATTGTGGCTAAGAATTTGGGTTTCAAATCATATCCACAAAATCCGATGGCTGAAAGCTTTTACCGTGGATTTGACGATCTTAATGTGTTAGCGCTCCTAATTAAAATAATGCTTTTTCTATCAAGAATATCACAGGATTTTATAGGTTTTAGTGGTGACAAAGAGTCATTCATAATACTACCTCCCGGCTTTTCTACGGGTAGTTCACTAATGCCAAACAAGAGAAACCCAGACTTCCTTGAAATGGTTCAAGGTTATGCATCTGAAGCTATTGGGCATCTGGTTTCAACTTCCACGATTTTGTTGAATAGACAATCTGGTTATCACAGAGAATTCCAAATATCAAAGGACAGAACCATAAAGTATGTAATCCTAGTAGAAAAAATTCTAAATCACTATCAAGACTTCATTCTAGAATTCAAGCTTGAAGAGAAGAAGGCTATGGAGTTAATGGAAAATTCTGTAAATTCTACTGCAGAAGCGTTCTCAATATTTAAATCTGGAAAATCTTGGAAGGAATCGTACGCGATAGTCGGTGAGAAGATAAGGAAGGGTATTCCCCTTGATTATTATGAACCTCTGGAATATAGATCTGTTGGTAGCAAAGAAATCTCGTATGCGAAGACAAAAAGGATGAAGATAGTTTATTCTTGGAGTAAACCAAGGAGGGAAATGATTCGCCGCGTTCAGAGTATAATATCCGGGAATGATGGATGAAACCTTGATTAACAAAATGATTCCCCTGCAAGATCCTGGTCAATGAGCTCTGACGAGAGGAGCAAGATTAAACGAGCCTCATTGTCTCTACCTACAGAATTACTCCTTTTAGCAAAGGGGTCGCAAGAAATTTCACGGCAAAATGTACTAATAGCATAAACAGATTTTTGGGTCTGATAAAGTCTGTGGCCTCCGTACCAAACTCTCCTACACTCATAGGAAACTTGGATAATGACCACTCATAAACCGTGGCCGCCATGAAGTCCTCAGGCGAATCCCTTGTTGCTGACATCCTCTCCATCCTGAAGGATTGGAGGTTCCTGCTTCATCAACAGCGCCTCCTTCATTCGATCCGAAGGTCTTACTCCGTCTCCCGCTGTCCCTTCCGGGCAGCTTATCAGGCTTCAAATCCCGCATGCCCTGCGGTACTTGATTAGATATATTTCCTGCCATATTAAGAGTTTCGCAATTCATCTACATCGCAAGCTCAGTGGCTTTCTTGCTTAGATATTTGTAATGACACCCCATTTCCAGACCTACGACTCATTTCGACTAGTTTCCTCTTGAAGCTAAAGCAGATATACGATTTCTACGAATTCGCGCCAGAGCTCTACAATGTATGGTGTGAACCATCTAGAGGTCCCGAACTTGTCGATCAAATAATTAGTGTTAGATGGGGCAATCGAGAACATAAAGGATGCAATAGCAGGATATATAGAGAGCCTTAGGAAACATGGCCAACCCATACCAGTGGAGATGGCCGTGGAAGTGCCTATAAGTGCCTAAACCTCCGGCAGTCTCTGGTTCTGATGTCGTCAAAGCATTAACCAAGATCGGATTTTCATCGATCATCAGACTGGTAGCCACTTAGTTATGCGTCGGGAAGGAGAGAAAGCCCTAACAATAACGGTTCCTCAGCATAGAGAACTGAAGAAGGGTACGCTCAGAGCAATAATTAGGCAGTCAGGACTAACTGCTGAAGAGTTTGAAAACTTACTATGAGTTCTAGTGCTGTTTTATTCAAAGATGAAGATTAGATCTTAACGGCTTCGCTTATTCTTTTAGGTGAATCTGCTCGGGGCTATTCAAGAATGTTTGGCAATCTCAGAGCAGCCTGCGATCTGTGTTCACGCTGCTTGTCAGTTGGAAAATATTGACTGATGAATT
>JAJYVJ010000002.1 GCA_021792045.1 Thermoplasmata archaeon | reverse complement strand
TCAAGGCTTTTTATCAACCTGTTCAGATCATCTTCAGTCATCTTCCTCTCGATGGGATACATCTCTTTTTTGGCCATGAAAATGTAATACTTATAAGTATAATAATGTTAGTAATTAACTATAATTACAGTATTTTATTAACAGCTATCTTCGTTTTTTTTACTTTCTTCATACTTTCAAGGATCACTTGCGAACCCAAATTGTTCTTCATGTTTACCCTCCCCTCGCTAGTTCCTGTAATGGTGGGAAATTGACGGTGTTTCATTTTCGATTGTAATCAGCTTGCAATGTTTCCCAACATTCTTAAGTCAAAAGGATTATTGTACATTTCATATCGTATTCAAAAAAAAAGAAGGATGTTGTTTTCATCCTTTGCGCTTTTCTTACCAGTTAGGTTTATGGATGAAAACCAATGAGAAGGTAATGTGAAAGCATTATAGCAACGAAAAGTATGGAAATTGTGTTGACAACCTTCACCAATGGATTTATTGCAGGACCTGCAGTATCTTTTGTTGCGTCTCCAACGGTGTCTCCAACGACAGCAGCTTTATGAGCTTCAGAGCCTTTTCCACCATAATTTCCCTGCTCGATGTATTTCTTTCCATTATCCCAAGCGCCTCCACCAACTGTCATCATTATTGCAAGTGGAAAACCGGACAGTATAACGCCGATCAATATTCCTCCAAGAGCCAGCGGTCCAAGAACAAAACCTGCAACTATTGGAGTTCCAACCGCAATGATTGCCGGGATCATTAACTGCCTGAGAGCTTCCCTCGTAACTATATCCACTGCCTTGCCATAATCAGGCTTTTCGGTACCCTTGAGTATACCTGGTTTTTCGTGGAACTGCTTTCTTACCTCTTCGACTATTGCGGACGCCGCCTTTCCCACAGCATTCATAAGATATGATGTAAAGAAGAATGGAAGCATGGCCCCTATGAAGAGACCTGATATTACAAGTGGATTGTCTATTTCTATTATTGGGAATTTAGAGGCGATCAGCGTCTTATACGCTGCAAAAAGGGTAAGAGCGGCAAGCGCAGCGCTTCCTATTGCATATCCCTTTGTCACCGCTTTTGTGGTATTTCCAACAGCGTCAAGTGGATCTGTAACTTCATCCCTTGTCTTTTGGTCAAATCCAGCCATCTCCGCTATTCCTCCGGCGTTATCTGTTATAGGACCGTATGAATCGATTGAAATGATCATACCAACCACGGAAAGCATACTTGTCGCGGCAATTCCAATTCCGTATAGGCCGAAGTCTGCTATGTTACCGAAAGAAAGAAAAGTGATAGAGAACGACACGAGGATCCCGCCAACTATTACAATTGCCGGAATGAAAACTGCCTGCAAACCGTAACCTAAGCCTGTTATTATAGTTGTACCGGCCCCAGTTGTTGACGCCTTGGCAATTCTTGCCACCGGTTTGTATCTCTCCGAAGTATAGTACTCGGTTACGTAAACCATTACGAATGTTATAAATATCCCCACGAGAGTGTCACCAAATATGGCGAGATTTCCATTCATCAGATAATAATCCGCTAGATAGAATCCGATTGCAGAAATAATAGCGGTTGCGATTAGTCCCTTGTACAGCGCGGTCATTATCCGCTGTTTCTGGTTCTTTCTAACAAAGAATGTGCCGATTATCGTTGCGAATATAGCTATGGCACCTATCACGAGCGGAAAAGTAACTCCATTTGATAGCATAGAAATGCCATTGTAGCTTGCATATGTTCTGGCGACAAGAAAGGCCAGAAGCATGGATGCGGTTATCGTTACAACATACGTTTCAAACAGATCAGCACCCATTCCTGCACAGTCCCCAACATTATCGCCTACATTGTCAGCAATTACAGCCGGATTTCTCGGATCATCTTCAGGTATCCCTGCCTCTACCTTACCAACAAGATCGGCTCCTACGTCTGCTCCTTTTGTGAATATACCTCCTCCAACCCTTGCAAAGAGACTCACAAGAGATGCCCCAAATATGTAGCCAATCATCAAATCTGGATTCTTATATGCGAGGTAAAACACGATAAGACCCAGGAGCGCCAAGGAGGCCACAGAAAGACCAGTAACACTTCCACCTCTAAATGCCGCCCTGAGTGCCGGGCTCATTCCCTTCTTAGCGAGGATAGCAACCCTCACATTAAGGCGAACAGATATACTCATACCAATTATTCCGGCTACTGCAGAACCGAGCGCACCAACTATGAAACCCAGAGCAAGTTTCCACGCAACGTCAAAACCCTGGTAAAAGTAGAATGCCACGAATATTATCACAAAGAGAACTATTGCGAAAATGAAAACGGTCGTATATTGCCGTTTCATAAACGCATCAGAACCTTCCCTTATTCTCTTCGAAATTTCAGCCGGCAACTCTTCTTTCACAGGGATTCTCAGGAGGGAAACACTCTGCAAAGCCGCATATAAGAGTCCTACGACCGCAGCTCCAAGCACAAGCATTTCCCAATCGAATATTGTGAACGCCATACCTTCCATAAGCTCTAGGATTATTATAATCCTTTTCGCTAATATGTGTGCGAAATATACTACTTCTCTACGAGTTCATAAGGTGATTTTACATAAAAAAAATAAGGTCCGGCTCCAAAGAACGGTTAAAAAGGTTTCATTGATCGAATTTCTGTTTGTACAGGTTTATTGATCTGTCTATCTCTTCTATGGCCTTCTCATGATCTTCCCATTTTAGAACTTCGGTTCTCTTTTCCTCAAGTAATTTATAGGTCTCGAAGAAATGTGATATTTCTTTTATTACATGATTGGGCAGTTCGTCATAATTTACAACATTACTATAAACCGGATCGTCTTCTGCAACCGTAAGAATCTTATTGTCTACTATACCTTGATCGATCATATGCATCAGCCCCACAGGCCTGGCTTTAATTACAATTCCAGGATAAGTTCGATCATTTACCAGCACCATAGCATCAAGAGGATCTCCGTCATCATAAAGGGTCTGACCGACTGCCCCGTATTCGATAGGATACATAACCGAAGAATGAAGAACGCGATCCAGAACGATTCCAGGGAACTGTTTGCTCATCTCGTACTTGTTTTTGCTTCCTTTTGGAGTTTCTACTATAACATACAGATGCTCAGGAGGATTGGGACCTACAGGAACTGTATGCCAGTAGCTATTGTTTTTCTGCATGGTCTTTCATTTTCTCTTTCTATTTATTAGTTTTTACATTCTTTCCGAATGTGATTTAGTTAACGATTTATCGGGCCACTGGGTTTCTAGGAAAATCTACTCTCCAAGTTCAGTAGATCGATATAGCCGTATTATTCCCCCTACCAAAATTAAAAGTACCCCAAGACCTATGCCGTACAAAGAATTATTATAGGAATTGGATGGGGTAATAACTGATATCATCGAAAGGATCACAATTGCCGCAAATGCAAATCCAGTACCAGCCAACAAATGTCCTTTCCTTCCAATCAATGGTGAACCAATTTTGCTATCTCTTGGAAGCTTCTCCATAGCAAATGCGACGGCTACAACAAGTGAGATGACGGTTATCGCAAGAAGGACGACTAGGGCCGCCAGGTATGTCATACTTGGAAATTTTATGTAATTATATATTATCATAACGTCTCCAAAAAGAGAGAATGCAGTTACGACGAGGGTTATGTAGACAGAGATTGCATTCTTCATTTTAATGCTGTTCGAACGTACACGAGAGGCTATATAAAACGTTAATGTGATTACAATGAACGCGGGAGCCATGAAGAATACCAAAACGTCAATCGTGCTTATTGGGACCCCAGGCTCCAGAGCACCCCAAGCCGAAAGTCCCGCCAGATAAACAATCCCAAGAATACCTAGCGAGACCGTAGTCGGTCTATCCTGTAATTTTAGGGTGTTGCCAGCATCAAACTTTGGAACAAGAAGAAGATATATTAAAGGCATGCCGACAAATAACACCGTGGCCCAGAATGGTCCCATGGTCTGCGAAAATTTAAAATCAAGTTCTTTGTAGACAAATAAGAGGAACCATGGTGGATACGCAGGTATCGCCGATGCCAATGGACTTGTAGGTGCGACCTGCGGAAATGGCGAGAAAAGAGCCGGAACCCCAGGTAATATGGCGAGAATTGAAGGAATGAGCACTATAATCGCAAATGAAAAAAACATAAGTTCCAGCATGTAAACCATGTTATAAGGGTACCACAACTTATAAGTTGAATCTGCATGATCAACAGCCGGGGCGCGGTAATGGCTCTGTTTCCCTGATGGCATTATTGTATTGTACTCTGCCATAAAGAAATGCAAGGCAAACAGTACGCCAATGCTAGCGGCCAGAATAATGTGCCAGCCCAACATCCTACTGAATAGGGAAATTGATGTGCCATTCCCGAAGAAAATGTCTCTGAGATATCCCCCTAGATACGGAAAGCCGGCTGCAATGCCCCTACCTACATCGGTAGCATCAATGGACAAAACATCTCCACTCATAGAATAACCAAAGAATCCAGCGCCCAAAGTCAGAAGGAGGAGCAAAAGCCCTGTCAACCACTGCTGTTCCCTGGGTTTTTTATATCCTGCCACAAACAGGTTGCGTAGAAGATGAATATACATGGCAACGATCATGGCATAGGCACCGTATAAGTGAGTTGTAAGAATTATCGAACCATACGGAAGAGAATAGGCTATGTTAGTTGTACTGACATAAGCATTTGAAGGTTGATAATAGAAGAGAAGGATAAGACCTGTTATGACCTCGTAAAAGAAAGCAAACATTACAAATGCACCTGTCCAGTACCACGCGCCTCCTTTCTTTCTCATGTAGTCAGGTACTCTGTTCGGAAGTGGTTGTGGACTGTTCATTATTCTTGCTATCATTGATTCTTTCTTTTCTGTCATTTAATCCCTCATGTACTGGGTACGCCACTATTTGTTACTGTTGTCCCTGTCGAAGACGGAAGCTTTGTCGCACCAGTTAGATCACTAGGTTTTCCATATATTGTTGGGCCTACCATGCTTGTTACTTTGTATGTGTCGCTCGTACTATCGTAAGAAAGAATAGTACTTGGCAGTGGCCTTTGAGTTGGACCAGTCACAACAGAAAAACCGGAGAATGGATCGTAAGTGCTTCCGTGACAACTACAATGAATCTTTCCAGGAAAAGATGCAGCGCTAGGCGGATAAAAATGAATCATCGGTGGTTCGCACCCTAGGTGTTGACATATTGCGCTCGAAGCGACCACTGAGGCATACGGACCGACACCTCCAGGGGACTTGAAAGTACTGCCGTTTATCGGTATTTTCACTGTTACAGGCTTTATTGCTATATCTGTGTTGCTTGAATTACCGAGCCTTAACAGGAAGTTCGGTTCTCCTTGCAGTGGATAGAGAAAAGTTACGATTGCAGGATCATTAACCTTCAGATCCTTTGTTGTGATTGGCTTTCCACTGGAGTCTACTAAAGTAAGGACCGGAAAAGCAGTTAGTACATTTGAAACTGGAGGAATCACATTTTGGATAACTCCTCTAAGTGCACCAACCGAGGCTGCACCAACGGTGATAACACCCATCAGTTTCAGGAAATTTCTCCTGGATTCGTCTTCTGGCTTATTATCCTCGTTCTTCATGCGATCAGTCTACCTGAACTACGCCCATCATCCATCCTGGTGTGGCCATTGCACCGCCCCATCCATCGAGTTCATTCCCACAAGGAACAAAACACTGCCAGGAAAAAGTGCCAGTCTGGTTAATATAGAAACTAGTATGAGTCACCCCGCCACCGTTTGGATTATTCCCTGCCCAAGAAGGAACATTTAACATAATTTGAGTTCCGTTGAGTATGGTGAAAGTATGTGTGACTTCCCAACCTCCGAACGTAGAATTCCAAGGCATATGGTGTACTTTCCATCCAGCACCGTGTGATATCGTGATATTATTCGTGGAATTTCCAGAGAGTGTTCCGTTTACATATTGTGCTGTTCCGTTGTACACATATCCAACATTACCCACCGTGCCTGTGAAGTTTGTGTAAGAGGTCACATTTGCTGTTCCGTTCGGGCCTATGTTTGTCGCCACACCTGAGTCATAATCTATTATCGTAAGAGAAATCAATGTATGTGACGGAAGAACTATTTTTGCTGACGACCCGAGAGTACCATTAGGCTCCAAAACATAGAAAGCCGGTTGTCTGTGGCTTATTGTTGCATTTTTGAAATAGTTGTTTGGCGTAATCACCAATGTCAAGGAAGTCTCTTTTTGAGTAACTGGGACTGGAGCGGTTGTGATTGCATGATAATAACCAACACCAATACCGACGCCGCCTATCAAAACTACAGCAGCTATAATTGCATAAAGTGCTTTTTCAGAAACCATATGTTACCACCAATTTAAACCCTCGATATATATCTTTTCCATTACCAGAGCAAGATTCATTCCCAAAGTGAAACCGCTTCAACAGATAGTTCCTTCCAATGGCGCTACCTTCCAGAATGCGTTTAGATGTCATAATGAATGTCAAAAGTCATGAACTTAGAATATTATTTAATGGATATACCTTCCATGTTAAGGTACTGTTTTAAAAAGATCGACCATCAATAAAATATTTTCCCAATAGTTTGTACCAACATAATTATATGAGGCGTTAATAATCCGACTGAGATTAACACATGGATAGATATCTAGCCTTTAGCCCTCTTAGGATTACTTTTGCTGGAGGAGGTACGGATGTTGAGCCTTTTATAGAGCGATATGGAGGCGCCGTACTTAACTCAACCATCGATAGAAAAGTCATGGTGACCTATGAACCGGATCCTTATGATCTTGAATTATCTTCTAGAGATTTTCTCAAGAGCATAACTCTAGTTTCTGAATCGAACGATGTATTAAGTAAGCTTTACAAGCTCTTTGAATCAAAAGGTGTATCAAAAGGTAGGGTGATAATCAACAACGCGGTTCCGCCTGGTTCTGGACTGGGTTCTTCCAGCGCCCTGATCACGGCGATACTGAAATTGATCTATGCTATCAAAGGAAAGGAAATTTCTGCAAAGGACCTTGCAGCTGAATCGTACGCCCTGGAGAAAAACTATTTCAATATAGCATTGGGAAAGCAGGACCCTTTTGCTATATCCATGGGCCATTTCAAGTTAATGGAATTTACTCGAAGCTCTGAGAATATGTTTGACCTCTCGGATCATTCTGACTTCGTTCAAGAACTTGAAAAGAGAACGCTTTTAATATACACTGGATCGACCAGGGAAAGCTCAACATTTCTGAAATCCCAGATCGATCAAACGGAAAACGAGAATAGCAAAATAATACCTAAATTACTTGAAATAAAATCGATTGCGTATAAAATGTCAGATGCAGTGAAAGCGAATGACATAAACTCGTTTATCAGCGATCTTAACAGGGGGTGGGAGATCAAAAAGGAACTGGACAAAAATATATCGAACAAGAAGATTGACGATCTGATAGAGGAAGCAAAGAACAATCACGCGCAGGGCGTACGTCTAATGGGCGGTGGTGGGGAAGGTTTTCTTTTAGCTATATCCGAAAAAGGAAAACTACAAGAATTGCAGAAGTCTATGTCGGAATTTTCTGATTTTGCAATAAGGATATCATTCAGAAAGAACGGCACTACTTCTTATAAGATTTGAAATTTCCTCTAATGTATTCGGAAAGTATCCTGTAGGTCATACCCCACACATACCACCCATCGTAATTTAATGCTGGTAGTCCTCTCTCTGTCGTGTTTTCCTCGTATTCATAGACATTAACGATCTTGATCTCACTTATCTCCGGACCGGGATGGGCCATTTCAAGATCCGGATAATCGAGTATGAAAGGAAATACATTGAGCTCTGGGCTAATTATGGTGGAAGCGGGTTCCATTTCACCAACAATAGATTCTGTTGAAAGTTCAATATTAACTTCTTCCATAATTTCCCTAAGTAACCCTTCCTCTACGGTTTCTCCATTCTCTATATGACCACCGGGAAGAGCAATTTGCCCGGACCAGGGATCGCGTGAAGACGTCTTTCTTTTGATTAATATGATTCTACTAGAGTTGCGGATTATACCTACTGCGGCTGTGTCATTCACGTTTTGGTCTTTTCCATGCTTTACAAGAATTCAATAATACTTGAAACTTTATCTCCTACTCCTATACCAAGCTCTGAGGCTTTCGTGGTTCTTCCAGAAACCACTGCACCAAGTAAACTGTCAAGATCCTTGACGCCCGTCACCCTGATAGCCATATCTCCTAGCTTTTCGGCTGTTTCTAGACTCAGGTAACCGCACATAACATATCCATGTTCACCCTTGAGGATCAGAAGAGGCGCATTACCAAGGTTCATGCTTACGTACTGAAAGTGATGCTCTCCAATTTTTACATTTTCAACATTGACCATCTTTTGAGATTACATAGGGTAATATAATGTTGTTCGAAAAGCTTACAATCACGCGTTTTATGAGAAGATACTGCTAAAATTAGAAATGCTTATATAGAAGTTTATTTTTACTTGTTAGATAACTATGTTAGCAGGACAACCAATATTGATACTCAGAGAGGGAACAAAAAGAGAAAGTGGTAAGGATGCTATGAAGAATAACATCGACGCCGCAAAGGCCATTGCAAATTCAGTAAGGACAAGCCTCGGTCCAAGAGGCATGGACAAGATGCTTGTTGATTCGCTTGGAGATATTGTCATTACAAATGATGGCGTAACTATTCTTAAAGAAATGGATGTTGAACACCCCGCGGCGAAGATGATGGTAGAAGTATCGAAGACGCAGGATGCGTTTGTTGGCGATGGCACAACAACGGCGGTCGTCATTGCTGGTGCTCTTCTTCAGGAGGCTGAAAGCCTTATAAATCAGAATGTGCATCCAACTGTGATATCCTCTGGGTACAGACTGGCGGCCGAACAGGCTAAAAAGATCCTTGAAAGTCTTTCAAAGCCGGTAAAAATCGAAGACAAAGACCTACTTGTCAAAATGGCGTCGACATCACTCGGAAGCAAGAGTGCCTCGTCAAGCAAGGAAAAGCTTTCAGATATATCTTACAATGCTATTAAAGCCGTTGCCGAAAAGGACAATGGAAAATACAGAGTGGACTTTGATGACATACAATTGGTAAAGAAACAGGGCGGCGCCATTGAAGACACAAGCCTGATCTATGGGATCATTGTCGACAAAGAAAAAGTGCACCCCGGAATGCCAAACCTCGTCAAAAATGCAAAGATCGCCCTAATGAATGCTGCCTTAGAAATCAAGAAACCGGAATTCGATACGAACATAAGGATAGAAGATCCATCCATGATACAGAGATTTCTTTCCCAGGAAGAGAACGTGTTAAAGGACATGGTCGCTAAGGTTAAGAATAGCGGAGCAAACGTTCTGATTACGCAGAAGGGCATTGATGATCTCGCTCAGCACTATCTCTCCAAAGAAGGAATTTACGCGGTTAGGAGAGTAAAAAAGAGCGATGTTGATAAACTTGCAAAGGCCACTGGTGCAACTACAGCATCATCCATAGAGGAGCTTTCTCCACAGGATCTTGGTGTTGCAGAATCTGTTGAGCAGATAAAGATCGGAGATGATTATCTCACCTTTGTAACTGGATGCAAAAACCCGAAAGCCGTGAGCATACTGGTACGTGGTGGAACTGAACATGTTGTCGACGAAATTGAGCGTTCTATAACAGATTCTCTGCACGTTGTTGCTGCAGCTGTTGAGGATGGAGCCTACACGCCGGGCGCGGGTGCCGCTGCCGAAGAAATTGCCCTGAAGCTCAGGGAATATGCTTCAAAAGTTGGTGGAAGGCAGCAACTTGCAATTGAGAAATTTGCGAATGCCATGGAAGAGATACCAAGAGCCCTTTCGGAAAATGCAGGTCTTGATGCGATAGACATGCTAATAAAACTAAGGAATGAGCATGCAAAGGGGAACAGATTCGCAGGGATAGACCTATTCAAAGGAGAAGTAACGGATGCTGAGAAACTTGGCGTAATCGAACCAATAAGAGTTGGAAAACAGGCAATTGACGCTGCTGCCGAGGCATCTGTCATGATACTTAGAATTGATGACGTTATCGCCACGAAAGGAAGCAGGGGTGGATCTGGTCCAGGAAATATGCCACAAGGCGGCGAAGGCGGAGAAGACTAAACTAAATTCTTTCTAATTTTTATGATAAAGAGAGGAAAATCCGAATCCTCTCCAAATTTGTTATTATTTTTCAAGATTAAGGATCTGTTTTAAGTTTACGTGTCGCAATACAATTGCATTAATCCCATGGAAATCGAGAAGCAATGTACATCAGAGTTATGAATGAGGCTGACAATACATCTCTCCGGGCATGCCGCTATTTGACCATGCGTTTATTTGAGCGCCTTTTGAGGTGATGCGAGCACATTTCGCTTGCATCTGCAGTCCGCGAATAGAAGAACCTAGCAGGAATCTATTCTTACGGTGCCAGGGGAAAGGAACTCTTGGTCTGTTCGGCTGGATAAAATAGACCAAACAGCAAATGTAGTTTGCAGATCACTCATTGACCTCATTGCTCATGGGAAATTGTGAAGACTCATTATTTGAAAATTCGAAGAGTGTAGCGTTCCTGCAAAATGTTATATATCCGGTAATTCTCAGTCAAAAATGGAAAACGCCTATGTACAGGTATACAAGAAGCAACACTACGGTCTTGTGGGAAAGCATTCTGCCGTCAAAGTGTGCCAGTGGACAAAGAGTGAGCTAACAGGAGGGCGTGGTTGCTATAAGGGCGACTTTTATGGAATAAATTCTCACCAATGCGTTCAGATGACGCCCGCACTTTCGGCCTGCACTGAGAACTGTGCGTTTTGTTGGAGATTTCAGGGATTTGACGGGATGCACATTGCTGATGAGGATGATCCTGAATTAATCCTGGAACAATCAATTATAGCACATAAAAAACTCATATCCGGTTTCAAGGGGAATCCAAAAGTGTCTCCGGAGAAGTGGAAAGAAGCTGAGAATCCAAAACATATAGCCATATCCCTAACCGGTGAACCTACTTTATATTCCCGACTCGGCGAATTCATAGCCCTAGCAAAAAAAAGAGGCATGTCAACTTTTCTCGTAACAAATGGCACCCTTCCCATGGTTCTTGAAAGACTCGATCCCTTGCCAACACAGCTCTACGTTACCACTGCAGGGCCGACAAAAGAGATATTCTATGACCTTCTTAATCCATCGATAGGCAATGCCTGGGAAAATTTCAACAGAACTTTGGAATTAATGCCATCCCTAGACACAAGAAAAGTAATAAGACATACTCTTGTTAAATACATAAACATGCCGTATATTGAGGAGTACGCGAAAATGGATCGTATTGCAAGTCCAGACTACATAGAGTCAAAGGGATATGTTCATGTTGGCCAGTCAATAGCCAGGCTTGCCCGGGAAAACATGCCATCTCATGATGATATACTTGAATTCACATCAGAACTTGCATCCAGGACAGGATATGTTCTGTCCGGCGACAGAAGAGACAGCAGAGTAACATTGCTTTCCAAAGATCCATCGAAGAGAAAAATAGACTTCTCTCAAATCTGAAAATAGAACAACTCTTACATCATCTTAAATTTATTACCAAAATTTTAGATCGATAGAAAAATAGGATTATATCCTATCCACTGATTAACATTAATGGTGGATTTTTCATTTTCGGAAGAACAGACAATCCTGAGGGATTCTGTGAGAGAGTTTGCTGATAAAGAAATTGCGCCAAGAATCCAGGACATGGTAAAAACAAAAAGGATACCGTCAAGCATAATAACTGGCATGAAAAAACTTGGCGTTTTAGGCATGACAGTTCCTGAAGAATATAATGGCATGGGAGCAGATGCAGTCACTACAGGAATAGTTGCGGAGGAGATTGCACGCCAGGACGTTACTGCGGCAATATCTGTACTTTTTCTGGTTGACAATGCGTGGTCATATCTGCTGTCAAAATATTCTAAAGACACTTTGAGAAATAATGTTTTAGAAAAGATTGCAAAAGGAGAGATAATAACGGGGGTTGCCTCCACAGAGCCTGGGGCCGGATCCGATCTGGGATCGATGAAGACAGTAGCAGTCAAAGACCACAGCTCGTATAGGATAAATGGAGAGAAATCCTACATCAGCCTTGTTAAAGATATAAGGGAGATAGGCGGGGGTTACGTGACCATTGCAAAAACAGATCCTGGCAAGGGGACAGCAGGGATCTCTTTATTCTATACCCCTGACCGAGAGAGCGAGATGGAACTGTCCAGCCTTGAAGAGATGGGACGCGAGGGGTCCACATGGGGATCGCTACGATTCATAAATTATGAGGTGCCCGAGGAGAACGTTATAGGCGAGATAAACAGAGGATTCAAAATAGTTCATGAAGGGTTTGAATTTGCACGTGGCTTGATTGCGTTGATTTCGGCTTCCATAGCGCAGCATTGCCTGGACAATGCAACCTCGTACATGAAAGAACGAAAAGCTTTCGGACAACCTATCGGAAAATTCCAGGGGATCCAGTTTGGCCTGGCAGACCACACAGCGAAATTAGAAGCTGCAAGAAACATCGGTTACAAAGCACTATGGATGTATGACCAGGAGCAGAGGACAGGGAGATTCACGCGGTTCGAGGTCTCAAAGGAGATCGCCATTGCGAAACTGCTCTCAACCGTGTGGTCGTTTGATGCGATAAATGATGCACTCCAATGGCATGGAGCCTTTGGATACACAAAATTCAATCCACAGGAACTTGCCCTCAGAGGTGTAAGATCTTTCATGCTGGCGGAAGGATCTAGGGAGATTATGAAAACAATTATAGCGAGAGAAACACTTGGCAGAGAATTCATAAAGGGGTGAAAGTATGGCCGAAGAAGAGATCTCTATTGATGAATTTCACAGGATGGAATTAACCACGGCAAAGGTTGTTGAATGCGAAAAGGTGCAGAAATCCAGGAATCTCCTGAAGATCATAGTTGATGTCGGCGGTGTGCGGAAGCAGGTGATCTCCAGTATATCTGACTATTATAACCCTGAAGACATGATCGGTAAGACGATAATCATAATAAACAACCTGAAGAAGGCGAGATTTATGGGGCTTGACAGTGAGGCCATGCTTCTTTCTGCCGAAAACGATCAGACGCTCAGCCTGCTGACCACAGACAAGGAAATGCCTTCTGGCATAAGGATCAAATGAATACTATATCTGAAAAATACAGGCCAGAAACATACGATGATCTAATAATAAGAAAGGATATCCTTTTGCAGATACAAAACTGGCTTGATAGTTGGAAAAATGGAATCCCGGCAAAGCGTGCCCTCTTATTATGGGGATCGCCCGGCACAGGAAAAACCACAACAGCCATCACAGTAGCGAGGGAAAGCGGTGTTCCAATAATTGAGATGAATTCCTCTGATCAGAGAAATGCAGAATCCATGAAGCGAGTTGCGCTCATGGCCTCGATATATTCGGATCTTTTTAACGACCACAAGGGTGACACGAAAGGTTTCCAGAGAATAATACTTATCGACGAGGCCGATAACATCTTCGAGGGTAGGAACAGCGGAACTGGTGGCGATTTTGGTGGATTGTCAGAGCTTTCAAAGATTATTGCTGCAACCCATAACCCTATAATAATAACACTAAATGATTTTTATTCGTTCAGAAGGAAAAATGCCGGGAGAGACATAATAAACCGGTCCCTTGTCATAGAATTCAAGCAGTACAACAGGAGGGGGGATCTTGATTATAAAACATTTAGAAATAGACTTTCAGACAGGATCAGAGAAATAGCCTCAAACGAACATCTTGAGTTCTCTTCAGAACGAATAGACGAACTGATTCAGAAGAATGGACAGGACATCAGGAGTATCATAAATGACATAGTTTCAGTCCTCCCATATTCAGATGACAAAGTTTTGAGTTTGGGCGCGAGTAGAAGGGATGCACCCGTATCAATATATAACACGATTTCTGATACATTCAAAGACCGAACCTATGAGAAAATTCTTATCGATCTGTGGAACAAGGATTTTACAACTGAGGATTATCTGATGTGGATCGATCAGAATCTGCCTTATGAAGCGGATGAAGCCGATGATCTGTATAAAGCATATGACATCCTTTCTGTATCCGACATGTTTGTAGGTAGAGTCATAAAGAAGCAGCATTATGCGTTCAAGGGCTTTGCCGAAGAAATTAGTGCCGGAATATCTTCTAAAATTGAGAAACCGAATAAAAGCTATGTAAAATATGAATTCCCGAGCTACATTATGAGAATGTCAGCCCTCAGGGAGACTCGAGAAACCAGGAAATCCCTGTTTCTAAAGTTATCAACACTGATGCACACCGGTTCTGATAAAGTAAACGATAATCTGTGGTATTTTTCATACATGACCAGAAACAGAAATTTTTTAGAGAGCGCGGAAAAACTCCTTATGCTTTCAGAAAAGGAACTGGTAATGCTGAAGACGGAAAGAAAATTACACTGAATTTTTTTTGATGTCCTCACTCATTACTTTCTTGCATTTTTTAATGGTGCCACTGGTGATCACCGCTCTAACATTGTTGATCTTGTTGATCGAATCTATTACATGGTCTCTATTATACTGATTGGCAAGATATATGGCGTAGCTGCCGTTTCTAAATTTCCGCTTGCAGCCTATTTTAGCAAGATTTGAATCCAGTTGCCTAAGAACGATGTCCAGAGACGATGAATAAACGAGCACATATCTCTTTCTTATTTCTGACCCTTTCAATAAAATGAAATGACTAAGGGGATAAAATACATTCCTCAACAAGGCTTTTTATGACTGCCGAGACCTGATAATTTTTTCCATGAAAATTAGCGATACGGATTTCAAACCCATATGATTCATACCATTTTGGTTAAATAGGGCGATCGCGATTGCTAAATATCTATATATTGCATGTTACTTCACTCTGTTATCATAAGATTGGAGATAAATTAAAATGAGCGAAATAAAAAATACTTACAGTTTAGTCGCTGATGCTTGGAAAGATCTAAAAAAATCGGAGATTTATAATCTGCAAAAGCAGAGGATGATTTCCTGGAGAAACGGAAATTCAGTTGTAAGAGTGGACTTTCCCACAAGGATAGATCGCGCAAGATCGCTTGGTTATAAAGCAAAGTACGGATATTTGGTAGTAAGATCTAGAGTAAGGCGGGGAGGAAGAGGCAAACCCAAGATAATGGGAGGGAGAAGACCCAGAAGGATGGCCTATAATAAACTTACACCAAAGAAAAGCATACAGTGGATTGCTGAGGAAAGGGCTGCAGATAAATATCCTAATGCTGAGGTTCTTAATTCCTACTATGTAGGTGAGGATGGTCTCTACAAGTACTATGAAGTAATACTTGTTGACAGGGAAAGCCCCCAGATAACAAACGATTCTAGAATATCTTGGATTTCTGAACCCCAGAACACTGGACGGGTCTACAGAGGTCTTACATCAGCAGGATACAAAGGTAGGGGTCTCAGAACAGGTAGGACTGGAAGTTCGAAAAGTAGACCATCTATACGAGCAAATGATAGACTTAGAAGATAATCACTAACCTTTAATCCTTTTCTAGATTAGTATTTTAGGAACAGTTTTTATCCTTTCATGGCTATTGCTGCATGGACAAAATTAAAAATGGAATCTAAAAACGCAAGACCTTCTGATTATCTGGCGAATGAAAGGACTTTTCTAGCATGGATACGAACAGGCATTGCCCTGATTGCGTTTGGTTTCGTCATTGCGAAATTTGCCATATTTCTTGACATTCTGAAGAATTCATCATCTCTTGGAGCTGGAACAGTGGTATACGGTGAAGTGATGATAATTCTGGGGGCATTGACCATAGCTTATGGCACCTACAATTATCTCGTCGCTGAAAAGCAGATAGAGAGTGATGAGTATAAGCCTAAGAGAAAGGTAAATGTTATTTTTTCTATCCTTGTGATTGCCATAGTTGTAGCTATGTCATTCTTGCTTCTTAAAGTGTAATCATATCAAGCACGTGAAAACATCAAGCAAGATTAATTATCCACCTGTCCTTTACCTATTGAAGCCGCGGTGGCCCAGTGGTACGGCGCCAGACTTGAGATCTGGTTCCCTTGTGGATCGGGAGTTCGAATCTCTCCCGCGGCGTTCATATTTTTAGAACAGATTCTAGAGAAGTGGAATGTTTAGATTTCATCTTTTTTTGTTCCAAGTGCCTTTTAACATATGCGAGCGGAAAATACCATTTCGCAAGAGATGAGAAAAAGTAGTAAAGTTACATAATTTCCTTAAACGTATCACATTCTCCTTTGCCGAACAGAAGCTAAAGAGATATGATCGTGTATTCTTTCATGTGCACCTGCAACCTTAAAGTCGGATAACTCCATATGATGTACAGAGTACCCTCGGAGAGAAGAAAACCCCAACCAATAGGGACTCCAACAGCAACCTTTAAGGTAGGAAGATCCACACAAAAGTTAGAAGAGAAGGTTGAATTGATTCCTATATTCATCAAGTTTATAGATATCTTCTCTTATCAACGTCACAAGGCATGAGGATAGCAACAGAAAGTACGTCACTTGCAGAAACCCATCAATGGTTATATACTAAAAAATAATACAGCAGAGCCTTATTTTGAGCGAGAAATAAAGATATTGTATATATCTCCTAAGGCGCTGGGGTGAATCGACCTCGCTGGAGTGATCCGACTCTAAGATGTGCCAACAATGGTCGAACGAAGAAATCTAATACTTGCGAGCGTCCTCATCGGAATGTTGATGTCAGCCATTGACACAACGATCGTTATACTTGCTCTCCCAACAATTACTGATCAACTCCACGCACCATTTCTTGATACCATCTGGGTCATACTGATCTACCTCCTGGTGCTCGCAGCTTTGACGACACAGCTGGGACGATTAGGGGATATATTTGGAAGAGGAAGAATATTCAATATTGGTTTTCTCATATTTATAGCAGGATCTGCTGCCTCTGGGGCTTCTCCAAATGTAATGTTCCTAATAATATCAAGGGCATTTCAGGGTTTTGGTGCTGTACTAATACAGGCAAATAGTAGTGCCATCGTTGCAGATTATTTCCCGCCAAAGGAGCGAGGAAGAGCGTTTGGTATAACAAGCATGGGCTGGACAATTGGAGGAGCGCTTGGAATCGTTCTTGGTGGAATAATTACCACCCTTATAGGATGGAGGTATATATTTTACATTAATGTCCCTGTAGGTCTGATAGGTTTCTACTTCTCCATCATGTACATAAAAGACAACAAGAAGACAAAGACAACGATCGACTACTACGGGACAATACTCCTTCTTGTATTGCTTTCCCTCATTTCTTACGGTGCAGTTGAGATAGCCGGAAATGGTATCGATGTCTTGAACTTAGTATTAGTTGTTGCTGGTATTGTGCTTATAATACCCTTTATACTTATTGAAAGACATGTTAAGGATCCTTTGATTTTGCTCAAAGCTTTTAGAGATCGCGTTCTGTCATTTTCCCTTCTCGCGGCTACTTTACAGGCCATAGGCTACCTTTCTGTTTTGTTCATTTTGATAATGTATCTTCAGGGGATAAGGGGTTTCAGTCCTCTAGATTCTTCACTTCTGCTTGTCCCCGGGTATATCATTTCAAGCTTGTTCGCCCCCAGGATGGGAAAGCTCTCTGATAGGATAGGTTCAAGAATAGTCGCTAGCATTGGGATATTCCTTATGGCAGGCGGTGTTTTGGTTTACCTTATGATGGGCCTGAATTCTACATTGTATCTCGTAATTGCAGGTTCAATTATTACCGGGTTTGGAGGGTCTATGTTCTGGCCTTCAAACAATAGTGCAGTAATGTCTGGGGCCCCCAGGGAGCTTTACGGTTCGATCTCTGGATTATTGAGAACGCTTAGTAACATTGGAACACTCTTCAGTTATGTGATAGCAATATCCATAGCTGCCTTATCGATTCCACGCTACATAGCATTCGAAGTCTTCCTTGGAGTTACAAAGCTTGAGGGTGGGATTTCCTCAAAGTTTCTTGTTGGAATCCATGCTGCTCTTATAGCCAGCTTCTTCATCCTAGTTGCCGCAGGCATCAGTTCTCTTGTGCGTACAAAAGTCGTTAGATCCGAGGAAAATACCATGAAAAACCCCGAGAGTGATTACATTGCAAAAGGTAATCATGTAATATGCCTCTTTTAAATTTTGCTCGAGTGTTTTTCCAGCTGTTGCAACGAATTTCTTAAATGCCTTGATATTCTTAACTACTCATGGAAATTGTGGTTGTGGGCTGCAAAGGTTTTGGGAATGTTCACTTAAGATCCATTAAAGGTGTCGATATCAGCATAGTCGAAAGAAACGATTCTGTCGCAAAGGAAGTGATGCAGAAGTACCGTATAAAAAAGAGATATTCATCCTTCGATGAAGCTATAAAATCAGATGCCGATATAATAGACTTGGTAGTCCCTCACCACATTCATAAGGATATGGCGATCAAGGCGATGGAAGCCGGGAAGAATGTTGTAATTGAAAAACCAATAGCTACATCATTGAAAGATGCCGATGAAATGATCTCAACTTCAAAAAAGCACGACATTAAATTCATGGTGGCCGAGCAGTATTTCTTCGACCCATCGGTAAGATATGCTGTGAATATAATAAAAAAAGGTATTCTGGGAAAGGTAGGAACAATTATTGTGAGAGATCAGCGGTACTTTGACAAGCCGGGATGGAGGACTGAATCCGATCATATGGGTGGTGGATCGCTCATTGATGGTGGAATACATTATATCGATACTTTGCTCAACCTCGGTGGAAACTATTCAAGAATAGAATCCGGAGATACACATCTTGGTTCATCCATTCAGGGCGAGGATAACGCCACAGCACTGTTCCACTTCAATAATGGGTCAACCGGCCTCTTTTATTATTCATGGGCGTACAGACAGCCGCCCCAAGTTCCCGGAATAGAAGTAATCGGTTCTGAAGGATCCATTTATGAGGATGTAAATTCCAGGAGTCAGTTAGACTTCAAATTCCCTGATAGAAAAACGGCATTTGGTGGACTCATGCTTAACGGAAAACCAGCCGATGTTGAGTTCTATGATGTATTTGAGAAAGAGTTCTCCGAATTTATTGAGTCAGTAAAAAACGACACACCAGTGCCGTTCGATCCAAATCTTGCAAGACGAGATCTCGCGGCAGTCCTCGAAATATATAATAATGGTCCGCATTCCTGAGATTTCTCGTGTTTCTCATTGATATATCAGAAAGCTTCTATGCCTATAAAAAAAAGGATGAGAAGGCAGGATAGACCAGCGGCTCATTTTTCTGATCTCTTCAATCGCGAATGAAGAATTAGCTTCCACAGTAGGAATTCAAATGCTGAAAAAATGGCATATAACTGAAAGGCGAGTGCATGAAAACAATTAGGTGAGGTTTGGAATGAACTAAAATTACACCTTCTAAATTGTCAAATGTATTTAATGAAAAGAGTAATGATGAAATGCAGATCCTTTTACGCACTTCATTTTTTATAAATTTTCGATTTATGATTTGTTCGCATTCGATCCAGAAAGGATATTAATTAGTTCCTCCTCGTTCTTTGGTGGAAGGAGGCATTCAGTCCTGCTGCATACCGATATCTGGTTCTTTGTAACTTCTTTCTCGATGAAATGATTCAGCTTTGCAAGTAGATCAACAAGATCGCTGTTTGCAAAGACAAGTTCAACATGCGGAAAGAAGTTTTCCCAAACAGATCTTCTTACTTTTTCTAACTCAGGAGTATTGTCAGGTACAGTAACAAGATAGGGCTTTGAGATAGCGTAATCGACAGCAATCATCATGTATGAATGGAAAAGCGCGCCTCTTTCGATCTCAGCATTAAACGCGTTTGCTATTTTCTTTGCCTTCACAAACATATCATTATTTCGAATTATCAGCGAAAGTCTGAGCAGATTGAGCATATGAACTGAGTTACCTGACGGGACAGCCCCATCGTAGCCCTCCTTTAGTCTTACAGAGCTGCCGGTGTCATCTCCAGAACTAAAGAAATACCCACCATTTTCTGTATCTTCGAACAGCTTGTCTGTTATTTCTGCAAGTTTCAGGGAGAATTCCAAGTAGGTTGCTTTGCCTGTAGCAGAGAATAACTCAAGTTCACATTGTATAACGTTGGCATAGTCATCTAAAAATCCATCAGGTGAAACAAAACCGTCCATGTAAAAGTGATGAAGTCTGTCTCCTTTGAACATCTTATCTCTTATAAATTGCTCAGCCTCGATTGCATAATCGAGGAGCTCTTCCATGCTAAACATTTTGTAAGCCCTTGCGAGAGCGGTTATCATAAGACCATTGATGTCCGCAAGAATTTTTTTATCTTTAAATGGGGGATTCCTTTTCGATCTGCTCAGCCTCAATTTTTCAAGCATGGAATAAACATTCTGCTCGAAATTTTTGGGTTCGATCCCCTTTCTTAGTGCCTCATCGCCCAGCGTTCTGCTAAGATGAAGCACGTTCTTTCCAGGATTTCTTCCCGTGGCTTCGTCAAGATAGTTGCCATCCGGTCTTGCGTTGTAAAGCTCGGCAAATAATTCTCCATCTTTTTCACCGAGAACGCGTAAAATTTCACTGTATTCCCAAACATAGAACTTCCCTTCTTCCAAATCGCTGTCTGCGTCTATGGCTGAATAAAATCCCCCCTCCGGAGACCGCATTTCCGCGCTCATGAATCGAAGCACAGACAGCACAGTATCCTTGAAGAGTTCATCGCGTGTTATCTGGTACCCTTCGGTATAAGCCATGGAAAGCAGTGCCTGGTCATAAGTCATCTTCTCAAAATGAGGTAAAACCCACCCTTCATCCGTCGAGTACCTGTGAAAACCACCGCCTACATGATCATATATTCCGCCAAGCCTCATCGAAGTCAGTGTTTTCACAGCCATTTCAAGAGCATTTCTATCTCCCGTGGAGAAATAGATCCTGAAGAGGAACATTATGTTATGTGGTGTCGGAAATTTGGGCCTGGAGCCAAAACCTCCATTTCTGGAATCAAACATCGTAGTTAGCCCAGCGAAGGCCTTTTCCCTGACTTGCGAAGTGACAGAAGGAGATGGTTTCTTCTGCTCCACCCGCATTAGTTCGGACAACGCCTCCGTTCCGCCTTTTATCAAAGCATCCTTCTTTTCCTTCCAGAATTCTTTTATTCTGTCTGTCAGCTCAATAAGTCCGATTTGCTCTCCCCTGCTTTCCTTTGGCAAGTAAGTCAGCGCTAGGAAAGGAACTTTGTCCGGAGACATTATAATGTTCATTGGCCATCCACCAGATCCTGTCATCAGCTGGCATATTTTCATATAAAATGAATCGAGATCCGGACGTTCTTCCCTGTCCACTTTAATTGAAATGAAAGTTTCGTTCATCACTCTTGCCACCTCCGGATCTTCAAATGACTCATGCTCCATCACATGGCACCAGTGGCACGTCGAATACCCTATGCTCAAAAATATTGGTTTGTCCTTGTTCTTTGCTTCTGTGAATGCTTCATCTGACCAAGGGTACCAGTTAACAGGATTGTGGGCATGCTGCTGTAGATATGGACTCTTCTCACTTATGAGCTTGTTGGTGAATTCTGGCATCATTACGGTAATTTCGTCTTCGTAATTATACTCAATGTAGCATTAATGACCATAGACATGTGTGCTAAAGACAGAAATTCCGTACAATTTTCAGAATGTCTTTGTTCTTCTTTATTAACATTGCTTGAATCACGGAAACGTGAAAATCGCTATACTTGTGAGACATGGTGAAAGCATATCAAACACAAAGGGAATCATATCGAGCGATGTTGAGGGTTATCCGCTGACAAAGAAAGGGCATTCACAAGCTGAATTTGCCGCCAAGCAGCTTTCTCTTCTGAAGATTAATAGAATAAGAAGTTCACCGGTTCAGAGAGCCCGTGAGACGGCGGAAACTATCGGAGCGGAACTTGGCATTCGCGTTGAAATCGATGAGAGGCTAAGGGAATCATACCTTGGAAGGTTCAACAACACGGAGATTGGGTCTTTCCCTGCAGTGGGAAGGTCAAGAGATGGACTTGGCGTTGAAACCTGGGAAGAACACCAGGAAAGGATGCTGAGCGCTGTTGAGTCTGCCTCGGGCATAGAGGTGCTTGTATCCCACGCCCTCCCCATCAGGTCAGCCGTCTCCAAATACATGGACCTCGGCGAAGTTGAGAGTTATGGCGTCGAGATAAGAAACTGCTCCATATCCATGATCGATGTGAAAAGAGGAAAGCTTCTTTCTCTCGGTTCGCTTTATGTAACCCAGAAGAATATTGAATACATTTCTAATATAGCCGAAGAAAAGTAAATAGATTTAATACTTACGATAAAATGCAAATAGAAACTAATTCGGTTGGTTCTATGAAGATATATGACACAATGCAGAAAAAGGTTGTTCCATTCAGGCTGAACAAGAACAGGATAGTGAAGATGTATGTCTGTGGCCCAACTGTATACGATAGCCCCCACATAGGACATGCTAAAACATACATATTCTTTGATGCTCTTGCCAAGTACCTTAGAGCCAAGGGATTCCATGTTTTTTATGTTCAGAATATCACCGATCTTGACGATAAGATAATAACAAAAGCAGCGCAAGAAAATCTCCCGATCGAGATTATTAGTAAAAGATATCTCATGGATTATCTCAAAATCATGAAATCCTTGAAGATAGACAGTGTGAACTTGTACGTTCCTGCTACCATGGAATTTAGGAAGATCATTTCACAGATCAAGACTTTGGTGAGGAAGGGCTACGCGTATGAAACTGACGACGGTGTGTACTTCTCTGTTTCTAGATTTCCAGATTATGGAAAGCTCTCAGGACAGGATCTGAATTCACTGCGATCAGGATCGAGAATAGATATCAATGAGAATAAAAGAGATCCAAGGGATTTCGTCATATGGAAAAAGATGAAACCGGGGGAACCTTACTGGGATTCCCCATGGGGAAAGGGGAGGCCCGGGTGGCATATAGAAGATACGGCCATAACAGATGCATTTCTTGGGAAAACATATGACATACATGGAGGTGGAAGTGACCTGATATTTCCTCACCACGAGGCTGAAATAGCCATAGAAAGATCAGTAAGCGGAAGAAAGATCCTATCCAGATACTGGATACATACCGGAATGCTTAACATAGAAGGTGAAAAAATGTCAAAGTCCCTTCACAACTATGTCACAATAGATGAGGTTCTCAAGGATTTTACACCGGAAGATCTAAGGTACGCCCTGCTTAACTGCCAATTTAACACCCAGCTCAGTTTTTCAGGGGAACTAATGGAGGAATCAAGAAAAAACGTGAACGCCCTGTCCTCCATATACAATAAACTTAGACAGAAAGCGGGGGATGATAACATGGAAAACGATTATTCCGTCATCAATTCGCTTGATTCATTCCTGGAATACAACTTTGATTTCAGAGGCATGTTTTCCAAATTGATGTCCTACGTAAGCGAATGGAATAAAAACCTTGATGCCATGGATTCCAAAGAAGCTTCCCTGTCTCTATCTGCCCTCAAATGGGTAAACGAGTTTACAGGGGTGATAAAGGAAGGCGAAAATTCGGCCAGAAGTGATGACCTGATTCGCCTTCTGCTCTCAGCAAGAAAGAGCCTCAGGACTGCAAAGGATTTTTCAAGTTCAGATGCCATAAGGTCCGGACTTAGGAAGCTTGGGGTGCACATAGAGGATCAGGGGAGCGAGACTATATGGTGGTATTCAGATACAGAGGGTGAGTAAGAATGAAATCAGCCTTGATAATTGTGGACATGGTCAACGATTTTGTCACGGGAAAATTTGGTTCTAAGGGTGCCGTTGAGGTGTTAAAGAGGCTCCCGAGGATTATAAATAATGCTGAAGGAAAGATGGAGGTTGTCTTTACGCTAGATACACATATACCTGATGATCCCGAATTCAAGGTATGGGGAGAACACTGCCTCATGGGGACACGGGCAAGCGAACTCGCCCCGGAGCTGGAAGGATTCGCTGGATATCGCATTAGAAAGAGACATTATGATGCATTTTTTGATACCGATCTTGACGGCTTCCTGATGGCAAGAGGAGTTTCAATACTCTTCATATGCGGCGTTAGCACAGACATATGTGTTCAGCACACTGTGAGCGGAGCGTTCTTCCGTAATTATGAAATTAATGTTATAAAGAATCTCTGCGCCGCCATCGATCCTAAAAGACACGAGGAATCCCTTTCTTTCATGGAAAGAAATTACCACGCGAAGTTAATAAATGACAGCGAACTGCTTGTGGAAGTGAACTGATGTCTGTATTCAATATTGCAAATGATGAGGAAATACTTGCAGGAAAAGCCTCGGACGTATATTTTGAGAGGAGCATGAAGGCAGTTTCTGGAGTGAAATTCAATGACAGGGTTACCGTTGAGTTTACACTGTCAGGGCCACTTGATCCATGGGTAAATTTCTCCGGACTGGATGAAGTTGTAAAGCTCCTTTCTGGAAAACATATAGATCTCTACAGCATCCCTGAGGGCACGATTGTTCCTCCCAGGGATCATTCCGGGATACCCGTTCCGTTCATGCGTATTGAGGGCAAGTATCCGGATATCTCTGTTTTCGAAACTGCAATCCTCGGCTTCATATGCCAGTCTACGGGAATTTCCACATATTCCTCTAAAATACGGCAGGTACTCGGAGATACACCATTCGTTTCATTCGGCATAAGGAGAATGCATCCAGCCATCTCACCAATGATAGATCGTGCAGCGTTCATAGGTGGAGCAGATGGAGTGTCAGGGATTCTAGGTGCCAAACTGATTGGTGAGGAACCTGTAGGTACAATGCCTCATGCTCTGTCTCTCCTCCTTGGAGACGAAAAGGCCTGGGAATACACTGTAAAAAATTCCAAAGATACGGCGAAGAAAACTGTTCTCATTGATACATACGGCGATGAGAAATTCATGGCCTTAAAGGCGGCGGAAATGTTTCCAGAACTGGATTATATACGACTCGATACACCCAGTTCAAGAAGAGGCAATTTTGCAAATATCGTAAGAGAGGTGAGGTGGGAACTCGACTTACGCGGATACAGGAATATAAAGATCATGGTTTCGGGTGGATTAAAGCTTGAGAATTTACTGGAACTGAAAGAAGCAGGCGTGTCTTCATTTGGTATAGGGACATCAATATCTTCCGCGAAACCATATGATTTTGCCATGGACATAGTTCAGATAAATGGAACTCCGATCACAAAGAAAGGTAAGTTTTCTGGAAAAAAAGAAGTGTTCAGATGCAAAAAGTGTCTGAGAGTCGAAGTATCCGTGTCCGGCTCCAAAGGAAAAAAATGCGAATGTGGTGGAGAAATGGAGTCCGTGCTCAAAAAATTTCTGTCCGACGGGAAAGCCGTAAAAAAGTACGAATCTCCGAAAGAAATAAGAAAACGTACACTGAGTGAACTTGAAAACCTTAAAAGGTTATCAGCAAATCCAATTATTTCTTGATCTTCTGCTCAATGTATTCCTTGAGAGCTACAGCATTATTCATTCTTTCTTCCTTTGACGAAAAGAGAAAAATGACATCGTTTTTCTTGCATAGGTCTATCAATTTTTCAGTCTCAGGATTCTTATCAAGCTCCTCGTGATATTTTCTTTTGAATTCCTGCCATTTTGCTGGGTCATGATTAAACCATTTTCTCAGCGTATCGGTTGGAGCAGTATCCTTCATCCACATTGCGAGATTCGCTTTTTCCTTCGTGAAGCCTCTTGGCCAGAGACGCTCAACAAGGATCCTCATGCCTCTTTCATCGCCTGCAGCCGAGTATATCCTTTCTACCTTGATCATAATAAGATACTATTTTAAAATATAAAAGGGATTTGTCTTGAAATGTACTATTCACACCGAGATTAGGAAAAAATAGAAGACGCCGGAAAATAGCCAAGCATGCCTGGCATAACTTAGCGTTGAAGCTATTCGAAGCGTTGTGAGGTATTGTAGCGAAGAAAATAGAAAATTACACTACGTACCTTATTGTTTTAATATTTCCTTCAAACTTTTTATAGCCTTGACAATCGTTGAAGCATTCAGTCTTTCAGTGAGAGAATAGCATTCATCTGAACATGATTCATCGAACTGGACGGATTAACAACTATGATCATATAACTGCCCTCTTCAGCAGTTATATTTCTTTCAAAAAGGCCTACTTCGGCAATTGTATTTTTTGATCCTGAATTAGGAGTTAAGTGAAGTGCGGCAAAGCCTTTAGCAAGTTCAGAATAAAGAAAGTTGTTATCCGAATATTTATGTACAAAAGAGTTAACAAGCTTGGCTCCTTGTGATTCATTGAAAATATAGATCCATAGGCCATCACTAACACTAACGAAGGAGGAGCCTTTTGCTGGATTGACGGAAAAGTTGAATCTCCCGCTATTAGTGGTTGTGAAGTTCTGGACTAAAACTGTATTCGGGTTTATGTTGAATGGTGGAATTACAAACGAAGTCCCATTCGGTTTCATTATTGAGCTGTTGAATGAAACATATGCAGGGTCAGATGGGTGGTATAACATTACTGCACCAGAAACTACCGATACACTGACAACGATTAAGACCACAATTAAAGTCAATTTTCTCAGATACATTGTTACCTACCTCCACAACAACGTTTTCTTCCTGCCCATATGTTTAATATTATTAATCATTATTAAAATATTTCCACAATAGGGACATGTCAAATCCTTGTTGATCTTTACATTTTATGTTGTAAATGTATTGGTTAAATCGCCTGCAACAATCAATGATGTTGCAATATCCTAGCGTAACGCGCGCAACGAAAGAGTAACGGTTGAGTGGAAAAAGATCCTTTCTTACGTCTCAAACTAGCTGGATCATTTTATTTATGCGGTACTGATGCGGATTAGGCATCATGGAAAACAAGAAGGAAAACTTCAGTGAATGGTACAATGAGATTGTTGAAATAAGCGGCCTATCAGACAAGAGATATCCTGTCAAGGGAATGAACGTATGGCTCCCGTATGGGATGAAAATAATGCGGGAAATTGACAGGATAATTCGAGAAACAGTTGAGGTACGTGGCATTGAAGAGGTTAATTTTCCAGTTCTTATCACAAGAGACCAGCTTTCTGTGGAATTTGAACATGTGAAGGGATTCGAGAATCAGGTCTACTGGGTCACAAAGGGGGGTAATGACAAACTTGACGTTGAAATGGCACTGAGACCAACAAGCGAAGCTGCCATGTACGGAATGTTTGCCCTGTGGATAAGATCGCATACTGACCTTCCACTCAGGATATACCAGATCGTAAACGTATACCGGTACGAGACAAAACATACACGGTCATTCATTCGTGTCCGAGAGATCCACTTTTTTGAAGCGCATACTGCACACGCCACTTTTGAGGAATCTGAAAACCAGCTACTGGATTATCTTGAGATATGGAAAAGAGTTAGCTCGGAACTTTGCATCCCCTATATCGTGAACAAAAGACCGGAATGGGACAAGTTCCCTGGAGCAATGTATACGCTTGCCGGCGATACTCTGGTTGGGGGGCGTTCACTCCAGGTTGCAACTATGCACGAATATGGCACGAATTTTTCAAAAAATTATAATATTACATACTTGAAAGATGACGGAACGCACGATTATGTAAATCAGACAACGTTCGGCATGAGTGAAAGGCTTCTTGCTGCAGTCATAGGGATACATGGTGACGATAAAGGATTAATTCTACCTCCGTCAATAGCATCTGTACAGGTGATTATTATCACAATACCTTCAGAAAATCCAGAGGTCAAAGTATACGCACACAAAGTGGAGGGGATGCTCAGAGAAATAGGCATCAGGGCATCTACAGATGATAGAGACAACTATACCCCTGGATTCAAATATAATGAGTGGGAAATGAAAGGCGTCCCGCTCAGAATCGAGATTGGCGAGAAAGAATTCATAAAGAACACGGTGACCTTCGCCCTAAGACCTACTCGAGAAAAAAGAACAGTACCGGTAGAGAAAATATCGGAAACTGTAACCATTCTTGACGAAATAAAAACCATTTTAACGAATAGAGCTGAGGAATACATGAAAAGCTCCATGCACGAGCTAAATGATATCAATGAAATAGCTGAAGCAAATGGTTTCTTAAAGGTTGGCTGGTGTGGAAGAAAAGAATGCTCTGATAAACTCGAGGAGAAATTTGGCCTCGGTAATCTGGGGATACCATATGAATCAAACGAGAAGAAGAAGTGCATAGTTTGTTCAAAGCCAGGAAGCATTGCAGTTTTCTCGCATTCATTCTGATTTAACCGCGTATAAAGCCGAATCAATGTCTGTTGAGTTTTTCTATCATTTCTTTGTAGTCATTAGCGATCTCTTTAGCCGTTTTCTCGTCCCTCGATTCACCATATATCCTTATTATTGGTTCGGTTCCTGAAGGTCGGAGAAGTACCCAACCATTCACAAGCATGATCTTCAATCCATCTGTTCTGTCAAGGGCCACATCACCCAATTGTTTCAGAATATCTTTTTCCAAGACGCTCCACTCCTTCTCTCTTTTGACGGACTCTTTCGCCATATGAAATTCTGGAACCGTCTTTATCAGCTCTGAAGGCTTCATGCCGGTGGAAGCCATGAGATCTAGAAAAAGCGATAATGTCATGGCACCGTCCCTGCAGTACTGGTGAGGGCCGAAAATTACACCGCCATTCTCCTCCCCACCCAGTAGTGCCTTTTCCTTAATCATTGTCCTTGAAACAATTGGTGCACCTACCCGTGTTCTAATGAGCTGAGCGCCCTTTGCCTTGCATATTTCGGAAAGTGCATCGGAACTGCTCACAGGCGTAACGACTTTCTCTCCCTTTTTGACATGGTTCTTCACTATGAGGCTCAGTGTAACATCGCCATCAATAAAATTACCTTTCTCGTCAACAAATACTGCCCTGTCTGCATCGCCGTCATGTGCCACACCAAGATCAAATTTTCCAAGCTTCATTACGGAAATGAGTTCTGTTAGGTTCTCAGGCCTTGGTTCCGAGTTTCTTGATGTAAATTTTCCATCGGGATTCGCATTTAGCGTAACCACTCTGCACCCTAGCTCCCTCAGGAGGGTTGGAGTTGTGGAGAATGCAGCACCGTTCCCTGTGTCTACAACAACCTTAAAATTCCTGGACCGTATATTATCACGATCAACCTTGCTCATCACACCTGCAACGTACATCCCAGGCGCATTGTTGTCCTGAAATACTCGCCCTATTTTGTCCCAGTTTACTGTCAAGTATTTTTTATTGTAATATATGAGTTCAATCTTTCTTTCAGATTCCCTCTCAAGTTCAGTTCCATCGGAAGCTATGCATTTTATTCCATTAAATTGTGGTGGGTTGTGAGACGCGGTTATTATGACGCCAGGCATTTTGTTAATTTTACAGTAATACTGAATTGCTGGAGTCGGAAGGATGCCTAGATCGATAAGATCACACCCTGAGGAGAGTATGCCCGAGCAAACAGAATCGAATATTATCTGCCCTGTGTCCCTCGTATCCCTGCCCATTGCTATCTTCGATCCAAAAAACGTCCCAATTGATTTTCCAATTGCTTGAGAAAATTCAACTGTAAGATCATCGTTTGGAACTCCCCTTATGCCATTGGTTCCAAACAGTGGTGGGAAGTCCTTTTCATTTAGTTCTGCCATACGCAATGGATACGAATGCATTATTTTAATTTCGTTTTTCTCTTATATTCTCATTATGTTTTGCATCTCCACCCCATGCCCTTAAAATTTGTAAGTTGATTTAGGAATATGTCAGGATAAAGCGAAAGATCGATACGCAGGGTGGAATCAGATAAATTTGCATTGCATTTCATTTCGACGATAATTTTTAGATGACAAAAAGTTATTTTGAAAAAGGTGGGTTCCTTCCTTTATGCCTTCATTTCTTTCTGAATATCTGTGGATATTTCTTCTTTACGTCAGTGACAAAAATATCCCTTGAGACCTGTCCACCAAATCGCACGCGATCATAACTGGTGAACTCAGCCTCAACTTTATCAAGTTCATTCACACATTTTTCTAGTGAACCACACCATGACGCGTTAGACAGGTCTGGTTTTTCAAGCATCTTCTGTATCTTGCTTATAAGTTCACCTTTTGACAGTATGTTCTTTGGATCAGGTACTCGGAGGCACGCTCCGTACAGTCCAGATCTGAAATCAGTCCACATTTTTTCCAGCTCATCATCACTGTCATTAGTCTCTTCTACCCTGCCGAATCTGTAGACAAGCTTTGATTTGTCTATTACTTTCTTTGCGTCGTTTATGAATTCATCCTTTGGCGAAGTACCGTTTTCATTACTTCGCTGGATGAGGATGACTATGTACTTCGGATACCATTTCTTACCATTCGAAGTCACGTAGGTTGGTTCCGGGAATTCCCCGCGCTCTATCCATTCGGTGATTTTCGAAGGAGAAACTTTTGATCTTTCAATTATTTCATCCATCGTAAGAAGGTTCTTCGTTATGTACATCAGATCCTTTCTATCGAAGGTATTATTGAGTTCTTGATTCATTTTTTCCATAATACCATTATGATCATGACATAGTTAAGGCGCAGGAAATATCAGAAAAAGATAATATGTCCAGCCGTATATGTCTAAAAGTGAAACATGAAACAAAGATCTATTAAAAACGACATTGCGAGGGCTCTCTCCAATCCTGAAAGAACAATGATCATTGAGGTTTTGGCATCTGGAACGCACAACGTCGGTTCTATAGTAAAAAGGACGGGAATCTCCCAATCGAAAGTATCCACACATCTTTCAGAACTCCATTCGGTTGGCCTTGTTTCCCCGCACAGATCTGGAAGGGAAATAAGATATTCATTGATTCCAGAACCTTTAGAGAGCTATTCTATATGGCTTGACGATCTTGCTGGATCAAAATCAATAAATTCTATATTTGACTCTAAAAATATAAAGTCTGAAAAGAGTCACGATTTTTCCGAAGCAAGAACCTGCTACGATCATCTCGCCGGAAAACTTGGAGTTGAGCTCCTGCACTCTTTACTACAGAGATCATGGATTGTAGTTGACGATGCCAAGAAACCGACCTACAGGTTGACCGACAACGGGACCATAGAACTGGAGAGACTTGGAATCAATATTCGATTCTATGAACTTGGAAGACGTATATTTGCATACGGCTGCAGAGATGTTTCTGAACGTGAATACCACCTAGGTGGTTTCCTCGGGGCCGTAATCTTAAAGAATATGATAAAGAAGAATATAGTTTCACCAACACCTAAAACGAGGACTTTAAAGATAAATGAGACCATAGAAGAATGGTTCTCGAAAAAGAGAGTGAGATAATGTTGGGTCCTATAAGCGAGCTCAGGTGCCGCCTCCTGTTATCTATTAAGAGAGTATTCTCTGCCTCTCCAGTTTATCGACTTTGACTTCAAGGCGTGCAGAAGATTGTACATGTAAAGAAATGGGAGGAAAATACTAACCAGGAAAGTTGTAGGATAGTTTCTTCCGGCTCTTTTCATGGCTTTCACTGCGTTTATGGCTGTCGGGATCAGGAATATTAAAAAAACTGGATTCAGTAACACCGAGAACACTATGGACAGGGTAAAGATGGTCAGTGTTGCGGAATAGATAAGAATGCCATAGTAAAGAACATTCCTTGTAGCGTAAACCGAAAGCGAGGTTTGCCTGTTCGACCACTCCATGAACGTTCTAAAGTCGTCCGGGGAATTGATAATTGGCCGGGAATTTGCCACGTAAGCTATGCTCTTCCCCTCTTTTTTGCAAAGTTTTGTAAGCGCGATGTCGTCTGAAACAAATTCGGAAAAAAATTTAAAATTGTCTCCGGATATGATTGATTTCCTAAAAGCAAGGGATCCGCCCCATCCGAACCTGGTCAGTTTTGATTCCATCATACCTAGGCCTACAAATCCCCAGACAAGCTTTACCTTCGACCAGAAGCCACCTACCGGCAAAAAGTAAGGGAAAGTTGTGCTGATGCCGACATCCTGTTGTGCGAATGGTGACATAAGTCTGCTTAACCAGGTCTCTTCGACCGTGATATCAGAATCTGCGATAACGTAAACGTCAACATCCTGAAAGCGCTGGACAGCGGTGGAAATGGCTTTAACCTTCCCGCTGCAATTCCTGCAATCGAAGTCGGATATTATATAACCCATTCCAGTGCTCTTTAGGTATTTCACAGCAGGATCATCAGAGGAATCAACAACAGCAATTATTTCGAAATTCTGATAATCCTGCCTTAATAGACGACGTAAATTATCTTCAAGCGAGTAATCCGTCCCCCTGCATGGAACTATGACCAGTGCCCTCAAATTCACACTCTCGGTCGAATCTTTGTCCTTCCTACCGGAAACTGCAATTACTATCAGTCCGAATAGGAACAGCATCATGATGATGAAGAGAGCGATCATCAACGTATTAGAGAAAATAATACCTAGAGGAATCATGTGTTTCTATCACCTGGTCCACTATTATGGACCAATGGTTTTATATTCCATGGGGCATATTTTTTCTGTTTGTAATGATAATGTAGTTCTAAACGCAACATCACCAATAAAAAATAACAACTTTACCCAAATGTTTATGCAATAGGCCGAAGGACTAAGATTCCTCAAAAATATTGAGTAGTCAGACCAAGGTGACCTCTTCGGTGTCGACCTGCCCAACCTTATCTATCTTGGAGATCAGTGATTCAACAAGATCTATCTTTCCCTCTTCATCAGGTACTATAACCTGAAGTCTTATTGCTTTGAGCCCAAAGGCCACTTCCTGAATTTCAGCGCTGTTTACTTCGCATACTTCCTTCAGAGTTGTCCTTATCTTATTTTCCAGATCTGACATATCAACATCGGAATCCTCTGGAAGGACCTTCAATACCACCATTACGTCTCCCATAAAATTCCCCTACGGCCCAACAAAATTACAGGATGGGCACACATATTTTGTAGAGTGTTCCCTGCATTCTTTACATCTGCCTATCAGTTCATTCCCACAATTTGGGCAGAGGAAAATAGAATATCCCTTATCCACGAGCCCAACACCGCATGAAGTGCAAGTTTCTTTTGTTTGCATTATTACCACTTAAAACAACATTTTGTTATGATTGTTTACCTGCGCTTATATTTGGAAAATATATAACTCTTGCGAGAACTTCCCCGGATGAACTAAATGCTAACAACAAATGTTCAATTACCTGGTTTGGCCCTTCTTTTGCCAAGCACCAGATAGTTTGACTTACCGATATCTTCTGCAAATGTAACATCTGCAAGATTTTTTCGGATAATGTCCCTTCTCAGTTCTGTTACGCTTTTCCTCAAATCCAGAAAATAAGCATTGATATCAAACTCGATCTTTGAACCGCGAAAGATTATGGCCTGTGACTGGACGCCAGGATTCCTGTTCATAGGATCATCAGGATTTATCTTCACTGTTGCTGTTTCCCTTATCAAATATCTGTGAACAAGCCCACCTCGAATTATTCTATAAATTTCCCTACTGTTAATTCCAGAGTATTTTTTGCCGGACATTGATATGTATGATGCAAAATTCTTGTTGGATTGACCCTTCCCGAATACAACATTCTCTTCCTCACCATGTACTATTCTCCATATCCCGCCAATCATTTCCGAGTACGCAAAAAGAGCAATAATAGCCAACTGCGGTCTATTGTTTGATATTGCGCATTTGACATCGGTATACATTTCCCGCATTATGATACTATCAACCAATTTAATGAGGCGCATATGTGGGGATTATCGTAATCATTGAGAAAATATCTTCCAAAAACCATAGGTCAAGGGTACATTATCGAGGAAATTACGTGTAGAGTGGGGGTGAAAAACATTTGGTTCCGTTTCAGCTTTGTAAAATATAAAATGATCTCTACAGGTATACAAATGAAAGTATCGCCCCAAACAGAGATATTATGAAAACTACAGCAAAATTACGCATGTTCCATGCCAGAACCTTTCCCCCATCCAGCGGACCAAATGGTATCATATTGAATGTCCCAATGTAAAAGTTTATTCTGCTGAGAAATACAAAGAGTGCTGAGAACTGAAAATACGCAGGAGTCACAATAGCAAGGATAAAGAAAACTATCCCAAAAACCAGGTTAGACGCGGGGCCAGCAAGTGCTATTTTTCCCATTCTCTCTCTGTCATATATTCCACCGATGTTTACTGCTCCGGTAACTGCTATAACAAAACCAAGCATAGATATTATAACTGAAATGAGAACACCTATCGGCCACAGTTTGAACCTGGCGTAACCGCCATATTTTCTGGCAACCTGCCGGTGAGCAAGTTCATGGAACAGCATAGCAACGATCACCGCAATGAAGCTGTAAACTAGTATGGTAATTGCGATACCTGCAGGTGGATGATACCTATAATCGGCATACGACGAAACCGTGAATGCGAATGTGAGAGCGAGAACAGCGATGCCCAGGTCTTCTATTTCCTTTTTTGTGGAATCCGCTTCATAGCGCAATCATTCTTCACTTCCGTTGCCAATTTCTGAGAGATAGCGTATCAAGGTAATAATATCCATGGCTTTTGATATCCCTGTGCCCAGCTCCGAGGACATCATAATCGGATTCAATGGTATATATTTCTTCATCGCAATCTTGGTGAGTTTCTTAAGTTCCGCATCGTCAACAACTGGGATCCTTTGCTGCTGGGCAACGTCTTTTATGTAGAAATAGAGATTCTTTGCAAGTATTGGATCGCCACCTTCCATATAGTGGTATATGAGATAGATTGTGAGATCCGGAAGTTCCTTAAGATTTTCATTCCTAACCAGTTTGTGTATAATTTCAGCTGAAAGTGACTCCAGATTTTCAGTACTTAACTCTCCAATTTCCGGTTTTTTCCTGAGAAATTTCTTCACTTCTGCTATCTTCTCTATCGGTACATCTGCAGTATAAAATTCTTCGTTTGAGCTAAACTTCTTCTTCTGAACATACTCCTCTTTTAGAACTTTAGTCACATATCCAACGGTTTCTATAAGTTCCTTCCTCTTGCTTATATTCGCCTTTATATCTGAGTACGTACCTCTGTCCAGTATAGATTCATAAAACCTGTCCGCTAAACCTTCTGCTTCGCTAACCATGCCAGCGCTCATGTAACTGTCTATGACAATCTTCAGTATTTCAACATCTACACTGTCCGGGTTTTCCCAGTAAAGAGAGAGTATAGAATCAGTGTCACGATCTTCGTGCAGGAAAGAGTATAGCGATCTTAGGATATTGATCCTAGGTTTCCCTTCCTGAGTTTTCTTCAACGCTTTTGTTAGAACTCGCTTTGCCTCATTCTTCTCTCCTGATGAGTAAAGCGCGTGAGAATAAAGAATCGCATTTTCATTTGTTGGTTGCTTACCATACAGGTCCTTCGCAATTCCGAGCGCAGTCTTTATATCGTCTACGCTAAGACATTTTCTTACGATCTTTGACCCGAGAATGTCATATTCCCCGTCTATGTAGTATTTTATCAGCTCATAACGGACTTCAGGGTTGCTCCAGAAATTCTCGACTATAAAATCCATTACCTCACCAAAATTATTGTCTGTCGGCCGAAGTTTTTGAATCAACTGTATTATTCCAGAGATGTTTGAGGTTTCATAATATAGCCGCGAAAGCAAAAGTGAATCCTGACAGATTTGCAAAATTGCTAACGCTTCGTCATATTTTTTCATCTCCAACAGAACCTCAGCGAAGTTCCTGGACCGACTCATATCGTAGCCAAGATCCTTCGCCTTTGAGTAGTACAGATAAGCTTTGCTGAACAGCTTATCTTTATAATATAGGTCCCCGATTATAGCTTCTATCTCCGGATCGTTATGTTTTTTCTCAATATTCTCCAGCAATTTCAATATATCTTTGGTGTTGTACGCAGTCTCCATCAGGCTGACATGTATTTTTAAATCGTCTGGAGAAAAATTCTCGGATGACATGATCTTTCCCGAAAGTTCCAGAGCTTTTTCAAGCTCATTAGAGTGAAGCGAAAAATCCCTGTTCATTCTCAGAATAGCAGGGGACTCCGACACTTCGGATCCGAAGAGACCGATCACAACTTCAGCGAAATCCCAGCGATTTGCCTGCTCTATAGCTTTTCGGATTGCTTCAATGTCGTTATCTACAATACCTCCTTCCTTTTTCATGTCGGCAAGGGTCTTGTAAAATTCATCTTTGGCCCCTTTTTCAATGTCCAAAAGTAGAAGAATCTTTGAGAATTTTAAACTATCGATAATCTGTCTAAGGTTGGTTAGAATCCTTTCTGCCTCGCCAATTTGTTTTTTTGCAGCAAGGATTCTGGCAGAAACATACATATAGTGCACATTATTCTTATCGGACCTTACACTGGAAAAGAGCTGTTCACATTGGCCCGTCATACCCATATCCAGAAGGACATTGCAAACCGGATACCCCAAATCGGAAAGATCAAATAGAGTCTCTGGTTTCATCCCATTTCTGATTTCCTTGATGCTCTTCTGCACGGAATACAATTTTTCAAATTCAGGAAGCGCAAGCCTTTTTACTATGTCAGTTGGGACTCCGACATTGTCTTCATAATATGAATTTATTATAACGTACATAACTGCTGATGACGATGTATGCATCGCCATGTCCTCACGATTGACGTACCTTACGGGGCGGCCATAGAGCGCATCAACTAAGAGCTTAAACTCCGGTGCACCGCCGTCCAGTTTACTACTTATCTCAGAAAGCTGATTAAGGGAAACAGAATCTGTTACTTTGGCATATATTGCGTCGAGTACAAATCCATCAAGCAATAATTCAGGGTCGCCCTGCGTAACCTTAATTGCCTCTTTTATTTTGTTTTCGAATATAAGAGAACCCGCATAGAATGCACGGAAATTTCCTGGAATATTATCTATTGATCCAAGAAGCTCCGCCAGTTTTTCGAATTCTCTCCGATCGACGTAATATTTGCACAAATAGTTGATTGCGGAGACATTTGCAGGATCGAGCTCAACGATTCTCCTTGCTGTTTCGTAGCTTTCCAGAATTCTTCCAATCTTTTCTGAAACGTCCAATTTTAAGGTGAGAAGCTTCAAATTATCAGGTGAAGCCGCAAGGGCAGATTCAAGATTATGTAAGGCGTCCTGAAATTCCAGCAGGTTGATTTTACATTCTATGGCGGTGATTTTATTATTCTCCTTTATCTGCAATATGTCTGTATTATCAATCAAACTGAGACATTCCCTGTACAGCCCCTCACTGAATGTTATGTCTATTACGTTCTGAAGGACTTCCTGATCCTTTGGAGCTGATTTAAGAATCTGCCTGTAAATTTTTAGAGCTTTATTTCTTTCCCCTTTAGCGTATTTAATACCGGCGTCTGCCTTCAAAATCATGGCATTGTCAGGGGAAATGAGTAAGCATTTGTTGATCACACTTTCAAGAATCTCGGTGTCCCCGGACCGTTTAAAAACCTGAGATGCTTGTTCGCATTCTTCTTGCGTTCTAAGCTGCTCCAGAGGAAAAGACTTTATGTAGGATTCAAGATCCTCGGAATTTGCTGAAAGCAAGAGTTCTATGAGATCTAGCTTGGGCTTAGCGTCATCGAGTTTATCCCAGAAAAATTTTAACACCAATAATCTTGTCCTGTCTTCTTTAACGGCGGAATAGCTTCTCAGCACATCTTCCAAAACCTTTGATTTACAGAACTGAGAACATTTTTCCAGTATTAACCCATCGTAAATTCCCCTGGCGGATATAAGGGATGCAGCCATGGAGCAGTTCTTTGCACTGTCGCACATATTCCTTAAAATCTCTATGATGTGGGGTGTTATTTCCAGTTCAGAGTTTTTGCTGAACAGATCAACTATAGCTGAGAAATTTTTCTGCTCGGCAAAAACATCAATCATGTTGGCAATGATCAACGGATTGGATGAGGATAGCGAATAAAGGTTCGTGACAATCGCGAGGTACTTATCGTGAAATTTTTCCTTCAAGAGGGAGAATACATCGTTCAAGTAACCTGTAAGCACAGCCGCCTTTCCCTTATCTTCTATAGATGTAAATGTAAGCATCGCACCGGCTATCTCTTTATATATTGCGTTCTCGTCTATTGACGATGCGGCTTGCAACTCACCTATCAGGCGCTTAATCAATTTCGTATTTTTCTTAGTCAAAGCGGAGTTAGACAATGATTACATGATATTCTTTATCGTTATTATACCTACCGCGATCATCTCACACGCAATTTACGAAATGATATTTTGTAAATAACTCCTTTTATGTTTTCGTTAAATTTTCTTCAAAATTGATGCATGGTCGCACTGGTTTTCACCTTAGACGCACACCCACCCATAATCACCTTCATTGCGAGTTCATTGACCTTCCTGATCACTTACCAGATTTCCCTTTTCTTGTCTGGTGCCCATACAGTTTCTCGAACTTTCCAGCAATGTAGCCTTTTCTTAACTCGCCGTAAGATCGAGCGTTTTCTTTTGCATATTCCAGCAATTTTTTGTCGTTAGATCTTATAACTTTTGAAGGGACACCTACAATAAGGCTTTCTGGACTACATTTGAATCCTTCAGTAACGAGAGCACCAGCCCCGACCACCGATCCACTGGCTATATTTGCACGATTCATCACAACGGAGCTCATTCCAAGCAAGACACTGTCGCCAATAATACACCCGTGAACAACTGCGTTATGCCCAATTGATACATTGTTCCCGATTATTGTTGGATCGTTCTCATCACAGTGTATTGTGACGTTGTCCTGCACGTTGGTGTCGTTTCCTATGGTTATTTTCGCGAGATCTCCCCTTATTACTGCACTGTCCATTATTGCAACTCTATCCCCTATTTCAACGTCGCCAATTATGGCAGCGCTGTCTGCTATGAAGCAGTCACGTCCAATTTTTATTGACATAGTTATTTATCACATTCTCCCTTATTATCTTATTTGTGCCATATATGTAAAATAATTCATAAAGCTTATATAATATAGTTGTCTTGTCAGACATATCAATCAAGCGCAAATTGTACTACTGAATAAAAAGGTGAGAAATTGTCAGTTCCATATAGGATCACGGTAAGAGTTTCGAAGGAGACTATGGACCAGCTGGAGGATCTTGTAGAGAGTTTCCAGTATGAGAATGTTTCCGACATAGTCAGGCGTGCGATAGATGAGTTCATAGAGCGAAACTACAGGAAAGGCCCAACGACAAAGATCGACCTTGTGCTACCAAAGAGGATGATCCAGGATCTCGAAAAAGATCTGGATCAGGGTACAGCAATATCCCTAGATGATCTTATCAGGGTAATTCTGAGAGATTACACACTCAACAGGATGAACAAGGAGATAGGAGAGATTTCCAAGGAAGGGGGAATAGAATAATTTCACTTCCGGGAAAATATAATTTTGCCGTTTCTCCAAAGCATATCAATGTCTTTCAAGGACAAAATAAATAACATCCATAGCTATAGTCTTTGAAATGGTTGTAATTCGTGAAAATATTTCAGATCTCAAACGCCGATTTGGCGATAACGCCCCTGATGAACTAATCTGGTTCTCGGGTATAATTGGTTTTTCGATTGATGTCTCTTCAGATGCTGTCAAGATCGAATTAAATCCTGACAGACCTGATCTTTATTCCTTTTCAACAATGTTTGATGCAATAAGAATTTTCAAGAATCCAGAAAACCTTTCTTCAATAGCATTTAAACCGCCAGCAATATCCCTTCATGTATCTGAAAAGGCTCTAAGGCTAAGAAGATACATATTATGTTTCTGGGCCAATGGCTCAACACTCGGCGACAGGTTCAATGAAATCATAGATTACCAAGAAAAGCTGCATCAAACGATAGGGAAAAACAGATCGAAATTTGCCATAGGAATACACGACCTTAGGAAGCTCAAGACACCTTTCCGTTATATTTCTGCAAGACTTAATGAGATATCATTCACGACATACGATGAAAAAATTACAGGAACACCTGGAGATATATTGAACAACCACGAACTTGGTAAGGAATTCCGGCACCTGATCCCGGACATGAACTATGTCCCCCTCATTTTGGATTCAAATGATAACGTACTTTCCATGCCCCCGATAGTGAACGGAAATGCCTCAAAGATCTCGGAAATGACCAGTGACATATTCATTGACATAACAGGCAATGATTGGCCATCCACACGTTCCGCTTACTACCTGCTTGCGAATTACCTTGGTTCTGTCGGCTTCAAGCTGCACAAGGTGGAACAGGATGGAGGGTACCAAAAAGAACTCCTTTCTTACAACGATCGTAAGGTGTTTATTTCTCGCGCCGAAGCCGAGAGTGTCCTCGGGACCAGGCTTACAGACACAGAAACTATCGGTGCGTTGAAAAGAATGGGCTATATAGTTGAGAAAAATCCACGCGGATTCTCAGTCTTTGTTAAGGGATCAAGGATTGATGCGATGGGAGCTGTGGATGTTATAGAGGACATCGGAAAGGCTTACGGATACGACAATATTGCAAGCAGGAAACCGCAATTGAGCACAGTCGGATCCGCGTCAAAAGAATCGGAATGGAAAGAGAATATACGGGATCTTCTAGTAGGCTTCGGACTCCAGGAAATCCAAACATTTTTCTTGTCACCATCCGCTTATTACCAGGGGGCTAGTTATTCCGGTGATGTTGAAGTCGTAAATCCCAAGAGTTTGGATTATAGCATCCCAAGGGATCGATTAATTTTTGGAATGCTTGACTTTTTCAAGTTGAACAAGAGGAGGAAATTGCCACAGGAAACATTTGAAATAGGGAAGGTAGTAATTAACATGAATGAAAAAACACACCTATGCATAGGCATTACAAATTCTAAGGCAGGATTCTCTGAAATAAAGAGGATAGTTGATCCATTTCTCTCCAGGTTGAACATTCAAAGGACTGATATTGCACAGACCAGTTGCTATGGCTTCATACAGGGACGGACGGGATCTCTTTCCGTTGACGGAAAAGAGATCGGCATCATCGGAGAGATACACCCTGCCCTTCTGGAAAAATTTGAACTTACAAACCCTGTAGCAATGGCAGAACTTAATCTTGATGCTATAATTCAATAGATAGCAAGATTACGGGCCTTGTATAGAAAAGGCCATTTCCAGTTTCTCAAGGGTTTCTGAGTCGCCTTTGTCTGCTGCTTTCTTCAGGATCCTGATAAACTGTGAAAGCATCTTATCGATCATCGATTTTATCATTGCACTCTTCACTGAATCAATATCATTTCCCTTCTTCAGCTCAATGATCATCCTGTCGACCTCGCGCTTCGCAATCTGCTCCATATAATTATATGACTTTTCTATCAGATCCTCAATCTGCATTTCCTTTATTTTTGCTTTCAGGTTTTCTATGCTTTCGTCTATTATTCTTTCAGCAGATGCAATTTCACTTTCCTTCTTTGAGAGATTTTTGCTTACCTCTCGGGTAATATCGTCAAGGTTTACTATCTCTCTGCCAGGTATTCCCGCTATGCCGGCTTCCACATTCCTTGGGTGGGATATATCGATGAAAATCTGCCTCTTATTGACGGTCGGATCAATTGAAGACTTTCTAACGATAATTTTCTTTGACGAAGTTGCGACAAAAACAACGTCCGAGGAGCTGATTATTGAGGGCATTTCGTCAAAACAGTGTGGAACGGCACCGTATTGCTGTGAAAGATGCAAAAGCCTATCGGCGTTCCTTCCAATTAACGAAATATTCGCAGGCTTGTATTTTAGGAGATATTTCAGGAATTGCTCAGCCATTCTTCCGGTGCCAATTATGGAGATTGCTGAATCTGAGATGTTCGTCTCTTTGCTGGCCCTCTCAACTGCAATAGCAGAGATGGATGTTTTTCCACTAGATATCTTCGTTTCTTTCCTTACCAGCTTTCCAGTGCTTATAGCCTTTCTTAATATCAGGGAAAGGAATTTGTTTGATCGATTCTGTTCCAGAGATTTTTCAAAAGCTTCGCTTAACTGCCCTAGTATTTCATTCTCGCCTATGGACATTGACTCCAGGCCGGCAGCAACTCTAAAAACGTGTTTTAATGCATCGTCGTCCACCAAGATCTCCGGAAATTTTGCCCTGATACTATCGATCTCTCTTTCTTCAATGGAAAAATACACTTCGCTTCGGTTACAGGTGGAAAGCACAATACGTGAATCTTTACCCAGTTTGTTCATCATTGAATTCCACTCTTCGTCGTTGAAAGCGGAAGCCTTAGCAAACATAACTGGATCAGTTTTGAAGTTCCATGGAATAACTGCAAATTTTAACATGTTGAACTACCTATTTTAAGGCAACTCGAATATTCCAAAAATTACACTCGTTTATTTAAACATTGATTTCAGAAAATAAAGAAATATTTGGAAAACAGTTGCTTAAGAACGAATTTAATTGGAATTTTATGTCTTCATTATAGCGCCCAGGAATATCAACAGGCCAATTACTACTCCTATGACTGCAGCTACGACATAAAATACTGTACCCAGGACCACGTTTTGGAGCAAGTGTATGCTTGGCATAACAAAGTGCCCCACATATATTTCAACAACCCCAATAACAAGTCCACCTACTACGAGTAACCCCCCAACCATCCGACTCTTTCCGCTTCCGAAATATGCTGTAAGTGTTCCCAATATGACCATTGTGATGGCCAGCAGAGCCCATATTACAAAAGCAAATATTAGGGAGTTAAACCATCCACCAAACATGTATGCCATTTTTTTTACACCTTAAAGTTTTATACCCGTCAAAGTTTTTGTATCTATAACACCGTCTATGGTTCTGATTTGATCCAGGACTATTTTTCCTAGCTCACTGTAATCCTTGGCATCTATTTTCGCTATCAAATCATACTCACCAAAAAGAGGATGAACTTCGGTGACATAGTTTATTTTTGAGATCTTATTGTATACCTCGTGCTCCTTGCCTGGAACCGTGCTTATTAATACGAATGCTATAGACAAATAATCATCCCTTCATTCTACAACTCTAATAATCATATAAATCTTTTTGAGTTTTTTTTGATTAACTCGTTAAATAATACACTGAGAAAAGTGTTTTGCTTTGAAGAACCTGTACATCGATTACTTACACTGTGCGATACACGACTGTAGCAACACGCGAACAACAGGGATCTGTTCTCCAGGTTTACATATTCCTAAGGATCGTGAATTCCAGTTTGCTTGTGAATTCAAAAAAATATTTGAGATCGAAATTGCATTATCAAAATTATGCACTAATTACGACGAATCAAGAGTATATGAATTTCTTCAGCAGGCCGGATTGAAAGCAAAAAACGTTCAGGAAGTGTCATTGAACGTAATGATTAAGTCGGTATCTGAAACTATGTAATACCTCAGGATCGCCATAAGTCAGATTATTATATATAATAGAAATTGTGTTATCAATAGGAAAAATGAAATTAAGTGCAGTGATTCCAACGATCAACGAAGGCAGAACTATAGGGCACGTCATAGACGGCCTGAAGGCTCTTGGAGATATCGAAATTATTGTCGTGGATTCGGATTCCACAGACAATACAAAGGAAATCGCACAGTTAAAAGGCGCTAAAGTAATTAATGAACAAAAGAAAGGCTACGGTGTGGCTTACAAACGCGGATTGCGCGAGGTTACGGGCGACATAATAATATGTATGGATGGGGACGGAACTTATCCAACAGAGATTGTAAGACCATTGATAGAATTACTGGAAATAGACAATGTGGATTTTGTTTCTGGCGAGCGCCTCACGCTCAGGACTTCTAGAAATTATACAACGCTGCACTATGTCGGGAACACAGTACTGAATAAGACAATAAGCTTCCTCTTCAAGTATGAATTAAAGGACTCTCAAAGTGGTCTGTGGGTCTTCAGGAAGCGAATTTACGACCAGATGACGAGCCTCAGCGACGGTATGTCCTTTTCCCAGGATATCAAGATAGAAGCCATACGTCTGGGAAAACTGATCGAGGTGCCAATAAACTACGGAGTAAGGGCTACAAAATCCAATCTCAGGACATGGAGAGATGGGCTTTCAAACCTGTTTTATATCTTCGTAAAGAGGGTGAACACTTGATTCTTAGTCATATTCATAATATAATTAGAACCTTAAGAGACATAGAAACCGATCGTAAATTGTGAAGGCTTGAGAAAAGTTAATAGGCTTGTCTGACAATTACCCATGCATATGCCAATAATAGGAAAAAGAAACAGAAGGGATATTGAGGGCCTGACCTCCGGTGGCAGAAAGTTCATCGATCTGAACGATTACAAGTTTTCCGGAGAAATGGAAGATACGAAGTCTGTCGTGCGCGTTGCTGAGATAAACCGCCTTGAAGACCTGAGAAAAATATCGCCATACATCTTTGATGGGGATATACTCATACTTGACTGCACATCTGCTTTCACAGAGGAATACACGATAAGAAGAATAACCGAAGAGGTAAAGAAACTGGTGAAAGACAACAATGGAGATGTTGCCGGAATCAGCAAGAATTACCTTGTAGTAACACCTCCGGGTACAGTCATAGATCGAAACAAGATAAAAGCCTATTAAATCACTTTTTTAGTTCGAATCTTTTTCTTAAATTTTCTCGCTTATATTTTTTGCAACATTGAAAGCATCGGTTACGCACGCGGGTATCCCGACTCCATGGTACGCTGCACCGGTCAAATATAGCCCCACAGGCAATTTCGATTCCGCTTCTTTTACAATGTCGGAATGTCCGACTTTATACTGTGGAAGAGCATTGAACCACCTGATGACTTTTGTTTTAACTGGGCTTCCACTAATACGAACGACTTCCGAGAGTTCAGAATTTAATTTTCCTACAAGTTCTTCATCGGTCATGTCCTCCCACCTGACATCATCAGGTGTACCGACAAAACACCTGACCAGGAAGTAATCGTCTGATTTAGCATACTCCCACTTCATCGTTAGCCAGGTAGAAGCTGTCATAAGCTTCCCTTCTCTTGGCGACACAAGAAAACCACTCGAGTTGAACAGTGGATTGAAATCATCCCTCCTGTAAGCCAGAATCACGATGGCCACGGAAGTGTATGTGATTCCCGAAAGCTTTGCTGATACCTCGGGAAAATTGGATTCAAGGATTTTAGCAGATGAAAAAGACGGTACAGCCAGAACAACTGATTTACCCTCGATCTCAGATTTTTCAGTATCCAGAAGGAACTGTCCGTCGTTCATCGCCAAGCTTGCCACATTTTCTCCTTTGATGATCTCAACATCTTCCAGCTTCTCGACGATTTTATCGGTCATGTATGACAGTCCTTTCATGAAAGATGCCGACCCTGCTCTTTTCGCCTTATTGTTCCTGGTTGAATTCCTCATGGCCAATATCAGACTCCTGTTTTCCTGAGCAGCCTTAAACAATGCAGGCATCACCTCTTTCGTGCTGAGACGATCGGAACTACATGCCATTATGCCCCCTATGAGCGGATCGACTATTGACTCTTTGAGCCCTCTTCCAAATCTTTTTTCTGCAAGTTCTCCTATACCTATATCTCCGTCTATTTTTGTCTTTGGCAAAAATATGTCCATCGAGCATCTTATCAACTCGCTGAACGACAGGATTCCGGAATTTATCAGAGGACCGACCTTTGTTGATGGAAAGCCCATCACAAGACCTTCAGGTATCGGATGAAGATCACCACGTGTCCAGATGTATGCCTTGTTTGGCAACGGTTTTATTATATCTTTTTCCAGCCCTGTTTTTTCTAGAAGAGTGTTCATTGCGGGATAACCTAGAACAAAGGTGTCTGGCCCGGCTTCACCTATCAGCTCTCCGAGAGGTTCTGTTCTTATTTTTCCCCCGAATCTGTCAGTTCCCTCTACAAGCGTGATTTTTAAGTCTTTTCGAAAATCATGAAGAAAATATGCTGCGGAGAGTCCGGATATTCCTCCACCAATTATGACCACGTCGGAATAAAGCTTTCTCATAGGTTGATACAACTCCAGTAATATACAGTGTTTGTAAATTCGTTATAGCATTTAAAAAGATAAAACTCTGCTTCAATTCAGGGAGTGCAGGAGATGAACAGTTGCCCTGTTCACACACTTCCACCTCTCTTGGTCTGGCTATTTGTTATTATATCCTTCATTCTGTATTGAAACCTTATTAACAACGCAGCGCCAGATAGCACTGTTATGGCCGCAAGAGCAAAGGTAATGCTGTATCCAAAATAAAGGGCAAGCAATCCGGCCGTCACCCCGCTTATAATCTGTCCAATGCCCAAGAATGAATTGTAATATCCTATGGCTTTTCCACGATTTTCCGGTAGCGCAAGTTTTGATATTGATGTCGACCATGATATGCTTATAAAACTCCAGAAAAGACCCATTATAGCATATATTGCTATACCTAGGTAAAGTGAAAAGCTCAGGGAACCAAAGAAAAGGGCCAGGATCATCGCCGAAAACAGTATTCCCACCCTTGAAAATAATGCAATGCTGAGCGTCTTGGCTATTCCTATCGAATTCAACAACCTTCCGCTGAAAAGAAATGCGATCGCCGAGGCAAAATCGTTAAGCAGGTACATTATGAATATCTCATCCTGGGTTCCTCTTAGCTTGTCTATCATGAAAACAGGGAAAGGCACAAAGAACAGCTGAAAGGCAAACATAAGGAAACCGGTGTAGAAGATGTAAATCTTAGTCCGCTGTGCAAGCTTTGAGGTCCCGTTATTCTTCCTCGATGAGATGATGTGTATCATATAGTTCGGAAAATAGCGTATCTTTTCTGTTGTCCGTAGAGAGAAGATGCTGGCCAGGGCACCTGTGTTCCTCTGAAGTTTTCTCACGGGCTCTGGCAGCAAGAAAATCGCACTTATGCCTGCTGCAAGATAAATAAAAGCAGCTACAAGATACAGGTAAGGTAGAAGGTTGTAGCTGATATTCGCATATACAGTCATCAGTACCAAACCCACTGCAAGTCCTGCAATCAGACCTATGTAGGAGAATATGTTAAATGTTGACATTACGTTGGGCCATTTTTTCTCGACCGTGCTCTCCAGTATGAGAAGTGTGGCAACTGGAGTGCTTGCAACCGCTACAAACTGGAATATGACAAGCGTCAATATGTACATTCCTAGGGTTTTCGAAACTATGATCAAAAGTAGGGAAAGAAACGATCCAACGAACCCGATCACAACGAATATCTTTCTCCTCTTCAGCTTATCTGATAGGTTACCCCAGAATATCAGCGCAGGCACACTTGCGGCAGAAGATAATGCAGAGACTATTCCAACGTACTCAACGTTTGAATGGAGATAAAGGACCACAAACAATGGAATCAGGGGCGAAATTATACCACCGGAAATATTTGAAAGAAGATAGCTTGTGAACCATGCATGATCCGCTCCTCCTCTCGCGGATTGCCCGATCTTCTTTCCTGATAGTGCACTGGTCATATCAAGTTGCTCATTTCGACCGAAATATTCACGTTATTTATTAATTGATCAGCACCTAGTTTTTTCCATTTTCCTCTCAAACAAAAGAAACGAATTATATTCACATAATTTTTATAATTTTCTTTTTCATGTAACTGCCCTTTTCAATTATTTCATAGGCAGTGAGCCTTTGGTTTGGGAAAAGAATATATCTTTCAGGAATGGCAATGTTAAATTTTTTTAAAAAATCCCTTGGTTCCGAAGTTGACATCTCCAGCAGTTTCTCCGGTTCGAAATATCCGATGCTCCTCTGATATAAGAATAGGGTGTGCATCTCCTGAAACATGTCGGGCGCATTAACCATTCCATTGTCCGTTCCAAGCATCAACGGTATCCCGTGCTTCAAAAATCTGGAATAATCCACTCTCTTCCCATAGAAAATGTTCGATCTTGGCGTAATCACAATGGGAGCCTTGATCTCCTTTATGATCTCAAGATCTGAATCCTTGGTTTCAAGGCAATGAACAAGAAGATCAGGCTTCAACTCCTTTAGTTTATTTGCATCTTCCCGCTTATTCTCGCTGAAATGCATTGCGAATATCTTACTATTCTTTCTGACCATTTCGGCCGCAGACTTCATATGACGGATCTCATCGTCAGAGATAGAGCTGAAGCCCAAGCCCACAGATCTGCTGAGGACTTCAGGAAGATCTTTGTCTCCATTTACTGGCCTGCCGAGAGCTAGAGCCTTTATTCCATCAAGTCGAGAAGCTTTCAGTAAATCTATTCCATTTACTCCAGATTCACGAAAATCAAGGAATGCGGATGTCCCGGTTACCTTCATTATCCTTTGGGCACTTTTCATGCCGGATATAATTTTGTCATCTGGAGCGCTCTTTAGAGCTTTTAATTTGAAGCCACCGGGACCAACGATTTCCGGAATACCACCTTCTGGAACGTTGTCAATGAAAAAGTCGCCTATATGGGTATGCGCATTGACAAACGTCGGAATGAGAGTTCCAGTGATTCCGCTGCTTGAAATTTCCTCAGAAAAAGCCATTCCGTCCCCAGATATACTTACACTGCCTTTTCGGAGTTTTGATCCTACAAATATATTGCCCGAAATCCTCATTATCCTTTCACTACACCCATTGGAACCATCCTCGCGACAGGTAGCGTCAGCTTGGCTCCCGTAACTGCTTCAACAACCTCATCTACGTCCTTGTAGCTTCCCGGAGCTTCTTCCGAAACAACGTTCTTATTTTGCGCTCTAAGGTATATGCCGCTTTTTTCGAGAGTTGAGACTACCTTGTCGCTGTCGAACTCTGCCAGTGATTTTTTCCGGCTTATTTTTCTCCCTGCCCCGTGACAGCTGGAACTGAACGATCTCTCTTCGTTCCCGCTCATTCCAACGAGAACATAGGAGGCGGATCCCATATCTCCTGGAATAAGGACAGGATGGCCAAACTTGGAAAATCTGTCGCCCTCCGGCATCTCATCTGATGCAAAGGCCCTGGTTGCTCCCTTCCTGTGGACTATTAATTTCCTCTTCGATCCGTCGACATGGTGCTCCTCGACTTTAGCTATGTTGTGGGCAAGGCTATATATGAGCTCCACGTTGGTTCCGGGAAATAACTTGGCGAAGACCTCCCTTATACTGTTCACAATGATCTGGCGATTGACGAAACCAAAGTTGGCTGCAGCGTTCATGGCAGCAATATAATCCATACCTAATTTACTATCGACCATTATAGAGTTAAGTTGGCGATCCACCGGATGCTCTACAACACCGCTTTCCTCATTATTTATTGTGTGAATATAATCAGTTGCAACCTGATGACCCAGACCTCTTGAACCAGTGTGAATCATGACCGTAACTGTATTTTCACCGGAGATACCAAATTCTTTTGCAACATTTGCGTCAAGTATTTTGTCGATCCTCTGAACCTCCAGGAAGTGATTTCCTGCCCCTAAAGTCCCCACCTGTTTTGCTCCTCTCTTCTTTGCTTCTTTAGAAACCTTCTTTGGATCAGCGCCAGGCAATCTTCCGTGCTCTTCCGTGGAAACCAGATCGGATGGTTCAGCAAATCCATTCTCGAGAGCCCATGTTGAACCATTGAGAAGTAAATCATCAACTTGGGATTCATTTAGGTGCAATTTCGTGCTGCCTATTCCCGAAGGAACCGCAGAAAATAACAGATTCGTCAATTCCCTTATCCTTGATTTCACATCAGAAAGCGGAACATCTACCCGTACAAGGGAAACTCCACAGTTTATATCATAACCGACGCCACCTGGAGAGACGACACCCCCGTCAAAGTCAAATGCTGCAACTCCCCCGATTGGGAAACCATAGCCCCAGTGGATGTCAGGCATAGCATATGAAGCTCTCACGATACCGGGGAGCATTGCAACATTCATGACCTGCTGTACGCTCTGATCATGCGATATCTGCTCCATCAGTTTGTCACTCGAATATATGATTCCTGGAACCTTCATCCTTGGATCGCTTGACTGGTCGATCTCATACACGAAAGGTTCTTTTTGCCTAATCTTGAACTCTGGCATGTAGATGACTATCCCCCTGAACGATTTATTCTTTTTGTTGACACCCAAGTAAGGACTAAACAATTAATATGCTCACAGCATTATCTATTCCTCGTGAGCACGGAAGTAAATATAGACAACTTTGATGAGAAGCTGAAATTTGAGATCAAGCTTCAGATTGCACTGAGGAAAACAGCAATGAAGACCAGTGAGTATTATAATGATAAGGAAAAATTCAACCTGTATATAAAGGAAAGAGAGGAGAAATTGAGGTCCCTCCTCAAGGTGAAAGGCGATTTCAGCTTATTCGAAAATCATGAAAAGATATATCCCTGAAAATTATATGTAAAGACCATCTTTCGACTTTTTTCAATATTTTGTAGAGATTTGTTTGCTATGAGGTACTCAACATTCCGCTCGATATTCTTGTGACCTACTATTAAGACTTAACTGTTTCTCTCCCAGTTTTTCTCATTGATATTTGGTGAAATTATGACTTCGAAATCTGTATATAACGCTGAGACATTCATTAACATGGCAAATGAAAGTACAATATTTAAAGAACTTGAGGAGGATTTAAAAACAATCAAGAGGCACATTTCGATTATACAGACACTCATGAAGGAACAACCGGCAGGGATCATAAGGATCTCCAATGAAACAGGAATCCCACAGCATAAGATCAGATACTCCTTGAGGATCCTTGAAAATGATGGATTGATATCTCCTTCCAAGGAAGGAGCAATCCTTACTCCAAAATTTATAGAAAATAGGGATCAGATTGCTGAAGAAGCAAGGAAATTGTCCGATGACATGAGTGAACTCTACAAAGGATTGAAAGCAACTTTGATTAAAAGGTAAATTATATTATCTAATATTGCAATAATGCGTTGAGTCTGGTATGTTACACTGGCATGCAAAGGAGCATCCGAATGAAATTGCGGAGGATTATTTGGTAAGACTGGCCGAACCCAGGGATGCGCGTGGCGTCATAATGTGCATGCAGAGCGTCATGGACGAGAGGATCTATCTCGTTGGAGAGTATTATATGCTTACTGAAAAAGGCGAGCAGGAACGCTTGAAAAATCCGGATGACGCTACTTTTGTATGTGAGAAGGACGAACAGATCATCGGTGTTCTCACGCTCCAACGGGGTTTTCATCGAAAGAATAGACATACGGCAAATCTCGGTATCGCGATAAAAAAAGGACACCGCCACAAGGGAATCGGTACCAAACTGATGCAGAAAAGTTTTGAATGGTGCAAACAGAATGGCGTTAAGAAGTTAAACCTCGAGGTATTCTCGTCAAACACTAATGCAATAGAGCTTTACAAAAAATTAGGTTTCGAAGAAGAGGGAAGGCGCAAGGATCAGTTCTTCATGGAAGGGACCTATGTCGATGATGTTTTTATGACAAAGTATTTTTAATATTTGGTGATGAAAATCTGATTTTTGATGTTGTATATGAGAGCGATTAAATGTCGATCATATTGAATAGAATGTCCTCTACCTGTGTTGTCGTATAATGCTTTTTATCAAGAAAAACTCGCTGGGCAAATCTATCCTCCTATGCGAGATAATGAATTTTCGATAGTTGTGAAACTCTTTTCCAAGTTTTCTTGTCTGTCTTTTTATTGGAAAATTGTGTTGACACGGTGTGCTTGGCCTAAGGGTAAACGATACAAAAGGAATAAATCTTTGAAACGGTTACAGAAGTATATGAAGACGATGATTTGGAACATCGATTACTTCTGCAACCTGAGATGTAAAAGTTGTAATGCTTGGCAGGGACAGATATTTTTCCCCGAAGATCAGATCGACAAACATATCGATGAAATGAAAAAGAATGGCATAAAGATCGTATCTGTTACTGGCGGTGAACCGACACTCAACAAATCCGTTGAATCTATAATAAAAAAATTGAAGGAAAAGCATTTTATTACCCACATAGCATCCAATGGCACCAATCCATTCGTCCTGAGAAAACTTTACCCGTATCTTGACGGCGCGACAATATCACTTGACAGCAATATTCCTGAGGAACATAACGAATACCGCGGTCTCAAGATATTTGACACTGTCGTCAAGACCATAATAGAAAGCAAAAAAAGATTGAAGATTGTAACCGCAAACGCGTTAGTCACAAACTTCAATTATTTCAAGGTCAAGGATATGGTAGAGTTTGCGAACGATGAACTAGGAGTTCCATTATCCATGTGTTTCCCCGATCAGGGCTCTTATTACTTCCAGGATTTTCAGGTAACAGACGATATGATAAAAGAGGCATTCTCTTACGCATACGAGAACTATGATAAACATGTCTTTGGAAATACAAGAAGCTATTACAGGGAAGCCGTAGATTATGTGAATCGGAAAACTGTATCAAAATGCAAAGCTGGGCAAACAGTTTATTACACAGACTATAAGGGGAAAGTGCATCCATGCTTCACGCACATAGAGACTGTCCTGAATAAGAAGCCGGCATGGGACAAATTCACCGAAGACTGTAATGACTGCTTCACCCAGTGTTTCAGAGAACCTTCAATGCCAACACCTTTCGAAGATGCTAAGCTTGTCTCAAAGATATGGTGGTTTAACCACGTGAAAACAAGAAATACACAGTATTTCAAACCGGTCCAAACACCACCCACTGTGAGTTCTTAAAAATACAAAAAAAATTTTTAGCGCTTAAAGAAATTCTTCAAGCGTCTTTTCTGTGAACTTATACGGTGGAACCTCGTTCAGCGGCTCCTGGGATATAACCGGATCGTAGTCATCGTAAATTTTTTCCGTAACATCATAGAATACACCCGTTGGCAACCTGTCACCCTCTTCCTGTGCGTGCTTGTAGGCCTTGTCGAAATCTGTCACGTCCGTATCCAGTTTATAGACCCTCTGTCTTAGATAATCATATGTCTCTATTTTGTTGTAGGTGACGCATGGACTGAAAACGTCGACGAAAGCGAAACCCTTATGCATTATGGCTTTCTTTATAATTTCCTTGAGGAAGAGTGTATCTCCAGAAAATCCTCTTGCGACAAACGTTGCACCGGCAGAAAGTGCAAAGGTCAATGGATTGACGGGTTTTTCCGGGTTTCCGAAAGGAGTCGACTTTGTTATCCTGCCAATTGGTGCGGTTGGGGACGCCTGTCCGGTTGTCAATCCAAAGGTCTGATTATCAGACACTATATACTTTATGTTTATGTTTCTTTTTGCCGAGTGATAGAAATGCTGCGTTCCCTCAAAGAAGCCGTCTCCGTCGCCACCATATGCTATAACTGTGAGCTTCGGATTCGCCCATTTTATCGCGGAAGCAACTGGAATCAATCTCCCATGAAGGCCATGAAATCCGTAGGTATTTATGAACTCCGGCATATTGCTTGAACACCCTATTCCGGAGACCACGACCACATCTTTTGGAGCTATGGATAAGTCTGCCAGAGCCCCACTTATCGCTGACAATTGCGCAAAATTTCCACACGCTGGACACCAGTCCGGCCTCACTTTACCTCTATAATCTGCTACTGTAACCATCTTTATCACCTCTTTAAAACACTCTCAATTTCCTCTGCAAGCTCACCTGGATAGAAGCTCTCTCCGTTGAATTTTGTTACCAGTTGTGTCTTAACAAGGAATTCGGCTCTGATTCTATTGTTAAGCTGTCCCGTGTAATTTCCCTCGACAACCACTACTTTCTTCTTTCCGGCAAGTAATTTTCCAATGTCCGGATTCAGAGGAAACGCATGATTGATCTCAACTACACCAACTTTAAGTCCCTTATCCCTGAGTATGTCTGTTGCCTCTTCGACAACTCCCTGTGTGCTACCCCACTGAATAACTGCGTACTCTGCGTCGTCAAATCTATAGGTTGGCGTTGGAGGAATTTCCTTCATATAAGTTTCCAGTTTTTTCATCCTTTTTATCATTGATTTTTTCCTTATTTCTGGATCTGTAACTGCATCGCTTACAACAGCGCCATATTCATCGTGTTCATCAGAATCCTCATTGTGCATGAGCCCTGGCGTACCAGGAATTGCCCTATATGATATCCCATCCTCTGTGAATTCGTATCTCTTGTAGTTTTTCATATCTGGGGTGGCAATTTTCCCTCTTTCCATTTTGTAACTCAGATCAAGATGCTCGATTGTCTCGTAATGTTCTGAAAGTGAAAGATCACTCATTACTATGACAGGCATCTGGTACCTTTCCGCTATATTCAACGCCTTACCAACAAAATAGAACGCTTCCTCGACATTTCTAGGTGTCAGGACGACTCTTGGAAAATCACCCTGTGAAGCACCAAGAACAAGGTTGAGATCCCCCTGCTCCGTCTTTGTAGGAAGTCCTGTAGATGGCCCTGCTCTCTGTGATTCATACACAACAAGCGGAACTTCCACCATGCCGGCCATTCCAAGTGCCTCCACCATAAGCGAAAAGCCACCGCCTGAAGAACCGGTCATCGCCCTAACGCCTGCATAATTGGCGCCAATGGCCATATTTATTGCAGATATCTCATCCTCAGGTACCTTTACCAGTATACCGTACTCCTTCTGATGATTTGCCAGGAAATCAAGTGCAGAAGAGGCGGGTGTCATTGGATATGCTATGTACATTTTCAACCCCCCGCGGACAGCGCCAAGGCCAATTGCCTCTCCTCCTGCCATTAGGTAATATTTCTTATCTGAGGTCTTGAGATTTACTGCCAGTTTCTTGAAGTTCGCCAAATAATAATCGTATCCTTCCTTGGCTGCTTTTACATTCTGTTCTGCGACTTCACCCTTGTTGCCGAACTGATCCCTGATCACAGAAGCAAGAACATCAAAATTTATGTTGATTGCGGCCATTGCAGCCCCAATTGCCACAGTATTTCTCATAAGTGCATTCTTACTGTATTTATTGGCTATATCCGATAGCGGCATGGCGAGGTAATTCCCTTTTCCGGCCTTAAAACCGGAAATAGATTTATCAAAGATGGCTACACCATCTGAGTCCAGCGGAGAAGCACCACCTTCATTTATCTCAGGGTTGGTATGGCGCTCAAGTGCATCCTTGTTAAGAGCGATTAATATGTCAAGGCCATCTCCCTGAGACCTTACCTTCTTATCCGATCCTCTTACCTGATACCAACTCTGGCCACCACGTATGAGACTCTGATAATAATTATACGTATTAGCATGCAACCCACTTCTGGAGAAAGTTTTTGCAATAATGAAACCGGCAGACTGGACGCCGTCTCCTGCCGCACCTCCCACTCTTATAATAATCTCATCTGTTTTCATTCAACTCTTGTGCGGTATTTTGACAAATTATTAATCATTATCGCGTATTGGGCAATATTATATGATAATATGTATACATTATAAATATATATTATTAGCAATTATTTTCTAAAAACACGTTAGATACAGAAAAAATTTAAAACAGTGAAATATTAAATAAAATAAAAATAATAAAAACAAATTTAATTGTACTTATTCATGGGAAGTATTTTGCGAAATCAATCAGGTGGCCGTTAAGTGCTATGTATCCTATTACCAGCGCAAATACAGTGCCTATTCCGAGTATTATTCATTCTATGTAATAAAGATACTTCCCGCTGCCAACTGGTTTTACATATAGAATCGGCGCAAGTAACGCACCTACGCCATCGGCAATATACAAACCCATTGAAGTAAACCAGTTTTGGCTTACTAATGGCTTGCCTTCGAGGCTAAGTTCCGTAATACTGTATGCCCCTACCAGGACGTATATCCCAAGCAATACAAAGAGCAACGGGAGAAGTCCAAATTCATGTTCTTGTATATCATAACAGCAGATACAACCAACAATAACCCAAACAGTAATAACGGGTCTCCGAAAAGCATGTTATAGCCACTTGGCAACGGCCAAGTGAATGACATTTCGTAACCGCTTACAAAGTCAAATAATCCTATTGCTATTGCTGGCATTATCAGGTTTCTAACCTGCTGATCATTTCCCCTTGCCCTGAAGTAAAAATAGAATGCTCCAAGGAAAGTTCCCATGGCAAGTCCGATCAACATAACTGCAAGAGAATCTACATATAGTGACACATTTTCACCATTTTGTAAATATCCATATCTTACTTAAGGAGGAGCCTTAACAGGTCAGCGTGTGTATAGAAATCAATACTATACCTGCCGTTCGATTAGCTTCACGGTTTGATTATGGGTCCTCCAAATCTAAATTTTCCATTTTTTTTGAATCCTTTTAGATTAAGATTATGACTCTGCTTTCACTTTTGATTGACCTTCTAAAAACATATTAATATTCCAGAGCGATAGTTAACTCATGAGTAGAACAGAAAAGGACGTTATAGGAGAAGTTGAATTAGCGGATAATGTGTACTACGGGATCAACACTATACGGGCAAAAGAAAATTTTCAGATTACAGGCACGACAGCAGATTTTGATCATATAGCCGCTCTTGTAAGAATAAAAAGATCAGCAGCTATTGCAAACTTCAAGGGGAAAAAATTGCCTGAGGAAAAGAAAGATCTAATTCTCGCAGCGTGCGACAGGATTCTTAAGGGAGAACTCACCAATCAATTTGTCATCGATGTATTTCAGGCTGGTGCTGGAACTTCCTATAACATGAATGCGAATGAAGTCATAGCCAATTTAGCCTTAGAGATAGGTGGAAAACACAAGGGAGATTATTCATTCATACATCCCAACGACCACGTTAACATGAGCCAGTCAACAAATGATGTCATTCCAACCATGATTCGGCTTACAGCGTATAATAAGGGGGAACATCTCCTCAGAGAACTTGATTTGCTGGTCTCGTCAATGAAACGAAAAGCAAAGGAATTTTCGGACGTTGTCAAAACTGGGAGAACCCATCTCCAGGATGCTGCACCAGTCACCTTGGGAATAGAATTTTCCGCTTGGGGATATGCACTTGAAAAGGACAGAAATGCGATCAAGCAGACCCTTGATTATCTGCTAGAATTGAACATTGGGGGGACTGCAGTTGGAACAGGAATAAATACTGCACCTGGCTTCCAGAAAAATGTTGTAGATGAGATATCCGGGATTACAGGCGTGAACTTTTACGGGAGCAGCAACTTGCCAGGAATAATGGAATTCATGACAGATTTCGCGAGGGTCATGAATTCCATCTCGGATCTGGCGCTTGACATAACGAAAATATCAAATGACATAAGGCTGCTGTATTCAGGCCCAGGCGCTGGAATACATGAAATAAAGATCCCAGCAGTACAGCAAGGTTCTTCCATTATGCCAGGGAAAATAAACCCATCCATCGCAGAAGCCATGAACATGATTTGCCACTCTGTGCTCGGTGCACAACAGGCCTTGAATTTCTCAGTTCAGGCTGGACAGCTGGAACTGAACGTCATGATGCCACATATTGACTACGAACTTACACGCTCTGAAAACATACTGACTAACGGTATCAAGATGTTCCGTGAAAAACTCATTGACGGGATAACGGCGGATAAGACCATGTGTCTGGAGCACATGGGAAAGAGCTTCGGGTCTGCTGCTTTACTAAATCCTTACCTGGGTTATGATCTCGTAGCCCAGATAGTCCATGAAGCGCTCGAAACTGGAAAATCCATTAAGACCCTTGCTGTTGCAACTGGTAAAATAAGCGCAGAGGACTACGACAAAGTCATGGCATCAGGCGTTCCCAAGTAGGTCGTGTTTGGCCATAGTATTGTCGCTGAAAGCGGACCTCGTTGGCGGTTGAGCGTTACAACACCATGAGTAAAAACCTAACATTTTCAATTTCCATGTTGTTGTGACAAACAAATAATAATCGATAACAATCTATGGTTTACTGGTCGATAATGAAAATTTACTCTGAATCATATGGTTGCACACTTAACAAATCAGAATCTGGGTTATTTGTTAACAAGCTTCTCAACGAGGGAAACGAGCTTGTTAACTCGCCTGAGGATTCAGATCTTTGTGTTATAGGCACTTGCGTCGTTGTGAAGAAAACAGAGGAAAAAATGTACTCAAGAATTCAGGAACTTTCCAAATATTCCAAAGTGAAGGTAATAGGCTGCCTTGCAACTGTTAACGGTGGGATGTTGAATGACAGCAATATCGAGGTGATAGATTCAAAAAGCTTCAGATCCTTTTACACGGGGAATCTGGACGGGATTGAGATCAAAGAACCGTCGATATTTGACGGTATTCCGATAAACCAGGGTTGCACCGGGAACTGCAATTTCTGCATATCTCACATTGCCAGGGGTAAGCTAATTTCAAGATCCCCGGAGAAGATCAGAAACCAGATCGTAATGCAGCTCAAGAGAGGGTTGAAGGAGGTAAGGATAAGTTCCCTCGATACTGCGGCCTACGGTAGGGACATGAATTTGACGTTGCCTGACCTCATAAAACATATCCTTCTTCTTAAGGATGATTTTGCCCTTCGAGTTGGAATGATGGAACCAAAGAATACTTTCGACATCGTGGATGATCTTATGCAATGTTACCGTGACGCAAGAGTGTTCAAATTCATGCATCTCCCTGTTCAAAGCGGAGACGACAGGATACTGGAGGCCATGAATCGGGAATACGATGTCAATATATTCAATGACATAGTAAGAAAGTTCAGATCAACTTACGAGGATTCTACTCTTTCAACAGACATCATTTCTGGTTATCATGGTGATGACGAGGAGAGCCATGAAGAGACCATGAAGCTTATAGAGAGGTCAAGACCGGATATAATCAATATAACTCGATTTTCCCCTAGACCGTATACCCCTGACTACCTCACAAAACCACCTGCTTCAAACCTGGTGAAAAGATGGACAAAGGAATATTCTGATCTGCATAAGAAGATACTTTCTGAAAATCTTGAAAAGAATTTAGGCAGGGTTGAGAGTATCCTTATCACAGAGAATGGAAAGGACGACACGATGGTTGGGCGCGATCAGGCTTATAGACCGGTTGTTCTAAAATCATATTTACCGTTATATTCCAGAGTCGATGTAGAGATCGTTGGCTTAGGCTTCACCTACCTTATCGGAAGAAAGGTTTAGGTGTAGCTCATCAACGGATACTATCTCATCCATGATATACTTTCCGGTCTTCTTTAGACCGAAAAGTTGCTGGAATTCTGGTGGGGTAAGGACTGGCATCTTGAACTTCCCTGCATCATCGATGGGGACCCTTGGACATCCTGTGAACACCACAGCATCACACATCATATTTTCCATGTCTGTTGGCTTAACATCATTGGCCTCCACCTTCACTGTCTCAAGACCAAGTTCTTTTGCCTGCTCTATTATTTTATCCGCCAGCTTTTCTCTGTACTGTCCTATCTTTGTATCAACCACAACACAGATCTTCCTTGCGTCAAGTGCCCTGGATATTTTTACGTACCTTTTCCTTAAAAAGAGATCTACTTCTTCTTTTATGCTTATTAATTTCATCGCGTTGACGTCGAATATATAGACCTCCTTGTCCGTAGCCAACTGGACGCCTATGGCGTGAAACATGCCCGTGCTGACAACTATAAACGCATCTGCCTTGAGGGATATAGAATGTGCTGAGCTAAAATTGCACCCAAGAACCTGACCGGGATACTTCAACCTTTCGTCCTGTTTACCCATTATCGCATCGAAACCTTTTTCTTTAAGTATATCAAGGAGCTGGATTGCCTGATCCCTATATTGGACAGAAAACAAAACGCCAATTGTTTTGTATCCCTTGGCACTAAGGATGGAAAGCTGCTCATATGGAATTTTTATCCTGGTGTCATAAGGGTATTCTATAAACATCATTGGCCTGGGGTATTTTATATTCGGAATTTCAGAGTGCCCGAACTGCACTATGTAATCAACATTAGCATAAGATTCTACATTGCCTACATCACATGCCCCGTAAAATGCATCAGAGCTCACAATAACTCTAAATTCCTTGGCAAACCTATTGAAGATATCGAATACTTTTGGCTTAAGGCCATCTGGGAGCTGCAGAAGAATACGCTTAGACCCAGCGGATTTTAATTTTATTATGCATTCTTCTATTTTATCCAACCTGCGTTTATTACGATCATGGTTTTAACACTTGCTTGTCTTCTTTCATTATGCCGTACCCATAATTCATAATTCTTATGAAATAACATGATATTAGATGCTCGCGGAATTGCAGTTAAAAGAATAGAATTTACAAAATGGATTGAAAAGCGAAAAATGTGTGATCTACTTCCGTTATTTTCTCACAAAAATTTAAGCCGGAATTACAATAGTTAGCTATGGCTGGAACCCAGATAACCAGTTCCACTCTGGTCTTTATTAATAGCCAGGAATTGATAATTGATTACGTAATTTCATTTGCCATTGTGGCCTTCGTTTTCTTCTGGTGGTATCGATCGTACAGCAAGATGGGTATAACCATAGGAAAAATGTGGGATTACTTTCGCCACAATGTATGGAGAATGATCAAGCAGGCCTTGATTTACGGTTTTTTCCACAAAAAGAATATCAAGAATGGATACGCAGGAATCATGCATTTTTTGATCTCATGGGGCATACTCATACTCTTCATTGCAACTTCATTGATCATGCTTTCTCATGATATCCTCAAACCTACAATACACCATGGAATACTAGTAGGGGAATTTTACCTTATTTTTGAAGCGTTTGCAAACTTGGGCGGTGTAATGCTGATCGCCGGTATCTTAATGGCCTTTTACAGACGCCTGAGAAAGAGTGTATTGCTTGATACAAAAAATGAGGATTATGTCATACTCTTTGGCCTGCTTGTTATGGCTGCAGAGGGATTCTTCCTCGGAGGTCTGAAGATCTATCTCTTTAGGCAATCATTTGATGTCTACAGGTTCGTGGAGTGGCCATTGAGTTATTTATTTTCCTCCTGGAGTTTTTCCTTTGGCGTTCAGACATATCGTATAATGTGGTTGGTGCATGTTTTTACTGGATTCCTTTTGGCCGCTTACCTGCCTTTTTCAAAACTCTCTCATATGGCGCTTGCAATGGTCAGCATTTCAGAAAAGCGTATCAAAGAGAGAGGTGCACTTCCGACACCTTTTATTCTTGCTGAAGCCCTCCAATCTGGAGATTTTAATTTCAAGGTAGGAACGAAAACTATTTCAGAAGTGCCGCTGATGCAAAAGGTGGATGCACTCGCGTGTACGGACTGTGGTAGGTGTGAGCGTGCGTGCCCTGCTTTTATGGCTGGAACTGATCTAAGCCCGAGAGCTCTTGTCCAGAACATTAAGAAGAATTTATACGATAACGAGGTTGCAATAGGTTCTCTGATCACTGAAAACGCGGCATGGTCTTGCACCACTTGCCAGGCTTGCGTCGAAGAATGCCCGGTGCTTATAGAGCCATTCAGTTTTGTCATGGATTATCGAAAGGACCTAGTCATGGAAAGCAAGGTTTCGAAACAGACCAGCACCTATCTAAACAACCTTACCAATGCTCAGAACCCATTTGGCAACAGCCCCTTCGAGAGGGATAAACTTCTTGATATCGCCCCTAAATATGATGAAACGAAAGAGTATCTTTATTGGGTAGGATGCATGGGGGCATTCGATCCTCGTGACAACAAAACGACGAGAACAATTCTTGGACTCCTGAATAAGGCCGGTGTCAGCTACGGCATTCTCGGATCGGAGGAAAAATGCGTAGGCGAGACCGCCAGAAGAATCGGTGAAGAGGGGAGCTTCCAGGAACTTGTAATGCAGAACATTGAGACATTCAACAACCGTTCCGTGAAAAAGATAATAACGTCATGCCCACACTGTTATAATACATTCAAAAATGAGTATAGGCAATTCGGCCTGAAGGCAGAAGTTATACACCACAGCAAGTTTTTAGCTGAACTGATCGATGAAGGAAAACTTAAAGTAAAGAATACGAAGGAAACCATAACACTGCACGATCCATGCTACCTGGGAAGGATCAATGGCGAATATGACAATACCAGGGCAATAGTCAGCAGTTCAGGTGATCTGAAGGAGATGAGCATGTCGAAAGAAAAAAGCTTGTGCTGTGGTGCTGGAGGAGGCAATTACTGGTATAAAGTTGAGAGCCAGGATTCTATAAGCCAGATAAGATTCAAACAGGCCCTCGATACCGGCGCAACCAAGCTGGCTGTTGCGTGCCCATTTTGCATGCCAATGATGGAGGATGCTTCTAGGACGCTTAATGCAGAAGATAAGATATCGGTCAAGGATATAGCAGAGATCATCAGCGAAAATCTTGAAGAATAGTGAAATAGAACTCACTCTAAATATTGGTTTAAACCCGAAAAAATATGTAGAAAAATTTCACTTTATTCTAATTAATCTGCTCTTTCAATATCAGATTGTGTTTGGAATTGAAATATTGGATTTATCCAGAGATCGTTTCCTGATTCTGCAGACTGCTGGAGGACGCAGTTATGCCCATAGAGATATTTGAAGTTACATATTTTCAAAGAGCACGTTCCCAGACTTTATCACTGTTTTTACCAACCTCGTACCGTATTCGTATGGGATTTTCCTGTAATCATCGACGTTTAAAATTATGATGTCGGCGACTTTTCCTTTTTCAATGGAACCAACGCTATCTGCAATATCAAGAGAATATGCGGCATTGATGGTGACCGCATTGAGCGCTTCTTCTATGGAAATTCTGCTGAATCTTACCGCGAGATACACCGCGAAGAACAGATTGGAGTTTATTGAAAGTGGTGATATATCAGAAGCTATGCAGATAGGGATTCCAGCCTCAATGAATTGCCTTATGTCTGGATATTTCCCGTTTGCGATGTTGAAAGCAGTTATAGGCAGAAATGTCGCAAAGGCACCTGAATGCAAAATTTTATCGATACCTTTTCTGTCGGTCATTATTAGATGATCGACACTCTTTAGCCTGTATTTTTCACATAACTTCAAGCAGCCAATGTCTGCAAGTTCATCTGCGTGTAATCTCAAGCCAAAGCCTCTTTTTGATGCTTCTCTGAAGAATACATCTGTGCTTTCCTCGCTGAAAGCGCCCCTGTCACAAAACGAATCCACAAATTTTACTTCTTTGCCTATTCTGGGAAGAATCTGCTCAACCACATAATCGACATACTGACTCTCAGTCATTCCATGAGGCACAGCATGCAATGGAAGGAAAGTTGGTACAACATTAATAGTCCCAATAGAGGAGATCCTGTTAATTATCTTCAGAAGCTTCATTTCTGCCTCCAGGTTGAGACCATAGCCGCTTTTTATTTCCATACTTGTTGTGCCCGTCATTATGGATTCCTTAACACGGTAGTACGTTTCCTCAAAGATCTGCTCATCTTTCATCAACCTCGAATCATTAACTGTCCTGTAAATACCATTTCCTGAGGAGAGAATGTCAAGATAACTTTTACCCTTCAGCCTCAAATAAAATTCCTCGGTCCTATCACCTCCAAAAACGATATGTGTATGGGAATCTATAAGACCGGGCATCACAACAGATCCCTTCGCATCAATGATCCTGAATTTGTCCAGCTTAAGTTCAGAAAGCCCATCATCAGGAATGATACGGTTTATGTATCCATCCTTTATGACTATGGAATGATGTTTCTTTATCTTTAGTCTCCCAAGTTTATCGCCTACAAGGGGGTGGCCTTTTGAGCCTGACATTGTAAGTATCTGCGAGGCATTCTTAATTATGAGGTTGTCCATCTACGCAAAAGTATATTTCTTATGTATATAGATACTATGATATCGCTGCGCTTCTTAGGTTAAAGCGCAATTCCACAAATATATTCTTATTTCTTCATGCCTAGAGAGAGCCTGAAGGACTTGAATACAGCAGAGTAATCTAAGTTACCGAGTCCCATGGATTCAGCAATATTATATATCTGGAGAGCGGAAGCCATGCTCAGCATTGGAAAATCGGTTGAGTTACAGAGGTCCTCGCCATACCTTATATCTTTAACGATATGGTTGAGAGTGAACTGCGGAATGAAGTCCTCAGACTTTATGTCATCAACCTTAGATTCAAGTGCTTTTGAGCTACCCCCTCCATTGAGAAGTATGTCGAGGGCAGTTTCTCTCTTGAAACCACTTTTTTCAAGAAATAGTATCGCCTCAGATGCAACAACGAAATTTGTTGCCATCAAGAGATTATTTGCCAGTTTCCCTTTTATCGCGTTTCCGGCTGGGCCGAGAAACAAAACATGGCTCGAGAATGTCTCTATTACACCCTTCACGATATTGAAAATTTCCTCTTCTCCCGAAACCAGTGCAGTTAGCTTTCCCTGCTCAGCAGGGACTGTACTCCCGAGCACGGGACAGTCCAGATAATGTACTGCATGTTCTGAAAGCGCGGAGGAGCACGAAACGGCGAATTTATGAGAGACTGTACTCAAATTTACTATAATGGATTTTGGCCTGATCATGGAGAGGACGCCATCTTCTCCGAATATAACTTCACTACACGCATTATCATCCGTTAGCATTATGAATATTATATCGTTCTCAGCTGCCAGGAGTGCAGGGGTCGAGTATTGCTTCAGTGATGGAAATTGATTCAGTTTTTCCTTTGTTCTGTTATATGCCCCAGTCACTTCATATTTCTGTAGGATCCTTGAAATGATCCTTGAACCCATCTTTCCAGTTCCGATGAAACCTATAGTGCTGCTCATAGTTTATGTATGACGATATCAAATATTATCATTATCAGTTGCTCTGGGAATAAGCATGGGTTATGGGATATCAATCATGTGAAGAGAAGAACCATTTTCCTGGCTAGCAAATTCAAGGCTTCTGTACTCTATATCCCTATTCTTCAAGTAAGATCTTGTGCATTCCAATGCGATATCTGGTGTGTTGTTTTCCTGACTCAGATGTGCTAAAACGATCTCTGTTTCTGCGTCAACGATCTTTGAAAGTGCCTCCGCAGCCTGTTCATTTGAGAGATGACCATGATCGCTCAGAATTCTCCTCTTCAACTGATCAGGATATCTCCCGGATCTCAGCATTTCAACGTCATGATTCGATTCAAAAGATATAATTTTAGACCCTTTTGTTTCTGAGATCAATTCCTGGGATACGACACCAAGATCAGAAACTATGGAAATTTTGTATCGCCCATAAGATACAACAAAGGCTACTGGATTAACAGCGTCATGCGATATTTTAACTGGTGTTATCTTAAAATTTCCAAGTGCAATTTTGCCGCAGATAGAGTATCCGTTTTTGAGTCGTATCGCTTCGAGAGTTTCTTCTGCGGAATAAACATCAACAGGCTCCCGCTTCACGAGCGACCCAACACCTTTTGTGTGGTCAGAATGCTCATGGCTGATGAAAAGTGATTTGTTTAGAGTATCAATTTTAAGTTCGGATATACGTTTTTTAAATGACTTGAGACTTATGCCGAAGTCAAATATCAACAGATCCTGATCGTCCCAGATTATTGAGCAGTTTCCCCTGCTGCCACTGGCTATTGAATTGTAACCTATGTACTCCAATGTATCCGCAATCTCTTCCAAGATTAATTCTTTGTTGTTCTCTGAACAGTATGTTCTTTAAATCATAAGGATGAGTTGAACTCGATAGATTTGACGCACATTATGGCTCGAATCAAATAGTTCAAGCTCCCTATGTGAGATATTTTAGCATTTACCACTTACATTTATGCGGGTTGAAATTGATAAATTGCTAAGATTCGATTAAATCCTGGGTTAGCTCGTTGTTCGGAGCATTGTGAGATCCAAGTCCCAGGCTTTTTAGGTTGCCTTGGCTAATCAATGCATGCTTTGAGAAGGCATTCAGACTTCAAAAATCCAGAAAGATAAATTACGTGCTCCCGCGTATTCCAACATGTTTAACTTCAGCTTTTCAGTAAAATTCGTGGTTCATACAGATGTTCCTGGAGGCCAGACATATCAGCTTCATGTTGAAGGAATGTTACGTCAGTGATCAAAGCATCTGCAATCTTTAACATGAATTCTAGTATTCTACAATTCATATTCTCAAAAATGTTGTTTGACCTGGTCGGCTACTGATCCTCAAACGTTAAGAAAATTATTGCATTACAAAGTAAATGTAGGTTCCTGGATTGAAAATCAAGGGAGAATCCAATTAATTAATTCTTGAGGAATCTATCAAACCACCTTAGCTTAATTCCCAGTCTATCAACCATGTTCTTTGGCACGCCACTTCTTGCATGCTCGTGATTGTCCCCCTGATATCTGACAAGTTCAGTTTCAACATTGTTAAGTTTCAGTGCAACAAAGAATTGTTCAGCCTGTTCAATGGGACAGCGATAGTCCTCCTCTCCTGTTATCAGCATTGTTGGAGTTTTCACTTGTTCTGCATAGCTCAACGGAGAAAGGTCCATCAGCTTTTTCATGCCCTCAGCTGAATATGGCTTGTCTATATTGAGTTCCAGTGGGTTAAACCAGAAACCAATATCGCTTGTACCAATCATGCTCAAGAGATTTGATATTGATCTTTCTGAAATTGCGCATTTGAACATGTCTGTCTGTGTCACTATCCAGTTCGTCATGAAACCTCCGTACGAGCCTCCTGTCAGGCCAATTTTGTCGCTTAGTCCATACTTCTCCATTACGATACCAAGAAATTTCCTTATATAGTTGTAGGCGGAGTTCCCCCAGTCACCTACACATGCCTTCGCATATTTATCTCCATATCCTGTGCTCCCTGGTGGATTTGTGAATATTATATTGTACCCGTTCTGAAACATATACTGAAATTCTATAAAATATGAATGACCGTACGAATCATGCGGCCCTCCATGCACAAAAACTAGTGAGGGTGAATCTCTTGAGTGGTACATGATGAAACCCTCACCTCCGTCCATCTCGACTGCATCTGCTTTTTTCCCCCTGACCGTTGGATTCATGTCGTATTCTCTGATGAAATGGATTATGGAAGGATGCTCCTGGGTAGAGTATACATAAGCCAAGTTACCAGAAACATCAAAACACGTAATGTTACGCTCACCCTCAGTGAATTTTGTAACACTGTTCCCAATTCTGTATATGAACGATGAGGATTTCTCCTGACCAACCGCGTAGAGATCGTCCGCATCAAACTTGACTGAATACCTCGCGTCAGCGAATGAATCCGAAATAACAGTGTTGTATGAATCTAGCCCTAAAATGATATCCTTTCCTTCCTCTGGGAATATTATCTTGCTGATCTCCCATGGCTTCAGTCCATAATGTCCTGAGAATGCTATTCTTCCATTTTCTGAAACTGCAAAGTCATTGATCTTAGCAGATTCTTCCGTTATCCTCTTAATAGTACCGCCGCCAGAATCGATTTCCAAAAGATCGCTCAAAGAATAATCTTCCCCAAATTCTGATGTTTCAATGATAATGCGCCCACCGTTTTCCCTGACGCCTAAAACATCAAACTTACCCCCATAAATCTTTACCGGAGAATCTTTTATTATGTAAAGAGAATAATAACTTCTCAGCAAGCCGCGACCATTAAATCTGTACTTGAGCCTGTCGCTATGGAACGGTAGTTCTTTGTCAGATCCTTCAGTAGCCACTATGAGAATTTTATTTCCAGTGATTGAGTAGTCCAGTATTTTTGAGAATGATGCAATTTGCCTTGGTTCTTTACCAGATCCCATCGACATCAGTGTCTCTTTTTCCTTCTCATATCGAATGAAGTATATTGTACCCTCCACTAATTTTGCAAATCGCTCAGATTCTCCGAAAGTAATCTGTTCGGGCTCAGACCCACTCGAAATCCTATAAATGCAAGATTTATATTCTTTGTCCTTTATGTATTTCTGTGTGAATATAAGAGTGCCTCCATAAACATTTAGATCCGTGGCCATTGCGACAGAATATGCTTCCATTGCGTTCATGTTATGAAGATCATAACATTCTCAATAAATTTTGTCGTTCCGCTTCAATACCACACCATGCTTCGCCTCAAGTCCGATGAGCCTGAATTTGTGAAATTAATTCACAGCATGACGATACAGTCTATTCCGTGTTCCAAACGCAAAATGAATCAATAATCTTTCAACGGAATCCTCTTTTTATTTATATATTACAGAGGAGCTTATATCGAGGATTTCCTTGTCGTCGAGGAAATACAGCGTTTTCCTACCTGTTTCTACCATTGTGTTAACTATTGATTCGATCCCCCCAGAAGGCATTCGAAAATGGATTTTCCGTACCCGATATTACGATTCTGCCAAATATTTCCCTCGGATAATTTTTTACCAGATGATCCATTGAAGACAGAAATACTATTTCCCTATTTCTCATGGAGAATATTGGGGCATGGAAGAACTGCTCCGTTCTAAAGTATTCAGAACTGATACCGAATATTTCTGCCATCTTGAGCGATAGGAACTGGGCAACTCCAAAATTTGATGATGAACCAACAAAACATGGATGATTAAAACGCTCAAACGAATTTCTGTTTTCAAATTCCACATTAAGCCCTGCAAGTCTGAAAAGTGCATCAAGCATCTCCAGAAACGAAAGCGTTCCGCTTATTTTTTCCGTTTCAACAGGAATCACCAAGGTCTGATCAGATAACTTTGAAACTTCGGAACCATTGTTTCCGGTAACTGCGATCAGCATGTTCCTGTTGTGGAACTTCCGGGCAACTTCTACTGCTTCTAAAGTTCGTCCAGAAGCTGAAGCAATTATTATCGGAAGATCAGAATCATATCTTAGAAGTGTGTCAGGATCCATTGCCAGAAATCTTCCATCTGATGCGTCTTCTATGACCGTCGCGGCTGCAAATGCATCACCGCTTCCTGTGACGATCGCCTTTCTACCAAAAGGTTTTATATCTTCCATCCTTTTGAATTTTGCTAAATAATTTTTGATTGCGATTTCGTAGTCCTTCCCCATATTTCATAATTATATCTTGGTACATGAGTATATGCTACTGTGATTCTTTTCCACCTACAATCTGCGGATTCTGCCCCTGGATAAGATGAGCAAAGAAATGTTTGACAGCTTCCAGACCTCATTATTCAGATAAAAATAATACTTTACGTCACTATTTCATTTAGCGAAAAATATCTCTATATCCTAGGGATATACATACATGGTAAACGTAACAGAATTGACCAGAAGAGGATCAACTTGCACGGATTTTCTTACATGCATATATGACCTTTCAACTTCAGACGCGTATGTATTTAATGTGCTTAAAGCGAATGGAACTATGACACTGGATCAGCTCTCGCAGAAGATTCAGCGTAACAGGAGCACTGTGTTTAAATCTCTGCAGAGGCTTGTAAGCGTAGGTCTAGTGTACAAGACACCAAAGACTCTTCAGGCTGGAGGGAAGTATTATGAGTTCCACGTTAACGATCCCTCTGTGATAAAGAAGAGAGCTGAGGGTGTTGTTATGGATATTCAGAGTTCTATGAAGAAATTGCTTAACAATCTGGAAGCTGATCTGAAAAATTAACAGTAACGGAGGACCAATCTGGCTTACGCTTCTGCTGATCTCCGGAATACAGGGATTCTGATTCGGATCTTATCTTACTGTTTCAATTTCGAAAGAGTTATTTGGATTCGAGTCTCTAAATTGCAAAGTTTAAATATATATGAATACATACGCAACTATGGCAGAAGAAGAATCATTAATAGAGAGTTTTCTCGATGCAATAGAGGGTACTAAAAGTTCCGCTGAATTCACGTTCCAAGAGCTCACTATAAAGTTACCAGGTGTGAATGCCAATATAACTATAAACGGAACCGTCAGTGTCTTGGTGCGGCCTATCCATGACAAAGACAAGTCTTAAGAGTTTATCTGCGGCATTCATTAAATCTGTAAACGGAAGTATCTCAATTGGCTTGAATAATTCGCCACTTATGCATGTATCAATGGGTGCAGGTAACGTAACGATAGATTTGTTAGACAAAAAGCTTTCAAGACTTTTGGTTTCAAAGGTACCGAAGGGACTGATGAAACTTTCAACGCTTCGTTCATATTCTAAATTTTTTAATTCTAGTAACATTTCTGTAGATATCAGATATAAAAAAGAGACACTGATTAAAGTTGGGAGGGGTGTTTCATCATTAATGGATCATATTGACGTACACCCAATACGCTGGCATGAATTCATGAAATGATTTTTCACGATACTCTTGCTCTTTGGACAAGCCCCCATGAATTGCCAAACGGATCGACCATCTGGCAAACGTCCACACCATCTACACCTGTTAAAGGACCTCTGAACAACTTACAGCCATGATTCATGAAATGCGACATTGCCTGATTAAGGTTGCTCACATTCCAGTATGTTACCTGACCGGAAACGCCGGAACTTGTCTTTTCATCTGAAGGATGGAGACCGATCCTGCAAAAACCCAGGTCGAAGGAACAGTAATTTTCACTCTCGAAAACAGGTTTCTTGTCCAAGAGGCCCATGATCCAATTTGTTGCTTGTGGCACATCATCTACAAAGAATAGTACTTCGTCCACACCTCCAAGTTCGAGCGCCACTTTATGATCACTCCAGCTTTTCTCTAAGGATCGAGGTAACATACCCCTTTACCTGGGAAAACACGAGTTTTGGCGGCATGGGTCTCTCGTTTGCGAAAATTACAGTGTCGAGCACAGCTGGGCCGTCAAACTTCAGGAACTCATCGATCGCGGCTTCAAGTTTATTCGGGTCCTCGACACGTATTCCCTTTATTCCTATGGCTTCTGCAATCTTAGAAAAATCTGGGTTAAGGAGATCGACACCCCATTCAGGGTACCCCATTATCTCTTCTTCAAATTTGATCATTCCAAGCTTGGAATTGTTGTACACTGCAATCTTAACCGGCCTTGAGTATTTCTTTGCTGTGATCAGTTCCATCATCGTCATAGCAAAACTTCCGTCGCCTGTGATCGCTATGACCTGCCTATCTGTGGCGAACGAGGCACCCACAGCTCCGGGTATTCCAACACCCATGGTACCAAGCCATGGAGAGAGCAAAAATGTCCTCTGTGTACCTCCTCTTATATCCCTTGTTGACCAGACAGTAACGTTGCCAGTATCAACTATGAAGACAGCATCTTTATCAGCTTTCCTGGATATTGCCGATGTAAGGAATTCCGGTTTGATTGGAGTGGACCTGTCAGATTCTAGTTTTTCAAGGTTTGAGATCCAGTCTTTTTTGTCTTCGGAGAACTTGGAATAGAATTTTTCCGCTTTCTCTTCAGGTGAAACGCTGCTGAGGAAGTCTGAGACCGTGCACTGGTAAGGTAAGTCGACATGAACTCTTTTCCCTATGTTTGCAGTGTCGATATCAACCTGTATGACCTTGGCCTTATCATTCATGAATGATACGTAGGGAAATATGGTACCAAGGAGGATCAGGAGATCTGCGTGTTTCATAGCCTCTACTGCAGGTTTGGATCCAAGAAGACCTAGTGGGCCCATGACTTTTGGATCGTTGTCATCAACCACGCCTTTAGAATTCACGCTATATATGATTGGAGCACCTATCTTTTCTGCGAACTTACCTATTTGATCCGATAGTCCAAATGCGCCCCTCCCGATGAATATCAAAGGATTTTTGCTTGCATTGATCATTTCTTCCGCAGGCTTCCCGTCCACAATTGTTTTCGGAAATTTGAATGAAAAATTATCAATTACGCCTGGGACGGCGTTCTTTCGTAATATATCGACTGGAAGAGTTAGATGTGATACACCTCTCTTACTCATGCTCTCCCGATACGCCCTTTTAACTATAGCGAATGCTGAATCAGGATTGATGATCTGTGCGTTGAATACAGAGACATCGTCAAACAGCCTGTTCAGGTCAACCTCCTGGAAATAATCCTGGTAGAGCAGATCTGTCTCTACCTGTCCGGTGAGAGCTATTACAGGTACTCTGCTCATTTTCGCCTCGTAAAGACCATTTATCAGGTGTATAGACCCTGGCCCTGAAGTGCCCATGCACGCAGTCGCCTTCCCCGTGAACTTTGCTTCGAACGCTGCCTCAAGTGCGGCTCCCTCTTCGTGCCTTGTCTGGATAAATTCTATTCTTTTCTGTGTTCTGAGGGCATCCACAAGCGGATTTATTGAATCTCCTGGAACTCCGTAAACTCTCTTAACGCCCAGATCTGCCAGCGTATCTATTATAAGATTTGCAACCGTCATTGCCATAAACCATGATTTAACAATATATATTAAAATGAGCAGTTTTTCTGGATACTTTTCACAGAAATTGAGCGTAAGGCTTTTAAGCGATACTCTCATGATTTAGATAGAGATGGCACCTTTAAGGTATAAAATTTCGCTTCACGTGGATCTTTTTTGCGTAGTATGTTATCAACACGGGTATAACGAGCGCACTTTATGATAACATCGGCAACGTTGCTGTCGCGATTGTTATAACATTTGTGTATCTTATTACGGCTGTTCAGTTGGAGCTTAGCAAACAACAAACGGTAAAGTCGGTCATTTTTCCTGCAGTTGTTGCAATGGCGATTGCTGTTATACTTAATCCTTAACTCAAGCTTTTTTACATAACATGCCAAGATCAATCTTCAGATCCACAACCAGGCCTTTCGCTTTTTTTGGTACCTCGCTCATGATCTCACCCCTCTCCATCCTGTACATCTTTATCCTTGACAGTATGAGGAGAACATCCCTGACACTGTATTTCCCATCGATCATGTTTAGTATCTGAAAGTTAAGACACAGTGATCTATACAAAGATGGTTAAAGATAGTTAAAAAAATAAATAAAAAAGGATGAGCACCCTATAATAAGTTCAGCGTTTCAATTTATCTGCGATGAATAATTATCGGAATATTAGGAAACATAGATAGTTGTAATATCATTGGGTAATGGAAGGGATGTCTACAAGTGACCGCCATCACTTTTAATATCTAATTATTATAATCATGAAGTTAAATTACGAAATATATCATAAAATGGGTGCCTATAATATGCTTCAATTGAGTAAATCGGAATATAAACGCAAAAAGGCTATTGCAATCGCCACGGCCCAGATGCTCTTTCACATAGATCCCGACGTGGATCCTGATCAAGAGATAAAGGAGTTCATCAGCATTCTTGATGGCAAAATAGATTCGATTATAACTCCTTACGGCCGGACTTCAGGAGATGAGATTGCCAAATTGATTTCTAAAGAGGGGCTTGATACTGGAGAGTTAAAACGTAGAATTTTGTTATACAAAAACAAAAGACATTCAACTAACAACAAAAATAATATCCACCTTAAAAGCGCTCTTTCTGATTACCTGTCCGATTACAGCTATAAGTCAAAAACTTATGACGGGCTGGTAGATCAGATTCAGTTTTTTCCTAAGATTGCGCAAAAGGATCTTGGTTCGGGACTTACCATAGACAATGAGAATGCAACAGATATAATGAAAACATTCACGGAAAAAGAAAAAGAAAATCTCCTCAAAAATGTTAATTCGAAAATTGCCAAGAAGGACGCTGAGTTTAAGTTAGGGCAGGAACTCGAAAAATATCTTAACGACATTGGGCTGAAATACGGGATTGACTGCAGTGTCGATGATTTTGAGTACGTAAGTAAGAATTTTTTTGGGATCAAGGTTTATATTGGAGACCGTGGAATCCTTACCTTTTTTAATGGTACCTTTGAAGAATTAAAAGCCGCTTTGGTGAAAGAACTGGAATTAGAGGCCGGGGATAAAGTTACTTGTCGATTCTGTGGGAGAAAGATAGTAAGGTATGTCGCCATTAATAAACTGAAAAACTGTGATTGTGGTGCAAAGATTGTGATTACCGACTATACCGTTACCAGAAGAAACATCATTTATCAGGAGAAGAAGGTATCTTTTATGAAATAAGATGGGGTTTGATTGCTATCAGTACGTTCTTTGAACAGGCAATAGACATATCGACAGAAAAATTATTCACGGGATGTGAGAGAATTGGAATTCAAAATGGACCGGTTGGGATTCGCTTATTGTTTTAAGCGAATAGCAAAATTCTAGACGCAATAACTCCTGATTCCATTACCCATGCTATGAAGAACTGGAAAGATCTACATTTTTTTTATTGCGTTTCTTGAACTTCGCATAAAAAACGCGACCATAATGGCGGCCCAGAATGCAATCGCGGCCGTACCGAAAGTTTCGAGCTCAGCACTTGACGGCCATGAGATTCCGAACCCTGCACCTGTGACAATCGCCACAATTGCGATTACATATGCACCATGAATCAGGTCATGTATAATCAGACCTATACCCCATGTTAGGATGGAAATGTCAGCAAGGACGAAGAACCAGAGGGATACAAAATCATGGGGATATGTCCCACCATGGTAGATTCCTATAAGGGCAAGAAATAAAGATGCGATCATCAGAAAGGCGCTTCCTGAGGACTCCACCTTATTCTGTGAATTAAGCAGAAGTGAGATCGCGAAGAGAAAGAGAATTACCGAAGTGAACATCAGTCCAACATTGTATACCCAGGGATAATTTGCCCCAGGAGATCCCAGCTGGCTCAACGCTCCGGTAAAAAAGTCAAAACTCGGATTTATAAGTATTGCAGTACCGATCCATACCGCTGCAGAGATCATCGCCACCACTCCGCTCCAGATGAGATTTTTCTTTAACGATTTGAGATCCATAAAAATAATGAGAGAAAACGCATTATTAAATATAGCGCAGATCGACTTTATGCGCCGGAAGTAACATAAGGTTTATCTACGAATATAGTAATCATACCTCATGGCAAATCTGTTAGAGGTAGGAGCAAAAGCACCAGACTTTGAATCTGTAGATCAGAACGGAAAAAATGTCAGGCTTTCGGACTTTAAAGGCAAACCTGTCGTCCTGTATTTTTATCCGAAGGATGATACACCGGGATGCACGGCTGAGGCATGCAATTTCAGAGATCATATAGACCATTACGAGAAGAATGGCGTAAAAGTCTTAGGTGTGAGCGTTGACAGTGATACCTCGCACAAGAAATTCGAGAAGAAGTACAACTTGAATTTTACACTTGTATCCGACAAGAAGAAGGACATCACACAGAAATATGGCGTGCTTAAGGAAAAGACCGCAAGCAGGGTCACGTACCTTATAGATCGAGACGGAAAAATTGCTTATGTATATCCCAAGGTGAGCCCAAAGGAACACGCTGTTGAGGTTTTTGAAAAACTAAAAGAATTAAAATTGACGTCTTAAACTACACAAAATTGCCCTTACGTGGCTCCATTTCTGAAATTGAAACAAAAACAGAAGCCAAGATCCACACTATTGAGATTATCAAGAGTAGGATACTTTTAAAGACGACAAGGGAGAGAACGAGTAATATTGCTGGGATGTAATATTTCAACAGATCCCAGAAATATGCGTAATAGTCCATCTATCACTCTCATCCGAAAAGTGAGCTCAGGCCTTCAAGAGCCTCTTCAGAGTGTGCCTCTTCTTTCTTTTCCTCTTTCTTCTCTTCTTTCTTCTTTTCGCTCTTGCTTCCAGAATCTGATGATGCCGGAGCGCTCGGAGCAGCAAGAACCGTTCCCGCGTTTTTCAACACTTCATCAATTTTTACTTCCTTGAGGCTGGCAACAAGGGACTTAAGCCTTGCATCGTCTGCGTCTACGCCAGCTTCCTTAAGGATTTTCTTCAGATTCTCTTCATCTATTTCTTTTCCAGCCGAATGGAGCAAAAGAGCTCCGTATATATATTCCATTTTTCTTCCTCCTTTCATCCAAATAGCGAGCTTAAACCCTCTGAAACACTGTCCGAGGTGTCTTCAGCCTTTGCCTTTTGTTCTTTCTTTTCCTCTTTCTTCTCTTCCTGTTTTTCCGTTTCCTCGCCGGAAACAGTAGCATTCAGTTTGTTTGCTTCCCTAATAGCTTTAAGTATAAATAACTCTACATTGCTTTCGTCAACTGTTCCCGTCATCACGGCAAGCTGCTCGGCAGAGAACCTTGCCTTCACGATCAGAGATGGCAGTATCTCTGGAACAAGGAACATTGCTTCTAGAGCAACATTCTTCGCCTGTGTGAAAGCAACAGCTATATTTGAAGTAGCATAGTCGACATTTATCGACATGGTTTCCTTATCGAAAATGAGGCCTTCGCTGTAAGCACCCCTGATGTCAAGCCCGGAATCAACCGTTGGTATGCCTAGTTTCACGAGTATCTTAGCCTTGCTCTTCGGTATTGGTTCTCCGGCCTTTACGAAGAGAGCCTCCTTTTTAATGGCTATCTTTCCCTTATCGATTCCTGTTTGCAAGCCAACTTTCTGAAATTCGCTCATCATAGGTCCTGGCGGGAAATCCGTTGCCATTTCAGGTACTATTATGTCGTCTTCCGCTATTTCTCCACCCTTTGCAAAAGCTTTTTGCCTTGTTCCCTCAAGTATTCTCCCTATAACAGCAGGCTGTGAGGATGTTGTGACCAAGGCGACCTGCCCTTCCGAGAGCTTCTCCAGGTCATGAATGTGCTCCTTCTTGCTGTTTTCCAGAGCCTTCAGAAGGAGTCTCTTTCTCACGACCCTCAACTTTGCCTTTCCCCTGAGGGTATTTCTGATATTCTGAAGTTGCGCATTCGCTATACCTTTAATGCCTACGACCACCACGACAGGATTATTCTCGATATCGCTTTCAAGATCTTTTACAAGCTCGATTTTCCAAGGTGCTGGATGCGTCATTGTATCGCCTCCAGATCAAGTTTCACTGCCTTGCCCATCGTTGTCTTGAGATATATGGAGTCAATATTTCCTCGTCCCTTCTCCATCCTGCCTACAATCCTCTTAACCACCGAATTGATATTATCCACAAGATCACTGGTATTCATATCCCTTGTACCCACCGGTACATGGAAAGTCCTTCGGTCACGGCTTCTAGCCCTT
>JAJYVJ010000166.1 GCA_021792045.1 Thermoplasmata archaeon | reverse complement strand
ACTTTTATGTCGTCTCCATTCTGGGACACAAATGCTGCATACCCATTGAAATCATCATAAGATACGTCTATTGCCCCTATAAGGTCTGAATTGAAATCATCTTGGAGAACTACATATTTTGATAGTAGGTTTTGTTCCTCTTGCATTTTTTTAAGTGGATAAATCGTGTTGAAATCATCGAACAAGTGATCTTCGAAGTTATCAACTACACCGTTTTCAACAGGTATTCCGTCAGCATTCAATCTTCTAATTTTCTCTTTAGGACCGAGAGGATGTGTATATTTCCAGACCTCACCACTAGATTTTACCACACGGTAACAAGGTATTGTGTCTGGATGTTCATTTATGGATAGCATGTATCCACACGCTCTTGCAGAAACTGGATCTCCAAGTGCTTTTGCCAAAGAGCCATACGTGGAAACTTTTCCCTTTGGGATCTGTGAAACAAGACCATAAAAATAAGAATATAAGTCATAGTCTTCAAAATCTGTCTTAAATTTCATGCACTCAATTGAATACAGATTAGGATAAATAAATTGCTAATAATTCATGAGGTTTTTCCTGAAAAGATGCCACCGTGAAAGTGCTATTCCGGGAATATATAGAATAAATTTACCTATATATTAGAATGTTTAATAACGAGGATTGTCATTTCGATTTTAATGTTTGAGAATTCCTTTCAAAAGCTTGCGAGGATATCCTCAAAACATTCTATCAAAGTTTTGATTGTTTGGTTAATACTTCTGTTCGTTCTCCTTCCTTTTGCTTCATTATTATTTAGCCAGACCTCATATAACCTAGCTTCGAGTGTCGTGCCACCTAATTCTATGGCTACAAGGGCTAACAATCTACAATCGGAGTACTTTCCATCAAATTCCACCAATTCTTCCGCTATGGCGATCGTCACAACAGGAACATTCGTAACCACGAACGGAACTATGGCGAGTTTTAGCAAAGCTGAAACTAGTGTAGTAAATTATTTACAAACACAGGGAATAAAATCCAATTTTACATCAATAGTATCTATAGAAAATTCCAGTCTTTCTGGAGGAGCTAAACTAGCTCTCGGCCTTGTGAATGGAACCTACCCTCTAATCCAATCTGTTTCTCAGATGAATAGCACCGTAAATATGACAATGGGCGTTGAATTTGGTCTTCCAGCAATTTATTTGGATAATTACTCTGTGTCTCACAACAGAATCGATGCTTTTAGTAAGATGATGTTTTATTCAGTTACACCGTTAACTGAAACTTTCACCTTATCTTTTGCTCAAGAACTAAATAAGACAAACGTCACGTTAACGAATATCAGCGAGGCAATCAATTATACCGTCACGAACTCTATATCTAACTTTTCAAAGCTTATTTCAACGAATCAAACTTTCCAATACTTCTTCACTTCTGTAGTGAGAGCTACAAATTTCCAAGATTACTTGACCGCTGAAACAGGAGAGCGAATTCCGTCACTCGTCAAGGAAATATCTTTACCAATAATTGAACGCGCATTGCCAAACAAAGCAACAGATTTCATCGTAAGCGATTTGAATATTTCAGCAAATTCGTTCATAGAAAACGTACTGAATCTTAGTGCCTTTAATCAGTACTCTTTCCAAAATTTAACTGCACTTTTTGTAGCTCATGGTGTAGATTCCTATTTTTATAAGAGTCCATTTGTTTCAACAGGGAATAATAACAATCTTCAGGCATTTATAAAAGATCTAAATAACACGAAGAATGTTGCCCTGGTAACTTCGAGAATATTATCGAATGGTAGTTTCTCAAACTACCCCATCTTACCAGCTAAGAATGTGTATAGCCAGTTTGTCGGCACCGATAACAGTACAGTTATATTCTTGCTAAGTGTAAGCGTGAATCTAAGTGTCACCCAGATCAATAAGATCCATTCAATTTTCTTAAGCTACCTTGATCCATCCAACGTTAAGGTTTACGTTGCTGGTTCAGCAGTGCTGGACAATCAAATAGGGTCAGAAACATTAAGCGGAATGGAAAGGGCCTTAATTATAGGAATAGCTCTTTCCATAGTAGTCGTAGGAATATTTTTCAGATCTCTAACTGCTGCGTTTCTGCCTCTGACTGTTTTTGGGTTTTCAGCTGCTATTTCTTTGGCTGTAAATGGTCTGCTTTACAAATATGTGCTTCATGCTACAGTATCGTTTGTTACTCCTACGTTACTTCTTATCCTTCTTCTAGGGCTCTCAAGCGACTACAGTGTATACATAATGGCAAGGTATAGGAGAGAAATGCGGCATGGCAACCCGGATCCTGTTTCTGAGACAGGAAAATGGGCAGGACATGCAGTATTCACCTCAGGATTCACGGTTGCTATTTCTTACATAGTCTTATACCTCTCGCATGTCCCGATAATGAGTGATGCCGGGATTACAAATGCAATAGGTGTTGTAGTTGCAATACTTGTTGCAAACACACTTCTAATAGCTATAATAAGCCACTTTCAAAAGAGAGTTTTTGGTATCAGAAAGCAGGACAGCACTAAAACGGAAAGAAATGTAATGGCCGGGATCGCTCACACAGTAATCAAGAATAAGGGAAAAATTGTTGTTGTATTCCTAATTCTTTCCTTGGTTGGAGGCTATTTCTATTTTACAACACCGACAAACATGAATGTGTTTTCCTTGATCCCAAGCAGTGGCGGTGTCCAAGCTATTGAGGCTGTAAACAGCAGTTTTAATGGAGATTTTTTTGACAGAGGATTTATAGTGATAGAATTTCCTTCGCCGGTTTATAATAACAAAACTGGATTTAATACAACGGAAATAAACCAGGTAACTGCAATTGAAAATAAGATAATAGAAACTAAAGGTATAAGCGAGGTATTCGGTCCAACCATGCCATTTGGAACTTATGTTCCTTATAATTACTCGGGCATTCCGAGCATATATGTGGATGATTACCGTAATCAGTCCCTCACTTTTGTTGGCACTGATTCCAGATACATTATGATAGATTTTCAGCTCAGTGACTTGGCCTGGCTGAGCTCTTCGTCTTCGGTTGTTTCCTCCCTACCAAGTGTAATAAGCAGTGCAGGTGGCAACATCGTATCGTCTGATGTTGGAGGGCTTACACAGGGTCTTAACGACGCATACAGCTACACCTCCAGCAGTTTTGAAAAGATGGTTCCGATACTATGTATAGCTATTTTCGCTATCCTATTGCTTCAGCTTGGTTCTGTTTTTACACCCATAAGATTGATACTAATGGTTCTCGCTTCCGTTGTGATCTCGCTGGTTATAGCATATGCGATCGACATTTTTGCCCTCTCCTATCCTATCATAATATTCCTTCCATTGTTTACCGTCGTAACCTTGTTGGCAGTTGGATTAGATTACGATATTTTCATGGTTGCTCGAGTAAGGGAAGAAGTAATAAAAGGAAAAACTGATGCTGATGGCATAAGAACAAGCATAACGGAGAATGGTGGAGTGATAACCACCCTGGGAATTCTTCTCTTCGTTACCTTTGGATCACTCGTATTCAGTGACGTTGGAATAATTACTGAAATGGGAATCGGGCTTGCCCTTGGAGTTCTGGTAGATACGTTTGTAAGCTGGCCATTTTTTGTTCCGTCTATAATGCTCTATCTTGAGAAATATAACTGGTGGCCTTCTAAGCTTTCGAAGAGAAATTAACTGGATCGTTTATCATTTTGCTGGTTTGTAATGAAATCGATTCTTAGAAATGATCAACTATTTACCTGGTA
>JAJYVJ010000021.1 GCA_021792045.1 Thermoplasmata archaeon | reverse complement strand
AGCAGGGATTTCTTGAGATCTCCTGTTCGGACTTTGACTATAATATCCGCACGACCCTGACTATCTATTGGTACTTCTAAAGATATATCCTCAATATCCAGACTGGACAGCAATATGGGCAATTTATATCTCTACCAGAGGACGCATGAAAGCTTGCTTGGTACGGCAAAGCTGAGTCCCCTGGGTGAGCTGCTTCTCGAAATCTCTGCCATACGTTCCATGGAGTCCCAACTGAAAATCGGGAAAGGTACACCCGGTCTGAGATTCAGGTCTATGGCCATGAGGATTCTGGCTGATCTGCTGAAGGCGATGGAGAAAGGCGGAAAAGAGTTCCTGGATGCGCTGCTGGAATCCATCGGGAAACCATACAAGTCCACAATGGGTGTAATTGGAGGTCAAATCGCAAAAGTATAGTTATATTACCTGAAAGGCAAACATTGAGCCTTATAAAAAAAGCAGGGCACTTCGAGGACTTCGCTGGTTTCATGTTATTGTCTGCTGTTTATTTCTTTCTTACAATGTTAGTTGCTTTCATTTACATAATTTCTGGTTTTTCTAATTATTTTTATATGACAATATTATTGTTTCTAATTTCCGGCTCAATATTAAATTCCGCATTCTCTATGATTATCCTAGGATCTCTTGTCGATTATGCGTATCAATAGGTGGTAAATAGATAGATGATCAAATGTTGTACCTCCATTTATGAGGTGTAACGGACATAGGTTCGAGTTGCTAACAGTAGCAATACACCGAATATCTAATTCATATTAAGACTGTAGTTTCATACTGCACATTCAACAAAAATAAGATAGATGTAAAGTCACGCTTTACTTCTTTATTATTGCAAATTTTTATCAATTAAAAATAATTCTAATGATATTCTATTTTCTCTATATTTTCCACCTATCTTGTGCAAATTTCACTAATTCTTCTTCTCTTTTATTAATAGACTCCTCATTCCACTCTTTAAAGTTAATCAGATCCCGCTCAATCTGCCAGCTGGAGTTCTTGTAAAGTTCTTTCTTATCGTCGAAAGGTTTGTTGGAAAGATATAGATTCTGGTCTGTGAGGGTGAGGTTACCAATCCTATCAAGGTTTCTTTTATGGTCCTCCCGTGAGAATCTGCTTGTCCAATAAGGTACTCTTTCAGGATAAGTTTTGGGTAATATGTGCTCTACAGTCTCTTCTAAGTCTTTCCTTTTAAGCTGTTGCCATGTAAAAGATGGGCTCCCTTTGTTAATTTTTTTACAGCGCCAAATTTCATACTCATAGAGAAAATACTTGAGCCAGCCCCACTCATAAAAGCCCTTATCTTCTTGAAGCGCTTTCCTAAATTCGTCAGAATAATCTTTTACTAAATTTCTAACCTGACTGGATACGCCATCTGATCTGAGTTTATCGTTGTAAACTTCATAGGCCATGGTATAAAGTGTGCTTTCAGCAGCATTCGACCTACGGTCAGAAAGTCCATAAATGATAAAAATTCCTTTCTCCATTAATTCAAATAAATCTGCCATAACATCTGGCTGTGAAGAATACTTATAGTAAATCGCCAGCAACAGTGGCAAAAATGACGCAAGACTCCCCATTCTATCATAACGGATACAAGCATTCTTGATTCTATCCTTTAATACCTTATCAGTGATGTCAGAAAAAGAGTTAGGATCCTCTGGAACCTTGATATCACGGTACTTTTCAGAAAGTTTTTCAAGATGATTTACTACTTCCCTAATTTCTTCATGGCATTTCTCCTTGTCAAGCTTAAGTAGTTCTGTAAGATGTTTCTTTATCAAGCGATACTGGCTTCCCAATTGTGTATTTACACTTTCTATTACTTTTCCATTCTCTCTTATACTTTCCAACTCATCATAAAACATTAAGATGGCACTAACCCTCAATAGTTGGTCTTCTGACATATTTTTATTTCCGGGCAAATATAAGTTTCTCAAGATGTGTGACCATGAGGTATTTATGTAATTAGAGGTATCACCCCTCGGTTCACCTGCCCCTGCCACTCTACCCGTCAAATAAAGTAGAAAATTCTTAACTTTTTCAAGCTCTGAAAGTTGTATTCCCCTGTCATTCATTGTTTCAAAAATTACCCCAACTTCGTAATCATCAGTGATAACATAGACTGTAAACATTAGTGAATTTGTTATTTTGTTCACAAGATTATCCAGAAAGGTCCCATCCGAGGCTTTTTTGATCAAGTAATTGTGTATTCTCTTGTCTGCACTTACTAAGTTGCCGTGAGAGAGATTTAACTCCTTCATATCGCGACCGTTCAAAATACTGTTAACGAAAAAAAGATCATTCTCTTTTTCTAGTTTAAGCTTAAAGATTTCTCCTCCCTTTCCCTTTTCCCATAGGTAAGACTGCGTCAGATTCTTAATTACAATATCATCTTCCTCACTCTTCTTTTTGGATTCCATGATTCTTACAATATTTTTTAAAAGAATTACAAGGGTGGTAAGCCTCTGCTGCCCATCGACAAGATCGTATTGTTTTATTACATGGCCAAGCCCCTGGAGTTCTTCTCCTTTTTTAAGCACCAACGTGCCAGTATAGTGCTTTGCCCCAACTTCCAAAGTCTCTAAATCTTCGAGCAGATCATCGACATTTTGGGTTTTCCACGCATAGCCGCGCTGATAATCTGGAACCCTGAAAACGGAGCTTTTAAAGAGGTCCTGCAAATTAGTCAGATTGTCCATTTTAACCTTACTTATTGGAAGTTATTATTTTTTTGCACTTCCTGGCAGAATTTGCCTTAAAATCGCAGTATCCTCATACAGATTATTTCAATCCTCCTCCTTACCTTCTCAATCGTTATATAACTCTGTATTTACTTCTGAACCTTCTCTTACCGATTGTCTGTCAATATAATAATGAACATAAAGCACAAACAAGATGTATAAGACAGCAAGTCCTAAAACAAAACCTAACTCAGTTGGGCTCACAATCTTATAACTGATAATCTTATCAAATAATGGCAGCTCAAAAGAAACCATCAGCTCCAAGCTAAACAAATACCAACTTGTTTTTGAAAGAAACTTCCTTAGTGACATGTTCATTTTATCGGTTTTATCATATCGCCCCGATACAACAAACTCGAAACCAAAGAGAAAGCTCACTACCAAAATACCATCAACTAAAGCTTGCTGATATGAAAAAATGATGAACGTTATCATTAAGACTAACAAAAACCCAAAGACGCTTGCCACACTTTCATCATCATTTTTCCAAAACTGACCAAAATAAACGCCTACAGATCCGATAAAAATTATAACGCCTACATATTCTGCAATTGGGACTGAGAAATAAGCCAATCTATAATACGAGATAATAAAACTCCCTGGTAAGACAAGGAGTAAAGCCGCTGCAAAGCCCCAGACAAATGAGTGAAATCTCGCTTTGTTCTTCAACAGCCCGTTTAGTACGTCTTTAAACTTCATCTCAGCGATTGCCCTAACCCAGATAATATAATAAATTCTTGCTTTATAAAACTGGTAAAATATGGACTATTGAAACGTTAAGAATGATACCCTAGAAAATTGAGGCGTTAAGGTATCAAATCTTTAAAGTTCACTCTCGAAGCAAAAGACATGGTGTCTTCTTGATTTATTTCCTTTACAGGCTTATCACAAAATTTTGAGACCGCGTATTCTAATGACACATCAAAACCGACAAAGGAAAACGAGGTAACTTTCCGTATCTTGCTCCCATTATACCGGAACAAGGAGAAGTCATTCCTGTGGAGCCCATCAGTGATTAATCTCTTTGGAGAAATAGGTTCAAATCCTATTTTTCCCGAGGTTTTCGCTTTTAGGTCGTTTTTAATCTTCTTTATCTCTTCTTCCGGATTTCTCCTATCATGATCGAACAATACAGTTAGAGAAATATCAGGATATCTCATTAAAAAATTAACTGCTAAATTAACAAATAAATTTATCACGAAATAATGTCCCCCCTCTTCTTTTATAAGTAAGTTATATGGATGAGAATTTCCAGAAAATTTTCTCAATAAAACAGTTTCTTGATCCTTCTTTTCAGGTTTTGTGCCGCTATTAGGATAAAAAAATGTGGAAATGTTTGAGGGGGCTGTTCTATTTATAACTTCACTTAGAAAAACTCTATCATGTGGACCCTCCACCAATATAAGTGCTTTCAATCATATTCCCCTTAAGTCCAACTGAAGATTGGAAATATTACTCTGTGCTTCTTCGTAAAAAAGACTCTCTCCTATTACTAAATCATCAGTCTTTGTCAATCTTAGCAATAAGAGATTTTCTCTGAGATATTCCTTCAAATCGCTGGAATAATCTCCCTCAATCAAAGATTGTATTAGATCATAACTGTGAGTTGTTATGAAAAGTTGAACGTTTAGTGAAGCGGATATCTGTGCTAAATATTTAACTAACTCACTTACATATCCAGGGTGCATATGCACTTCTGGTTCCTCTATCAGAAAAATTGTCTGGGGATTCTCGATAGATCTTAAAATTGATAAAACGGCTACAAGGGTTTGGAAACCTTCGCCCATCCTATTAAATTTAACAGACTTTCTACCTTGAACAGTTTCAAACACAACCTCAGTAAAATCGAATCTTATTAGGTTTGGAACTATTTTATCCTTTTTAAGTATCTCTTCTATCTTTAGGGCAAGCTCTTGTATACCTTGTTCCTTGCCTAGAGTCCTTTTGAGATATTGCATTGGCTCTTTAACATACACGATTTCTGGACCACGCTTTCGTTCATTAGTTTTATCGGTCGCTAAGATTGGTGCACTTCTATATCGTAAACCTAGAACTAGACGTCTTAATATGTCCTTTTCTGCCCCGTATCTCTTCTTATATAAGTTTTCAAAAACTGCTAATGTCAAGCGTTCCTGATAAGACCTAAATTCTTCTCCAAAGAAGAGATTTTCTTCATTACCGACTTTTATTGCGACACATTCTTGACTTAGTCTCTTCACGATCTCAGGGGTCAACTGATCAGCAAGAACTGTTTGGATAGATTCTTGAAATTTTGCAATATCATCTCTTGCTAAGTCCGATAATAATACGAATCTATTCGATAGGTATCTGGAGGAACTCGATGGCTTTCCTAATTCTGCTTGAAAACTCTTAATGTTTTCCAAAACAGAATTTGCCATTTTATCAACAATAACTTGGGCATCTACCTTCTCGATTAATACGTCATTAGTATGCTTTGTTTTATTGGAGAAAGAAACTGAAATTCTGCTAGTGTTAACCAAGTAGTTAATTATGGAAGATGGAAATTCAGGATAATTTCTCTTTATAAAATCTGGATCCATGGCAATTGCAAGTGCTTCTAGAATTGAAGTTTTTCCTGTATTATTTCTTCCCACTATAACATTTAGAAGTCTTGGTTCAAATCTTAGAGAATCTATTCCCTTGAAATTTTCAATGGATACTTCATCGATTTTCATTTATTCAAATCATGGATATTTATTTATCATATTAAGTTGTCCAAAAAACTCTCCCTAATCTTGATCGTCATTTTCTGATATCAAATCCGTCAAGAGAGAAATGACAGCGGCAATGAGTATTCCGATTATTATGACAGCCACTATATCACCTAAAGTTGCAGCTTCCTTTCTCTCTTTTTCCAGAATTGTTCTAAGTTCAGCTGCTTCATTTTGCTTTAATGTTCTTTTTTCTAGTTTTGATAGCAAATCCTCTTTTTTTTGAACGGATGGGATATTCTTTCACCTCTGATCTATTTTCAAATCATCATAATAGCGGACCACCGCTCTTATATTCTTGGTGTCTTTTAATAATTTCTGAGATTGTTTGTTTTTGGCTATTTTCGAAGGAGACTGATCAATTCCCATCTTAAATATACGGTGAAAAGATTTGTTGTTAGATTTATTAGACTCCATGGATTTTAATTTGCTAATGATTTTCACTTGGGGTATTTCTTCGATACTTACGAACCTTTTGTATAGTATTTTCACCTGATCTTCCGCCCTTGAGCATTTTGTTCCCATCACCTCGGAAAACTGAATTTGATGGCTGAAGTTTTCTGATATATCTTTAAGGAATTCTTGGCCAATCGACTTTATTGCCTGAATCGACTCTATGTATTCACCTATCAGATCCACGTTAGCGTCGGGCTTCCTGATTAGCAACTGGTTCATACTCTTGTAGAATTTCGTAGATATTGAACCGGAATTAGAATCTCTTAATATTATCCCTATGTTGACCGGCTCTTTTCTTATCTCGTCCTGAACATACCTGACCACAACGTATTCGCATAAACTCATTTATAACCCCCCCCATTCACAATACCTAAACTTGCTCTTGTTGTCCATGATAATACTTCGTACCATATTTCTCCTTTGCCTTAGAAAAATATTAATCTGTTTTTTGATAACCTCTGCTTCATCCGCCCATTCCGCTGGAATCCCTGAAACTAAGTCCTGTATAGAATTATCATCCACCGCTTCCAACGACACCAAAGCTTTAGAAACAAAGCTACCTTCCTTAATGTTATCTGCTATAGATGCAAAGAGAGGTTGAAACTCAGAGCCACTTCCTATTCTCACAAGCGAGTCAACGCTCCATTGTGGTCCCCCGAGGATGTGACCGTTGTCTATCTGGTAATAATTCTTCAACCCATTTGAAAATGAAATAATGAGATTTCCACAATTATTCCTGTCTTTGTTTATGACCCAGTTATCAAATATTACGATGTATGGGAGTTTGTGCATGTTCGCCAAATCTGAAGGAATAGATTGATTGCTACATAGGTCAACGGCATCTTTAATCCTCGAAACGCCGGGGAAGACTCCCCCTTTAATATCTTGATTTTTTAAGTCCTGTGAAGCGTTGATAAATTCTTGATCAAAATGAACCAAACTGAATTCAGGAACAGCACAATCCATCAGATTTCCTGAAAGAGCCCCTACCAACTCATTAATGAACAACCTTTGTCCTTGGTTCTTCATATACTTGACTATATATTCTACACCATCGTCACACAGGACGAAGCGTGCATTTGATCCGCCTCTACCAACCTTTCCCAAGTCGGTCTCTGCATTAACAACCTTTAACGACAACCCGCAATCATCACCTTATCTGAAGTACCATGCACAGGCAAACACATAACAAATACTCCCCTTGAACATTATCGGATATTTTTGAATTCTTGAATTTTTACATAGCAATGTCCAGATATCGACAACTCCTAAATCATTCACTTTTTCTCTTATTTTGCTCATGTTACTTTTCCAGTCCCGACTTCTTTATCCAGCACCAGCAAACTCTCTTTAGGTCTGTTTCAACTCCCCTATCATTGGGTATACTATTACCGGACGAATCGTATGATTTCAGCACTTCACGAGCCTTATCAAGCAGATTACCGTCTTTCATCGTCTTGTATAGGGTTGTAACCACTGTCTGCCTTGCCCTTGCACTGTTGAATATTGCTGACAGTCTAATTCCTTCTGGGCCGGACTTCTGCAACGCTTCGTAAATTTCTCTTTCCTGCTTCGTTGTACCAATTTTCCTGCCTTGTTGAATATCCCTTACCATTCTTTCGCTTTCAATTTTGTTTTTCAACCACGATTTTAGATCCTTAAACTGTGTCATCATCTCCTTGTAATCGATTATCTCACCCTTGTTGTCATAATCACCATCCAACAGGAGGTTTATGATTTCATTGGGGTTCTGTATAGTTTCCCCCCCTCCATCAAAGAATTTCAATATCCAGTAATAACTTCCACCATCCCTAAATAGTATGAAGAGGCCGTTCCTGTTTGAATGCTTATATGCGCCAATCCCTATGGGCAGATCCTGCAGCCATTTCTCCCCTTTATTGTTGATGATCGCTGCAAGTGTTTCTATGGGGTCTTTGGTAAACTGCTCTACTTTTTCCATTAACACATCAAGGACCTTTGGGTCATTTCTCGCAATGGCTTCCTGTATCCCAAAGTCTCTTGGTGATGCATCTTCGCCAAGGGTCGTGGAATCTATTCCTATAACATTGCTGATCAAATCAATCCGCTTGTACAATTTTCTCATTACGCTTAGGAAATGGGAAAGGCTCTTTGGATCTTCCTCATTGCCATTCACAGGCAGGATGTTTATAAGGAACACCTCTTCGTGTGGCGAACCAATCCGGTCTATCCTTCCTGCCCTCTGTATGAGAACGACAGGATTCCACGGAAAATCATAATCTACAACATACTGTGCATTCTGCAGGTTCTGGCTTTCACTTAGGACATCGGTGCTGACAATGTAACCACCATTCTTCATGAAATCCTTTATCACGGTTGTTTTATCCCTTGAATGACCTGTTCTATCCTTGCATTGAGACCCAGTGGTGAGCATGATATCATCCTTAACCACTTTTCTTAAATTCTCATATAAGTATTCAGCCGTTGCTGAATACTGCGTGAACAATATAACACCGTTGTTTCCATCAAGGTCTATACTTTTCACTCTATCTATGGTCTGCTTTAGTTTCTCATCTTCGCTTGGAAGTTCGGATAGTATTGATTTAATCACATCAATGTCTTCGTTGCATTTTTTAATGAACTCGTCTCTCTCTCCTTTGTCAAGTTTGCACTTGTCCAGAAGCTCTTTATACTTGCCGGAGAACATTTCTTCTGGATTTGGTGGATTCCATTCCTCATCCTCGTCATACATTTCAGTAAGATCGCCCTTCATTTTTGGAGGGACAAAATAGCCTTCCTTGCTGGCGTAGTCCTTTGACATTTCTATGTATCTCCTAAGGGTTTCCATCGTTACTTTAAATGCATGGAGGCTACTCTCAAGTCGTTTGAAAAAATTTATCCTTATAACCACCTTTACGAGCGACTTGAGTGATTCCCTCTTCTCATACATAACCGAGGCAGATATTGGCGTTCCGTCGGGAAGTTTAAGTTTATCACCAAGCTTGTCGATGGCATAATCGTAATACACAAAACTCATGGAATCGAAAAGACCGCCTATCTTTTCATAGTCTATCTTCGTACTGTACCTGTTTCTTGGATCAGTGTCCAGTTTCCTTACAGGGAAATTCAAACGGTTCTTGCTCAGGGCCTTTGCAAGTTCCCTGGAAGTTCTTACAACGAATCTGCGAAGGATTGGATCCATGTCTACCGGCTGTTCGTTGATCCACAACTTCTGCTGCATGGAGAAATAACCTTTAAGGGATGGGCTTACGTCGGATATTGCATCGTCCCTCAGGTATAAAGAAAGAAGTGCGTAGAGATCCATAAGGCTATTGTTTATTGGTGTTGCCGTAAGCAGAACAATTTGCTTGCCGCCAGTTGCCATCAGGTCGCGCAAAGCACCATACCTGTTCGATGACTGTGACCTGAAATAATGGGCTTCATCTATGATTATGAAGTCCTTCTCAGCGTATTCCTTTACAGTCTGATCTGGATGGCTTGAAAGATACTCAGAGGAAATAGAGTCTATATGTACATGTGTCTTGTCCATTTCGTCTTTCCATGTAGTATCCAGGGCACTCTTTGGAGCTATGAGAAGTGGATTTTTTCCCTCGTTTATGGCCATCTGAGTCAGATTAATCCCTACTCTGGTCTTTCCCAAGCCGGTAGAATCTGCTATGATGACTCCATTATACGCACTCAGTATTCTTGATGCCTGTATCGTGGAAAGTATCTGATGGGGGAACAGCGTTTTCATGAGGTTATTTGTTTTAGCCTCGTCGATTTGCGGGCGGTACACTTCGTAAAGGGCCTTTGCCAGTACTTCATAAGGGCTGTGTGTAGTGACGTAATTCTCAAGGAGTTGAAGGAACTCATTTTTGAAATCAACGGAATTGTCCTCTTTCCACAGACTCAAGAACCAGTTTATTAGTTCAGTTACGCCTTCCCTGTCGGTTGTAAGCATGTTGAGCTCCCTGTTTCCCGCCAATCCGCCACCAGTAAAATTGCTGGAGCCCACTGTGGCGAAGCCGTTTACTATATCTAAAAATGAAGGACGCGCACCCATGTAAGCCTTTCCGTGAAAGAATCTGCCTTTCACCTTTCTTATTTCTACTTCAGGTCTCTTGAAATATTTATCCGCATCGTGTAGCGATGAGAAGTAGCTTTCGTCATCCTCGTTTTTCATTACCTCATTGGAGAGAACATCACCCTGTTCTGACTTGAATTTCTCATCGAATGATTCAAGGTTCTTTATTACCTCTTCCTCAAATTTGAGGCTCTCGGAAGGTTCCCTTCCCAGTAAAAGCTTGAGAGGTTTATCCTTCAGGGCTTCCCTGATGTTCCTGTATCCTTCGAGATTAAAATATGCAGAAGCTATGGCAAGCTCGTCTACATGTCTCATCTCATCTCTGAGAGTTGAGGCAAGTGACTTTTTTGAATTATCAATTATCTTCGTCATTGTTTATCTCCAGCGATTTCAATCCTCTGTCTGCCTTGATAAGGCGGTCATCGACTAGTTCAATAAATTCTTTATAAAATTCATCAAGGAGGGAGTTTTCTATAGATAGTAATTTCAATATTTCACCATCAAGTTGTCTTCTATCCTCCATCTTAACTTCTTCAAAATATCTTTTTACATATCTTTCAAACATTACTTTTATTGTCGTTAGATCTATTTTCTGCAAATCAGGAACAGGCATCTGTTCATAATCGTCTACCATTATCTCACCTACACCTCCGCCTCCACCTAATCTCCTCAGGTATAGTTCCATTGTCAAGTAGAACATTGTGGAATTCAGGTATGACTCGATTCCTTTTACTTTCGATGTTATTGTATAAAGTGTATGATCACAAATTACGGGATCGTCTGATTTCGGGACAAAGAATCTATCCATCACGTACATCGGCAGTATTATATTCGCAGGTTCTAGATCATTCAAAGAATACCAGTTTCTTCTTCCAGATACCGATGGCACATTGTTGTAACCTATAACTGGGTCCTTTCGGCCCTTGATATTTATACGTTGTTCTTGACCCCACTTAATATATTTCTTGGTCATCTCACCTGGAATCTTGGTATACAAACATAATTTACCCATCTCCTTTACAGAGTATGTCTTTATCTCCTTCGTTGTTCTAACAAGGGGTTTTGTATCAGATCGGTTTATGACGAATCTCTGTCCCCCCTCATTCTCAATGTAAATCAGGCCCTGTTCCTTCAACTCCTTCTCGTTCTTTGCACTGACAACCCAGTCCTCAAACTTCTTGGGATTTGCAAGATAATCCGCCTCATACGATGCCGAAACGTCCTTAATGTAGAAGAAATCGTTTGCACCTGTTTTAATACCAAACTTTATTTCAGCGAAATCCCCAAGCCTGTGTGTCAGCTTCGGGTATATCTTCTCCATGAACATCTGTGGCGCACGAAGATAGAACCATTTGCCGGGTTTAAGATCCCGTCTCTCCAACGAAATTTTACGCCTTACTACCCTTGAACCATAGCTTTCGAGATACACAAAATTCACTGGCATCTGTTGCATCTCGTTGCTGTATACAGTTATTACTGTATTCACGTCAGCTTCAAAAGACCTGTTCCTCTGCCCGTATACTGAGATTAATCTACTTTTAAGGTGTTCTTGAAGCTTTATTCCGTACGAGGTTTCGAGCCATTTGTCTGATGTTATGGCCGTTACAACACCATTAGGCTTTAGAAGCCGAAGTGCCCTCTGGAAGAAGTATACATAAATGTCAGACTTCTTGTCAAACTTGTACGTATCGATGTAATATTTCTTCCTTTCTGGATCAATGGATTCCTGTCTCACATAGGGAGGGTTCATAACCACGATATCCGCTTGGTCTACCATGTAACTCTCAATTACATTTGGATTGAGACCGTATTTTGACAAATTTCTGGTGTGGAGAGCGATTCTCTGTTTCAGGTTGACTTTGTTTTCGTGATCATGCTCATTTGAATACTGTTCTATTAATTTACCCAGAAGGTCTCTTTCCTCCTCTATTTCAGACTCGATCTTTTTCTGGAAACTCTCAAGCTGCAAGGAGTCCGGTATGTCTACGATTTTGAATTCCAGATTTGGAAGAGGAACGGGTACTTCCTGATCTATAATCATGGAAAGCCAAAGCCTGAGCCTCGCTATTTCAACAGCTTCTGGTTCAATATCAAAGCCAAAGAGATTTCTGTGAACCTCCTTCTTGTATTCATAGGAATCTGATTTCCACCCTGCGATTGCATCTAACTCTATGATGGTTGAAACTATCTCTTGCATCATTATCACTAGAAAACCTCCAGATCCAACAGCCGGGTCAACAACCTTTACTTTCAGAAGTTTGTCTTTCAATTCCCTGATCTCATCTATTTTCTTTGTCTTTCTCAGGGTTTCCAGATGAGTCTGTATTCCATCACTGACCTCCTTCTCATCAGCAGAAAATCCATCTTCCAAACCAAGGTATTTTACCAGGGCGCGCCTGCAAATGAATGAGGTCTCATTCTTTGGCGTATAAAACGTGCCCTTCTTTCCACGTTCCTTTTCAAGCAGCAGATTTTCGAAAACAGTACCAATAAGTGCGGGATCAATGCTTACCTCTACCTCCAGTGGAGAGGTCTCATCAACAGTGAAATTATAGTTATTGAAGAATTTTCTCGCTTTTAAGAACATATCATTGAGAATTTCTGAGATTTCAGCCTCTTTTTCATCGCTGAGATAGTCTTCCCTGTCAAAGAGTGAGCCATTTAGAAATGGTATACCTTCCAATTTTCCTGTGTTAAGTCCGTTATAGTATATGTCGCTGAGCTGTTCATACCCCTGAATGGAGTCGACAAAATGTTTATCATTTTTCAGCCAGCCCTTTTTCTGGAGAAAATAGAGAAACATGAGCCTGCCAAGAAACTTCTGCGAAAACGATCTTGTTTGTAGCCCGAGATGAGATATCAACGATTCCTGAAGTTCCTGAAACATTTTACTGTAACCGGTGAAGAATTCGTCCCTCACTTTCTGGTATGGGAAGAATTCCTCGTTATAGCGCTTTAACAGAACCACCTTGTCCGGGTCATTTTTCAATGACTCCAGAACCAGTTTATCGGTATAGTAGAGCTGATCAGACAAATAAAGCACTTTAGCCTCCGAGTTGAAACTAGTTCCAGGAAGTATGCTGACGTATGAGTCCTTGGAGTTCGTCATTATCATGACGGGACTCAGGAGATTGTTTTTCTTCCAGGATCGCGCAAGGTTGACACATCTTCCTCTTGAGAATTCACCCTCCTTTACTTCAGTTACTATTACATCTACTAATCCATTGCTAAAAACCCGGTATACTCCCAATGGATTGGTATTTGGCGGTAAAATCTTCTGCTCCCTTATAAGACTCAGTGGGAACTCCTGGAGATTAACGGGATAACCTATGCTTTTAAACAGGTCAATCCAGAACTCCTTCCCGAATTTCTGAACTGCCACGCATCATCCCTCCCTCTTTGGGATAGTATAACTCTTCCCTTCCGGCCCCTCATACAAATTGAATTTGCTGTTGCAGTTACTGCAAAAAAACCTGCTTACCTCGTAAACATTGAAATTCCATTTCTTCACCGGAGAAGATGATATCTCGTAGTTGCACCTGGGACATTTCATGTAGGTTGCATGCCTAATTCTTTTAAGGTTTTTCCCATAAATATTCGTTACCAAGATTTAGAGAAGCATTATTACCTCCAGATGAGATAACTATTAATGGTCAAGAAGGAGATAGAATTCCAGTTCGAGAGAGACACAAAGAACACCTACAGATTCCAGGAGGCTGGCGACAACCCTGTAATTGGAACTCTTTATGTGAAGAAATCTGTCTTCAAGAAAGAGCCCAAGAAAATCAAGGTCGCAATAGAGTGGGAAGAATAACCGTAGTGTCTCTAAAATCCAACACAATTTTCTTTTATTGTTTTATCCGCAAAGCAATTTAAAAAGGCGAATCAGGTTCTCTATGTGCAGGGTAATTTGCCTTAATCACCATCATTTTTCTATCTCCGATCTAACCTGAAAAGAGATATTTTTGTTTGCAAAGATATTCCGGGAGAGTTTGGCTCATGATCCCTGGACGAGATGCAAGGGTTAAGTGGGATTTTTTGACCCATGTAACCACTATAAGGGGGTCATGATTAAGGGCAAAAATATGCAAACAAACAAAAAAACAAAAATATTTTCGCTAAAATTCCACGTCTGGGCTTAGGGAATACTGCAAATATATGCACCCAAAATATCCGGCAAAAATATCCGCAAGCAAAATTATATTTTTGTTTTGCTTCTGGATGCCATATAATCAGTACTGGCGCACTGAAAAACCGCATTATATTTTTGCCAAACGCCAAAAATATTTTTGTTTGCCATGCAAAGATATTTTTTTAAAGGATCTCCTTCAGGGTTAGGTCACATAGGCAACTGCTATGGCATTATCGTTCAGGATATCAATGAGTATGAAGCTTTCAGGCAGAATTATTTTCTTTGTTCCGCATTATCTTAGACGCAATACCACCCTACAATGTCGGCGATCTCCCTGTATGGCGTACCGTCCACCCATAACCGCTGTATCTGATCTTTCTGATCTGCCGTGATCTGGTCTTTAGCCATTACAGTACAGTTATCCAGTACACATTTATGCCCTATTCTGCGTATTTATAGTGCATCCAGTACAATTCAGTACAGAACACCGGTTGTACTGGCATCATTCAGTACAAAACATTCAGTACAGATGTAATCCGCTATTCTGTAGGCTCTCCGGTCAAAAAAACGGTCTCTAGCCAGTACATTCAGTACAGTACAGTCATATCAGTACAAGGTTTACCGTATGGAATTGTCATGCATGGCACCTCCTCCAAGGACAAAAAACACGCTAAACGAATTTGCAGATACTGGTAAGGGTTATAGGGCAAAAATACAAAAAATGGGGCCGGCACCCTGTACCGGTCAGCGCTAAATGGAAAGACCCAGCTTTTCCCGGTCACGAAGTTTCTTCAAGCGGATCTCTCTATGATCGGAATCGGGGTATACCTTCTTTAGTTTGGTATTTCAGGTAAGAAAGGCATACGCTGTATGATTCTGCCTTGCAACCCTTTTACCTCCTGAAATGAAGTAGGAAAACCTCTTTCTTGACCCGAACTGAAGTAGTAAGACTTCATTTTCTCATGCCATTCCGATATCTTTCCAGGGCTCCAGATCGTTGCATCCCTTGGGACCTCATTTTCTCCCTCTGCTCCTGTGTTATTTCTGGGTGGGCGCCGATCATGCCTCCTCTCTCTGAGCATACAGGGAATTGATGGCATACTGCCCTCTTTCGTGCACTGACGACTCCGGTATGTCGGGATCAATGCCCCTGATGCCCTTCTTCACGATGATATCGCGGTTCAGCATGGCATGGGTGAAATATCCCTGGGCATGCTTCTTGGCTATCTTCTTCTGGCTGATGACTGCCTTATCGCCTTTGTACTCAGGATTGATGCACAGCCCCTCATCGGAATACCATATTCTTTTATCCCTGAGTGGATCAATTGGGCATATGGGGTTTTCACACCTGCCATAGAACGGGCACGACTCATAGGGCATTTGTTCATCCTCCGTGAGATTCTGGATGTATCGCCTTACCTGCTTCTGCTGATCCTCGGTCAGTAAATATTCGCCCGCATGACCTTTAGGAAATGCAAAACCTGTAAACCTTTGTTTTCATCTACCCATTCGCGAATAAAATACTTGAAGGGCCCGAGATCATCTACTTTTGCCTCACTGAATTGGAATTCTTTCATCAACGTGGCGAGGTCTTCCTTTTGCTTTGGTTGCGTTGGTTTTTCAACCGTGATTACGAATCCAACTGAAGAGCCAGAGTATGCTGTGTAGGAATTGTCGATCGGTTGCGTGAGCTTGTCTATAATATCAAACTTTGCCCTGCGCACCTTTGCAACAGCAGCGAAACTGCTATTGTAAAAAATGTCCACCTCGCTCTGAAACTCACGTTGCCTGGTTATTTTTTCGTTCAGGGGAATGTAGCCGCCTCCAGTGGCTATGATCGTACGTATTCTTTCCAATGTGGAGTCAATCACATCGTCCCAGCGAGCAACATCACTCCTAAACTCTAAAACCATGGTGCTTGTGATGGCACCTTCATCCAGTAGATAGCGAGTCAGGCAGTATGGGTATGAAAACCCAAGAGGAAAAATTTCCAGATCCTTGAATGGGGCCGTGAACATGCCTCTCGTCGTGGCGGCCATGCGGATACTCGAGCGGCTTGATCTGGGATCAGTGCGTCTAAACAGTGAATCCACGTGAAGATCAAATACACCCGCCATACCAGGAGAGTTCCAGACGGCATTCTCAAAGACATTCTGACCCACACGAGGTAACCAGTATTTTATTGCGAGCGTATTCGCAAGGGCTCTTGCAAACGGGGTAAGGGCGTTGCCATTCCAGTGATCCAGTTCCTCACCACTTGACATCACTATGCTAATACCAGTGGTCAGGCGGCGGAAACGGTTAAACGCTGCAAGCACGGGCCGAGCAATGTACACACTTGCCGTCGTATCGAGTTCACCATCATAATGGCTGAAATCAGCATATTTGCGATAATCTTCTGCCTTAAAATAAAACCTGCGTAATACCATCAGTACTCCTCCGGACAGCTTTTCCACGTGGAAAGATGCACCGGCTGAAATCTTGATGCACGGATAAAAACACCAAAAGGAGGTTTGACTGAACTTCCAATCATCCACGCCCCCAAACCCCCTATTATAGTATATTCCATATACATTAGCATAGCAATTACTATGCTCAGGATGCTCAATTGAGCATGCATTTTCATTTTTTTATAAAAATTACCAATGCCGCATTTCTCTGTCCGAGATATAGTCAAGTCAGTGCGTCTCTGTGATATCTCAGGGTATGTTTCACGGTACCGACAAGAAGCAGTCAAGATCGCATTCAACCTCATGAACTCAGCACTCTGTGAGCGAAAACGATAAGAGGCGAACCTTGTAAGTAAGAGGAACGTCTGTAAATCCAGCGGTGGTTGGAATGGTATTATCATCTTTGGGTTATTACTCACGCAATCGCCTCATGCAAATTCTTGGCGATTATCTTCATTTTTTGCCCCTCTTTTTATATTTCTTATTAGTTCCATTTGTGTCGGGGCCCGCAGAGTTTTCTGTGAACTGACCCCATAATTCAAAAACTTTGGCCCAGCTCATCTATTCACCTTACTCATTACAAGGTCTCCGTTGCTCTCAATTCTGACCGAAACCATATTCCCGACCTTCAAGCCCTGGCTTTTCAACCAAATGACCGGAACGTTTAGCAGCGCACCCTCCTTTGATTTCACAAGCAGTTTTCGATTTCCTAGATCAATATCCATGATTGTAGATCGTTACGTATGATTTATATACTAACAGCTATTATACGACAATAGAAGTATAAATATGGACACAAATAACGACAATTATGCAAATTTAACGACAACAAATATCACAGAACAGAGAATTTTATCGTCGTTGATCGGGCAAAAAACTGCCAAGGAACTATCAATCCAGCTGAAAGTGGAGAAACGTACAGTGCAGAGAATTCTTAAAGCGCTGCAAACCCAGGGAAAGGTCAGGACGATGACAAAACCAGAGCGCAGGTTGTTGAACTGGGCCCCCGATCCAAGTGCATATCCATGGGAACACTGGAAGAACCACACTACGGATCTGCGGATTCCGGTATATGTTTTGAAATCAGACCCATCTGAGGTAAGGGGAAAGATCGATGATCTTTTGCGCAAAAAGGGTAAGAGTGCTAGCCGGAATACCTGCTTACTCTTGCTAGACCTGATAAATGGGAAGTATGAGAGTTACAATCCACAATATTCAGATTTCGATAAGCTTTCCAAGATGCCGGACTTTTTTCAGATGTGCCAAAGTTCCATGAATGCGTATATCGTTCAGAATTCAGTGCAAGCCTCCACCACCCTATTTGACCTCTTTATTTCTGAGACCATTATATTGTGTGAGCGATTGCGAAGTACCAACCCTGAGAATAAAGACAACAAAAAAATTAAAAGCTTTACAAGAAAGTTAAAAGAAAAAGGTAGCGTTAGTACACAGTTCGTTTACCTCTTTATCTCTGAGGCACTTGCTCTTGAAACTGGCGAACAAATAGAAGAAAAGCTGAAGAAGTTGTTGCTGTCCTTTAAAGGCATAACAGATAAGGGAGAACTTAGGAAGGCAATTAGCACCCTTCATAACCTGAAAGTGAGAGGGGGGTTCCCAAACATTCTTAAAAAAATCCACGAAACGCTTCTGGAGATAGCAATAGACCTTTCGAATCTTGGCGCTGAAAGGGACTTAATAGACGAACTTCTCGGCATCTGATATCAATAACATAATCAGAGAGGTCGATTGCAGAAGCCGTAGAGCACTGAACTTTTAATAAAGTGCTCCGACCGGGATTTGGACCCGGGTCGTCGGCTTGAAAGGCCGAAATGCTTGGCCGGACTACACCATCGGAGCGCTTACGGTTAAACGGTTGAGAATATATTTACCTTTTCGTGACTTTTGACTC
>JAJYVJ010000165.1 GCA_021792045.1 Thermoplasmata archaeon | reverse complement strand
TGTATACATATACAGGTAGTCCCCACAAAAATAATTATAAGGTAGTTGTTGTTCAGATAATGTAGAAATGGACATAATCTTAGCAATATTCCTGCTCCTGTTATTCGCGCTCATACTCGGTGAGCTATTTGAGAAATTCAATCTGCCGTCGATTGTAGGGGAGATCCTTGCAGGGGTGATCCTTGGGCCAGCTTTTTTGAATTTTATAAAACCAGGTCCAATACTTTCCGGAATCTCCGAGATAGCGCTTTTTTTCATCGTGTTGCTCATTGGGATAGAACTTACAACGGAATCACTGAGGAAACACTACAAGACGGGTGTACTTTTCACAATGACAAGTTTTGTGATTCCGGTAATTGCAATGATCTTGATCTCGATTTTCCTTCTTCACCTTAGTGAGGAGACTGCAACAATACTTTCCGTTGCAATAGGCGTACCCTCAATATCTATAATTTCTGTTATCACGAACAGGCTTGGATTGTTGAAGGTAGATGATGGGAACATAATTATTTCCAGTGTTGTTATCACTGATATAACTGCATTTGTACTGGCATCGATATACATTGGAAAGAATATCTATCTTGTAATATTGGCCCTTGTTGTTTTTCTCATTCTCCTCTTTTTGCTTGACCATTTTATAAGAGCAAATTCAGAAAGGGTTGCAAACATCTTCAGAAGATTGCATGCGGCCGATCGTGGAGAGAAGATAATATTCGGCGCAATTATTCTTGGCGGGCTAGTTATATCGAGCCTTTTCGAATTTATAGGGATAACTTATGTTCTTGGTGCTTTTTTTGCAGGCCTTCTTATAAGTGACGTTGTTGTCGGAAAATCGCTGCAAGGCATACTCACCAGAACTCTGACGCGGTTGGATGATAGCTTCTTCATACCTATATTCTTCAGCATCGATGGTTTATCTGCAGTTATCCCCTCCATGCATTATGCTGCTATCTTAATAATTTTGATAGCAGCTACTGGCATCATAGGGGGATCGCTAGATTTTTATTTTGGAAGAAAGACGTTTAGAAATATTAAAGGGAAGACTGCCGCTGGCATTTTTGGTGGAAGAGGAGCTGTCGGGATCGTTATAGCAACTATTGCATTCAATGCTGGCATACTTTCTGTTGATCTTTTCTCAGTTGCGATATTCGCGTCCGTCCTCCTTTCACTTGTTTTCTCCCTTTTCATAAATAAGAGAGATGTTAAGACAGTTGGGGATCCAGCTATAATTTCTTGAATAATGCTAAAAAGTTTTATCGGATGTACCGATTAGGTTGCATGAAGAATTTTATTGACGGAGAATGGGTAGATTCAAGCAGTGGAGAAACAATAGATAAAATAAGTCCTGTTGATGGTAAAGTTATTGGAACATTCCCTTCTGCGACGAGAGACGATGTCGATCGGGCTATTGACGCTGCAGAAAACAGTTTCGAAAGTTGGTTTTCTCTTGGTTCAGTAGGACGCTCAAAAATAATATACAGAGCAAGGGAACTGATTGAACAGAACAGGAAAGAACTTGAAGCGCTCCTAATGAAGGAGAATGGTAAAATCAAATTGGAGACGAAGGAAGAAGTTGACGGTGTAATAGATCAGATTCAATATTATGCTGAATTCGCGAGAAAAATCACTGGTGACCTGGTAGAAGGGGATACATCTACGCGAAAGATCTTCCAATATAAGGTCCCTGTAGGGGTTGTTGTGGCCTTGACTCCGTGGAATTTTCCAGCCGCAATGGTCGCCAGGAAACTTGCACCTGCGTTGATGACCGGAAATTCAGTTGTTATGAAGCCAAGCAGCGATACCCCCTTTACTGCTGAATGGATAGTAAGAAAATTTATTGATGCAGGGATACCAAAAGGAGTTCTTAATTTTGTCACAGGTAAAGGCTCAGTTATCGGCGACTACATCGTCGCTCACAAGAAAGTCAATCTAATAACAATGACTGGCTCGACTTCAACAGGCCAAAGAATCATGAAGAATGCATCTAACAACATGTCGAAATTGATTCTTGAACTTGGAGGAAAGGCACCATTCATGGTTTGGAAAGATGCTGATCTGAAGAATGCGGTCAGAACACTACTGTGGGCAAAGTTCTGGAACTCTGGGCAATCTTGTATAGCGGCAGAGCGTCTCTATGTCCACGCCAGTGTGTACAAGAAGTTCATGGATATGTTCGTAAAAGCAACTTCTCAAATAACTGTCGGTGATCCTATGACAGCCAGGATGGGCCCCCTGATAAATAAAGGTGCCCTTCAGACAACTGAGAAATTTGTATCTGAAGCTGTTGATTCTGGCGCTAAGATTGCTTACGGAGGAAAAGTCCCGAACCTTCAGGGAGATCTTGCAACCGGTTATTTCTATGAACCTACGATCATAGAAAATGTCACACAGAAATCCAGCCTATTTCAGGAAGAGGTTTTCGGACCCGTTCTTGGTGCGATGCAGGTTGAAGATGAGGAGGACATGCTTACAAAAGCGAACGATTCAAAATATGGGCTTGCGTCTTATCTCTTTACTTCAGATCCGAATCTAATATTCACTGCAGCAGAAAAAATAAGGTTTGGTGAACTTTACGTAAACATGCCGGGACCGGAATCTTCGCAGGGATACCACACCGGGTTCAGACTTACTGGGCAAGCTGGTGAAGGAAGCAAGTACGGAATAGAAGAATACGTAAAACTCAAGAATCTATATGTTGATTATTCTGGAAAACCACTGAACATAGAAACTGTAGACGAAAAATTAATTGAATAAAAACTACAGTCTATTTTTTTTAATTTATTAATAGCGTAATAATTGATAGCAGTAGTTTTATTTGAAATTTTTGACGTAACTATTAGTGCGTTACCAATATATCATCTCTTGCCATTCATATTTTATTTTAGATCATCACTAATTTATTCCTCTAAAATAGAATCAAGTAACAGTTATTTGGACAAAAAGTTTCTAAAAACACATGGCAAGGATCAATAACAGTTATGAAGGTTTACAATTTAATCTGATTACTCATAAATTTTTACTTTGAGAATTAGTGGTAAATAAAGAAGGTTCAAAAAGGTAATCCCGATACATATCCATGTCTTTTGAAGACTTGCACGACTATATATCATTCCTGTTGAATAAGAAGGATCTGGTTAAAATCGATGACACAGTTGATCCAGACCTTGAATTGACCTATATTCTTAGCGAGGAGGAACGCATAGGAAAAGGACGAGCTATAATGTTTAGCGATGTTAAGGGAAGTAACGTTAATGCTGTTGGTAATCTTTTTTCAACGCACGAAAAAATGAGATATATCCTGGGTGAAGACCCGAATACCCTTGGCTCAAGAATAACAAACCTTGTCAAACCCCCTCCAGAAAAAAGTTCATTCATTGGAAAAGGACTCGAAATGATGAAGGAGCTAGGGGGTCTTCGGCCCAAGATTACGAACACACTTCCAAATGATAGGAATGAACTGGAAAAAGTCGATCTGTTTCGGTATCCTATTTGTAAAACTTGGCCTCAGGATGGAGGTAAATTTATTACTCTACCGCTTGTTATCACAAAGGACCCAGAGACTGGAAACCGAAACATGGGTATGTACAGGATGCAGGTCTACGATTCTGAGACGACCGGAATGCACTGGCACATTCATAAGGGTGGTTCGGAAGATTATATAAAGGAAAAATGGCGCAAAGAAACCATGGATGTGGCAGTAGTAATTGGCAGCGATCCCCTAACGATATTTTCCGCAGTCGCGCCCCTTCCAAGCGGAATAGACGAGTTCATGTTTCGCGGACTCATCTCGAAGAAGAGATCTGAGTTAGTCAAAGGGAAAACGGTCG
>JAJYVJ010000164.1 GCA_021792045.1 Thermoplasmata archaeon | reverse complement strand
GACTAATAGATTGTTATACTGAGTACCCCATCAAGCTTCCTTAGCTTGGTTAAAAGTTTAGAAGGAATTGGAGAATCTGCTATTATGTAAAATTTAGGATCCGGCGTTATATACGGATCGTCTGCAATTGCTTGCCTGATGCTTATTCCTTCCAAGGAAATCACTTGGCTTACAGAGGCAAGTATGCCCGGTTGCTTTGCATCCTTAGGGACCAGGACAATCACTCCAAGACCAAGATCCGGCGCAACGTCCTTAAGATTCATAATCGGTCTGAACTTTTTGAATATATTACTCATCTCATTATCGTTAGAAATCCTCTCACATGTATCTTTAACAATCCTTGGATCAACGTCACATACCCTACCAATTGCACCGAACTCTATTTGAATATCATTACAGTAAATTTTTCCGGACTTAATGGACAAACCATATTCCAAAATCTTGTTTACAACCCTTCTCTGTGCAGGAAAATCTGAAAAATTTTTCTTTATCAGCTTTTCAATAGATGTCATTTTTAATGATTGTAATGTTTCTTAAATATTTGGTTCTTTTGAGGCGTATTAAATGTCTTATGGATAAAAAAATAAACACCACACAATAAGCATACTGAACATGGAATGTTGCACGGCAAGCGCTAAAAAAAATTAGATCGATTCAGTAGAACTGTCTACCGATACTATCAAGTTCCTCAAAAGTCATGGGATGCTGATGTGCCATTTCGGCGAAATCGCGGATATTTAGTCCTTTAGAAATGGCCAGGGCAATTTCATTTATGATGTTCCCCGCATCGTTCCCAATGACATATCCACCTATTATCTTCATTCTTGTATCAACCAGGAGTCTAATTTTTCCAAACATCTCGCCATTGATCTGGGCCATTGCGTCATGATCAAGTAAAAATTCTGCGGTTGTGAATTTTATGTTCTCCTTTTTTGCTTGTTCCGGAAGTATACCTACGAAGGAAAGCTGTGGTACGGTGAATATAGTAAAAGGTACCGAGACAGGATCGAAGTAATCGACAAGTCTGTCTCCCGCCATAATATTGTTTGCCGCCACTAGCGATTGCCTTTTCGCAGCATGAAATAGAGGGGTTATACCATTAACGTCTCCGGTTGCGTATATATTTCTGATATTTGTCCGCATCCCTTCATTAACTATGATTCCACTTTTCTGATATTTTATGCCTAACTCTTCGACACCCTCTGGAATAACAGGTGCGCGTCCCACCGCCAGCATGACAAATTCAGAATCGATATGCCCCATGCTTCCACTGTGATCAAAACTGACTCGATATCCATCCGCGACACGTTCAATAGATTTGACCGCGGAATTCATGTAGTATTCACATCGGGGCAGAAGAGGCATGAGAGCATCGACTGGCTCAGGGTCCATGGTAGCAAGAGGTTCTGAGAGCATTTCTATTACGTAGACTTTAGTGCCAAGGAGGGAAAGAAATGATGCGGTTTCCATTCCGATGTAGCCGCCTCCAATGATTGTAATACTCTTTGGGAGACGCCTTACTTTTGGTGAAACAGAATAAAAACTTGAGCTTGTTAAAGCAAACTCTGCCCCCGGGAACTTAGGAATGAAGGTATCTGATCCAGATGAAATTATTATATGGTCTGCTGAATAGCTAACCGTTCCTGTACCATCGTCGACTGATACAGTGTGATCATCAACTAATCGAGCATTACCTTTCTTTATCGACAAACCAGCTTTAGACAATTCTTCTGCGTGCTGTCTGTAACGAATATCCTGAACATGATCCTTGAGATCCACAAGCTTTTCGTAATCCAATGAATAATCCCCAAATCTCTTCATTTTGACATAATTGTGCACATTTTCTATGATTGCTTTGGACGGCACACAACCCTCGGAAAGACAGTTCCCGGACATAACGCCTTTTTTATCTATCATTAAGACCGTACGACCAGAACGCTTCAGTTTGAAAGCCGCAGGATATGCTGCACCTCCAGCTCCAATTGTTATAACATCGTAGTGATCCATTTTTGTAAATTACACTATTCATTAATAAATTAGTGGAAAAATTAAGAGCACGTAAAGTAATACTAGTTCCCTTAACGCTTTTGGATCAAGTAAAGGATTTTAGATTGAGTAACATTAACTGAGACATGTCCGTTGATCTTCAAGGAAAAATCCCAGAAAAAATCATGAATATATTAGGTTGCCAATCCGACCAAGAACGAGATATCGGAATTTTCATCGCTACGATAGGCCCAGATAGCGAACCACATTTCGCAATGCTATCACCTTACCAGGTTGTTATATCCAAGGTTTTTTCATCGTACATTTCGCTTTATTCGAACTCACAAACAACAAAAAACCTTAAAGAGAGGCACAAAGGTACCCTTGCTTTTGCAGTTCCCCCATCCTCATTCTACATTGCGGCTTATTTTCAGTTGATTAAGCTAAATTCATTCGGCAATTCTTTTCCAGATCACTCTCTCTTTAGTGGTACCCTAACTTCAATCCATGAAGACTGTGCTCAAAGTGCCCCAATATATTCGACTATAAGGTTTAGAGAAGATGAAGTAAATGAGGTATATTCTAAAGAACGAAGTGCTCTTTGCAACATCATAGAAGAGTTAGGAAAATAATGAGTTTATGAACAGAGAGCACTTGCGTTTACCAGACTTTGATCTTCTCACTTATATGTGAGGTGCCATCAGGTGTATAATAGGATCTGAATACATTTTCGAAGGCTTCGTGATTCATGGCAGGGATTATGGCACGGAACCTGTCCGGAGAATGAGGATCAATTGTAATCAAACGTCTGGCCTCCTGCTCACGCACATTTGCACGCCATATTTGTGCATATGATATGAAAAACCGCTGCTCCGGACTCATTCCTTCAATCTCTGATGATAGAGATGGATGGCGTGCCTTATGCCTCTGGAAAGCTTCAAACGCTATGCTCACACCTCCCAAATCTGCGATATTCTCTCCTAATGTCAACTCACCGTTAATGTGCACACCTGGGAATATTTCCTGTGAAGAATATAACTCGACAACCTTTTTTGCTCTTTCTGTAAACCTTTTTACATCTTCCTCTGTCCACCACTCGTTTAGATTCCCGTTTCCATCAAAGCGTCTTCCTTGATCATCGAAGCCATGAGTTATCTCATGAGATATTACTGCCCCAATGGCACCATAATTTACCGCGTCATCCATTTCATCGTCAAAGAATGGCGGCTGTAAAATTCCAGCAGGGAACACTATCTCGTTTTCTGTAGGATTGAAATACGCGTTTACCGTAGGAGGGGACATGAGCCATTCATCTTTGTCGACCGGTGAACCCACACGATCTAATTGTCTTCTAATCTCAAAATTATTGGACCTCAGAATATTTCCAAAGAAATCGCCCTCAAGAATCTCTATGGATGAATAATCCCTGAAGTGTTTAGGATAACCAATCTTTGTCCTTAACTTTGTGAATTTGTCTACAGCCCTTTGTCCGGTTGTCTCGCTCATCCATGCCACCGTTCTTAGCCTATCCAGAAACACCGCTTTAATATCTTCGACAAGCCCCGCCATTCGGCGTTTCGCTGACTCTCCAAATTCTTTTTCAACGTAAAGTTGTCCAAGAGCTTCACCAACAAGCATGTCAATTAGGGAAACTGAACGCTTCCACCTAGGTTCTGGTCTTTCTTGCCCGAGCAATTTTTTATTGAAAAATTCGAAATGTTCGGTATAAGCTGCAGAATGTATATACGGGGCAGCAAAATTCAAAATCTTCCAGAGGAGATAGATCTTTAGATTTTCAATGTTCTCGGTTAAGAATAAACCATCAAGAGCTTCAAAGAATTCTGGCTGGC
>JAJYVJ010000020.1 GCA_021792045.1 Thermoplasmata archaeon | reverse complement strand
AACCTGTTAAATTTTAAGGCCTTAAAAGACAACAGACTCACTACCCTCTTCCAAGATGCAGAGTTTGACCCTCCAATATACAATGAACCATTGAAATTATCCAATACACTCTTATGACAAGAGTGTAGTGGAAATACATGAGAATTAAATTTTGAAATTATACGCAGGCATAGGAAATTAAAGGATTGTGAAGATATTTGCTATACTTTTGTAAACAAAAGTGTGTCATTAAAAGACACTGCTATGGTACTATATAATAAAGAGGCGGATTCGCTTAAAACGTTTAATTCAAAAATTATATAATTTGATCGCAGAGCCTTTAAATTTCAAGAGAATCTTGATAATAGACTCTTGCGTTTTTGTGATCCGGACTATATATTATTTTGATCAAAAATGATCAGATCAATTTTCCACATAGATTTGTGATCAGATCAGAGTTTTTGGCATTATATAGAGAGTGATAAACATTATATTTAGAAACCTATTTGATATATAATGAGCCAGACGATTAGTGCACAACTTGACGACGAGACGTTAAAGAACCTTGCGAAAATCAACCCTGAAAACAGGACAGAGGCGATCCGAGTCGCAGCAAAAGGATATTTAGATGGCCTTGATCAAGATACACCGAGTTGGTATTTTAAGCAAGGTGGAATAGAGCCAGAAGCCGTTTACAGATTCCTAAGATCTATACGGCATAGCAAGGAAGCAGGCCGTTATGCAAACGGGATATATAGGAAAGCAGACGATAGAACCAAAGCCTATATAGCCGAGATGTGTGATCCGGAGAGCCCTATTTATGTTAAGGAAATTGCAGAATCGCTTAAGGATCAAGTTGAGTTGCATGACATTCGGAAGGAGATTGAAGCCTCAAGAAATGCTCTTAACAAGCTCAAGAGCGAAGTAACAGAGAGGACGGAGGAAGCAGAGGAACTTGCAAAAAAAGAAGAGGAATTGACCAAAAGAGTCAATGCAATGAATGAGGAAATCTCCGCATACAACAGGGAGATGTACAGGATAGGCACATATCGGCCGATAGACGCACTAAAACAGATCCTTGACCTTCTCAAACTCTTAGGAGACAACAAACTTGCTGACAGAAGCGAGATCATTACTAACTACAAGGTGCTAAATGGGGTTCGGAAGGCACGGGATATTGCCCAATCACTCTGGGATCGTTACAATAGTTTTGACTCCACAAAGATAGGAGAGATCGCAGAGAGGCAGAAGGTTGAAATGGTAAACGAGGCGGAATACACCGAAGATAAGAGCTTCAGGAAGCATTACAAAAAGTTAGTGGAGGCATTACAAACAATACGGCAGGTAGATAGAGGAGACGAGCAAATGGTTGCTACAGGCAATTACTATCTTTTCAGCTATGACTTCGATAGAATAGTGAAGGAAATCGCAAAGTTAAGTGAGATAATGGACGGAGCCGATGGGGGGAGAAAGTGAGATTTCATGCTGAGCTCGTATTTCTGGGAAAAAACCCTCACTTTTGCAGGTGAGATTCAGGTGAGAAATCCATTCAGTGCGAGATATGGAACTGATAGGGATCATATCTCTGGGGTAGGGATTTAAAGGCTTTCTCAGTGATCTGATAGCGGTTCCATTTCTCTTTTCGACTTTCCAAAACCTGAAACTTCCCATGATTAACATGTAGGACATTCGATTGATCGATAACACTCTGAAGAATAGGCCAAAAGCAAAACCGATCCACTGATGGTAAATCTCTGATGGAGTAAGATGATGGAATAAGGATGGAACTGATGAAAATTCTGATGTTGTTTGATGGAAATATCCGATGGCGTTCTTGAGTGGTGATGGAACAGGGCGATGGATATTGATGGAATAGCCTGATGGAACTGCAACAGATGGATAGATTGAATGATTGTTCAGGAATGCCTTCCTATCGCTTCAGAATAGGCTGTAACACTTGATGATATTGAATTGGTAAATCTTACATAGTCAGTGATGGAATGAAAATAAAGCCTATAATCAGTCCTTCTGTCAGGCAAATTTTGTATACACTTTTACTCTGTCCCGATAGGTTTGGGAGAGTTTTGGCGATTTCGGAAGTTCTTCCAAATTGAGTAAAGACTCCAACCGATAATCTATTGTTCTTTATGAAGCATTAAAATCCTCAGAATCATACTAAGCGTGGCTACACAAGCAAAATTAATAAGTTGTTAGTAATTGTATATAGTGGGCCTATGCTAACTAATGATGACAGAAGAAAAATATTAGTAGCACATTTGAAAGAAGCCGAGAGGCTGTTCAAAAATGATGATTATTTCCTAACGACAATTTATTCGAATAGAATACTTTCTGATTCTTTCATAATGGATGAACTTGACTGGGGCCTTGTTGGGTTTATGATAAGATCTATGAGTATGGATTACACAAAATTCAAAACTTATAACTCTGGCAAGATTGACAGTCAATACATCAGTGAAGTAAGGACTCCGGGAGTTGAGTTTTTGACTGCCTTGATAGAAAGATCAGTAGAAGACACGAAGGGTACTCAATCTCTGTGGGATTTGTTTGTGGGATTCAAGAATGCGTTCAGACGTTATCAGCACCTAGACTCAGAAAATGCCAGTTATTACTCAGATAATTCAGATGAGAACTATACTGCGTACGTGTCGAAATGGATGTCTGAGTTTCTAGGCTCTTCCAAAGACTATCTATATCTTGCTAACAACAACCTTCTAAAGGGCATAGGAAATGAGATTGAAAGGATATCTAATCTTACTGGATATAATCTCAAGATTACCCTGTTAAGCTCCTGCATAATGTCTATGGATTGGTACTTGGATTTCGTAAAACAATTTGGGAATTCTGATCCTAAAATCTACGAGATTATGATCAATGAAGGTCTTATATGTAATATAGATCGATTGTCAGAACTAATGGCGCGCGGAGATTTATCCGTTGAAGATTTCTCAAACTTGATCTGGGAGAATCTAAAAAATTGGCGAAAATTATTCATGGTATTTATAGAATCTCCTTCAGGGTCTACGCAAAAGGAGAATAAAGTTGTATTGCCACCAGACTTTAGAAATAGATTGACCCACATGCTTTCAAAATCCGTTAAAAAGGAGATGGGATTGAGGTGATTAACCCTAGTTTGTCATTTAATGAACTTATGAGCAGATACCCGGAATTGCCAATCGAGGAGCTGTCTCGGGCGGTGGAAGAATTTATTGGTGATGAGGATTTCCTAATTAGTTTGATTTCTAATATAGATGCCCCATCGAGAGTAGAATTGGCATTGAAAAGAATTAAGTTGCAAAGATTTTCTCATGGTCGGAAAACTAGAGAAGGAGAAAAATTAGAGTTCTTGGAAAACTTCGTGAACATTAAGAATTCCATACAGAATCAAGAACTACCATCAGGAGTATGGCAAAGCACTCTACCAGTATCTGGGACAACTGAACAATACCAGATTAATGAGTCTTCACTTTTCCTAGACGGATTTACTGACCCCACAGTTATGTCTGAGTTGACCACTCGAAGAATTGAAATTTCAACAGTAGGGAACATTAAACAAAATTTAGACGAAAATATAATGGTAATCAAGGAAAGTACACATAAAGGTACACCACTATCCCTTTATGCGATTAAGGATGTTATTCAAGCAAGGAATTACTATTCAGGTGACCCTGTTATGGTGAAGGAATTGCTTGATATTCTTAAAGAAGATGTGGCAAATAGAAATCGTAGAACAGGTTTAAATGTTATTCAAAACGAGGAAGATTTTCTACGTGAAGTTCCAATAGAGGTAAGTAATACTGGTAAACCGAAGGCTAATTCAAGGCTCGCAACTATTGATAAATATATCAGAGGAATAATCCTTGATGAACTGGAACTTGCTTCCCAAAATTTGACTGATGAATTCTTTCAAAACAAGATTAGCTTTGAAGAGTATATGGGAAAGAAAACTAGGTTATATGAAGATGGTAACAAATTCTGGCCATAGTGCTTTAAATCTAATTTTTGAGGAATATAGACGACCTGTCGTCAAGTACATGGAAAATTATATAATACAAATCAAAGAGGATCCACAATCAATCTCCCCGATACTTGACAGAGTCTTCGACGAAGCAAAGATTTACGGTTTAACTAACCTGAAGGGACACAATTTTAGACCTGCCTTGATGCTAAAGTATATTCAGGATAATTCCTTGACTCTTCTGAAAGCAATTCTCAGGCAAACATCGAAGTTCAAAGATGCAAAACATCACATCAATGTTGAAAAGGCAATTTTTGTAATTGGCGCAGGATTTTCATATGAAAGCGGTGCCCCAATGAGAACAGATCTTGATGATATACTTCGTTTTGTTGGTGTTAGTGACTTCGCTGAATTAAGAGGGGACTTGCCAAAGTGTTTTCAATTCAAAAAGCAGTTCCAAACCCTTATAAACAGAAGTAATCCCGGATTATCACATAACCTTATCGCGGCTAGTTTTCCCTCCAATGTGATTGAGATCATATGCTTGAATTGGGACAATCTTATCGAGAGGGCTTTCAAAGCTCTTGGAAAATCCCCGAAGAAGATTAACAAGGAGTCAGAAGTAAATGAGAGGAGCCATTTATGGAAATTTCACGGCGACATAGAGGAATTCAATGATCACAATCAGGCAGGAAACTTAGGGTGGGTATTTCCGGACGAAGGAGGTTATGTTTTTGAGTGTTTCAAAGATTATTTGTCCCGTTATAGTATATCTTCTGAACTTTTTAGTCTCTTTATCGTTGGTTATTCAGAAAAGGATGACCAGGTGAATAAAGTAATAGCTGAACTAGAGATGAAACCTCAACGCCCTACTTACAGGATAGGAATTGAAATAGACAAGCTCCACGATGATTTCTATCTATTAGGCCCTTCGCCTTTCATTTTAAGCAGAATTCTTGGTTAGAAAAAGTCACAACTTTACTAAAACGTGCTAGCATCCTGTATGCCCTCCCTTAATCGTTTTCACCTTGGTTTCCCTTATAGATATCTATGGTTTCAAAGGACCAACTCACGTAAAAAAATCGTTGGTCCGAATTATTTTATCAGTTGTTCGATGCAATATTTTTTTGTGGCATCTCCTCTCCTTCTGTGATCTCCTTATGAGTATGTTAGGAGAAGTACATGGCAATCATAAATAATACAGAAGAGCGAAACAAACAACAAGGCAATCTGGAAGGGACAAGGAATTAAGATTTACTGAGTTTCAGGGGTAATAGATTCACTATTGATCATACTTGAAGCGCAAGACTATGATCATTAGATCGCCTCGGGCAAAACCAATCGATAGCAGCCCCTATATTTTACGGTAGAATTTACATCATCATAGTTTAGTGAACAAAACGCTGATTTCTCATGATGGGCTTCTAAGGTATAAGTAAATAGGCTGGAAAACACACATTCTCTCATTTTGTGGAAAAACACACATCTGATCAACGGTTGAATTAGAAATATGTAGGTTCATCTGGAAATACATACTTGTTAAAACACCATTGAAATAATAGTAAATTGGATCAAATCTATATAGAACATGCGATTATCTATATATGGCAGTTAAGGCAGTTAAGAAAGATAAGGATGGGGAAAGCTACTATTCAAAGGTTAAAGCGGAAAATGAGGCACTAAAAGAGAGAGTGGCATGGCTTGATAATGAATCGTTCCTATTGGATTCTAATGCAGATATAAGGCAGGTTTACATTTATATGAAAAAGAATCCTGCATCGGCTCGGTTCATTTATCAGAAATATAAGCCATTGCAACCAATCATAAAAGAACTATGCGATCCTGAAAATCCCTTGTATCTGGATGGCGTTAAAAAGGCACTGGATGGCATTGTGGATCTGGAAAGCGATAAGGAGAATGTGGAAAAACTTAAAGCGGAAATTGCAAAGGAGAACCATGAAATCCAATTGTTAAGGCAGGAGATTGAACAGGCACAAACAGAATATGACGAAATCCACGAAAACCTGGAACGGATAAAGAAAGAGTCAGATGAATATAACAAACAAAGATCGAACGTTCGCACAGATGCAGGCCTGGAACTTATTCAAAAGAATACAACAGATGTAACTTCATTCATTGATTCTGTTATGGAAAAGTGGAAAGCTTATTTCAAAGAACACGTAACCGCATTAGGAATGGAACTTAGCAAAAGCGAACTTAGCCACATGGACTTATTGAACCAAAACCTTAAGGATATGCTTGAACGGATCCACAGTGATGATTTCCTATCCACTGAAAACCTTGATGCCTATCATAAGGAACTGCTTGAAAGGGTAAGGCAGGAAAAAGAGAATGCATTGAACGAAATGAATTCATTCATGGCCTACAACCCACGAAGGCTGATTCCAAAAGTTGTAGATGACATTAACCTTTCAATAAGGCACTTCCAAAAGGCAGATGTAGACATGAGTGGCCTTAAGTGGTTTAATGGGGTGGGGCAGGGGCAGGTTTTGAATCCACTCAGTGAGGCACTGGGTCTCCTGGATCATATGCAGGATCAAGTGGATGCTATAAAGAGGAGGGAGAAATGAACAATATGGATGTGAATTTACATCAGGCAAGGAAATGTTTGCAACCTTCTTAATGTTAACTTGAATATTGAGTTGACGAAAATTATTAAGGCATCGCTTGCCAATATCTAATGAGGTAGTCTATATGGAATCTGAATCACTTGCAATTGAAAAAGTAGGAAGAAAATGGAAAGTGATAGGTTCCACTGATGAATGGATTTTTAGAAGAGCCTTTAACAGAAAATGGAAAGCAAAGATTGCAGTTGAAGTCTATAAATCAGGTGGGAAATGGAAGGAATACTGTGAAAGAATAAATCAAGTACCTAACCACAGATCGCCACCTTCACATGCAATTGAGGCTATGCGGAAAGCCAATGCGGAAATTACAAAACTGTCACCCGCCTGCGAAGAGATAACTGCTTATGGAGACTACCTATATGAGACTAAAACTAATTATGGTGTTGTAACCTTGACAAATGGAAATGATTACTTTCAAAGGTTACATGACACTTGGTACGAATACTCCAAGTATGGGGGCAGAGTCCATATAGATCTTGGATGCAATGGTTATCACCTAATGCTGACAAAGAATACGTATGTGAATTTTATCGATTTTGTTAAGAAGAGAAGAAGTGTATAAAAATGGCAAATTCTGGATGTGATATTTATATAATTTCTTTCAGTAAATGGTAAGCCGTTCAGGTCAAAGAAATCTACACCTACCCTTTAATCTTGTCGTAAGTTCGATCTTATTAATTTCTTCCTTGGTTCCATTAATATGCTTGAATGTCAGATCATGTAAGTCACGAAGCTTATTCAGATCGTTCCCAAATTCATTTCCAATTTCTTCTCCTAGTCTCCTTATTTCATTGTAGACGTTATTGCTTTTTAGCCATCTTACCTTGTTGGGCCAGTCATCTTCGTCCTCTCCTAACACCCTGAGAAAAATATCCCCTGCATAGTCACTTTCTATTATTTCGTTCTTTAGATCGGTGAATTTCTTGAAAATGGCTTTGTTTCCATCCCAATAAGGAAAATCCATGTCACTGCAGGCAAGTTTATCATATATATTGGCAGAAAGAGAGTTCAGTAGTGTCAGAATCTGTTTACCGTTCTTCCTAACTTCTAGTTCTGTTTCTTCAAGCAATTTATGCAACTCTGGAAAGTGGGTCGGTATATCATCGTATAGGATAGGATCAATTCCCACTTGAATAGTGCGATTGTCGTCAGAAAATGGATTTGATAGCTCCATTGCAATAGGCTCTCTCTTAATTTCCAAATTTTCGATCCGCTTTGTATTCCCGAAGGGGGGTCTGTAAAGTTTTAAGTCTTCAGCTCCAGAAACGAAAGGCCAGACTTCACCCCAGATTTGATCAAGAGCCTTACTTACAGCCTTTAGATTATTCTTGTGCTCCTCAAAGTGCTTCTGCTTTCTCTGTTCCCTTAGACTGACTATTGTAGCAAAATATCCAACCCCGCCTGCAACTAAGCCACCTATGACCGTGAAGATTACAGATGTGATTATGCTCATGTAGTAACCCACTCATACCCCAGCAACTTTGCCTGCTCCAGTACAGTGATGGTGACTCACGTTTATCATTCCTTATCTTCTTCCTTAAGGCCCTTATAAACCATTGTGAATATATTGTCCACAAGATCTTTTTTCAGATTCTTATTGTCGTTTATCTTTCTGTAGAACGCAAAATGATCAGAAATGAATGAAAGCAGAACCTCATCAAACATGTGCCTGAATGAAAGTTTGAAATTCTCTTCACTGTTTATTCTGGCACTTGTCTTAAGATCCGCATTATTCTCAAGGCTGTTCTTCAGTCTCAATAGTATAACCTTGTCAGTCTCGTTGAATTCTGTTCCATAGCGATCATTCATCTCCTCTATAATTCTTGAAAGCGGTTCCTCCTCCTCTTTTGGCGTCTTGTATTCGAGGCTTTCTTTAGGTTCAAGAGATTTATCGGATTCTTTGAGCCTTATTTCGCCCTGAGTTATGAGTTCTATACGGTACGAGTCAAGGTCAACCTGCCTCAGTATCTCAACGGGCAGTGATTCCCTCCTGACTGGAAGTTTCCTCAGCAGAACCTTCCCAAAGGCGTAAAGTTTCTCCAGTTCCATATCCTGGAAACTTATTATCTGTGAAAGGAACGAATATGTCCTGTTGTAATCTCTGAGAAGTTTCCTGAATTTGTCCTGTTCTGAAACATCAAGATCATTGAATCTTGTGACAACCTCATCTATTACAGGGAAGAGCTTTTCCTGCCTGTTCCTTCTGTCATAAAATATCTTTGCAAACCTCTCTATATCCTCATCTGAAAAGATGTGAAAGTCAGAAAGCTGCCTCTGGAAATCATAGAGTATGTTTGGATCAGTCCCATGCTTTAGTGTGGTGTGACCGTAATACGGTTCGAAAGCATGTTCTATTGTATCCGGATCATTGGCAAGGTCCAGCACCACCGGTTCTTCTTTTCCTTCGTATATCCGATCAAGCCTGCTGAGTGTCTGTACAGCGGCAACCCCTGCCAGCTTCTTGTCAAGGTACATTGCATACAGCAGAGGCTCATCGAAACCTGTCTGGAACTTGTTTGCAACGATGAGCAACCTGTAATCGGGCTTCCTGAATGTTGCGGCTGTCATGGATTCACTCATGCCGTTCATCCCGCCCTCAGTGTATTCCTGTCCGTCAGATAGATCTCGGACAGTGCCGGAAAATGCAACGAGTGTTTTGAATCGGTATCCATGTTTTCGGATATATGAATCAACTGCGATCTTGAACTTTACGGCATGTAGACGTGATCTGGTGACAATCATGGCCTTGGCCTGCCCCTTACCTTCTCTGTTGGGTATCTTGTTCTTTATGCTGGAATTGAAGTGCTCCACAATGATTTCCACCTTCTTCTCTATGGCATGATCATTGAGATCGACAAATGCCTTCAGGAGAGCTTTGGCCTTTGCGCCCTCATATCTTGGATCATCCTCCACTTTCTTGAGCAGTGAAAAATATGTCTTGTAAGTCATGTAGTTCTTCAGAACATCAAGGATGAATCCCTCCTCTATGGCCTGTCTCATGGTGTACAGATGGAATGGTTCATAGTGTCCATCCGGTAACTTCTGCCCGAACAGCTCCAGGGTCTTGGCCTTTGGCGTTGCCGTAAATGCATAGTAACTGACGTTTCTCTGCCTTCCTCTTGCCTCCAGATCCTTTACTATGACATCCTCATATGTCTCCTCCTCAGTGTCAGATTCCTCTGCATCCTCAAGGCCGTTGGCAGTCAGCACAAGTTTCATGTTCTTGCTGTTCTCGCCTGTTGTAGAAGAATGGGCCTCATCAATAATTACTGCAAAGTTCTTTCCAGGCAGTTCCCTGATCTGATCAACAATCCTTGGGAATTTCTGCAACGTGGTCACTATGATCTTTCTGCCTTTTTCCAGTGCTTCCTTAAGCTGTGCTGAACTCCTGTCAATACCTGTCAGAGTTCCAGAAACACGCTCAAACTGCTGGAATGTCTTCTGAAGCTGTCTGTCCAGAACTTTTCTGTCCGTTATTACAATAACAGAATCGTATACATTTCTGTTTTCTTCATCATGAATGCTGGCAAGTCGATAGCCGAGCCATGATATTGTATTGCTCTTTCCGCTTCCAGCACTGTGCTGGACCAGATAGTTACTGCCTGTACCGGCACGGGAAGCGTTGACAAGTTTTCTGACTGCATCCAGCTGATGATATCTAGGGAATATGATCTTCTTCTCCCCTGTTGGTTTCCCATTCTCATCATCCACATCCTGATAGTTTATGAAATTGGCGATGATATCTGACAAGGATTCCTTGGGGAGTATCTCCATCCACAGATATTCAGTCCTGAAACCAGTGGAAGGAGGATTCCCTGAACCTCCTTCATATCCCTTATTGAATGGAAAAAATCTCGTTCTTGAACCCTCAAGCTTTGTTGTCATGTAGACAAGTTCCTCATCCAGTGCAAATTGAACAAGGCATCTGCCAAACTTGAAAATAGGTTCATGAACATCGCGCCCCTTGTACTGGTCAATAGCATCCTTCACGGTGTATCCTGAACCACTCAACCTATCCTTCAGTTCCAATGTAATCACTGGCAATCCGTTTATGAAGATTGCAATATCAATGGATTTGTTGTTCTTCTCACTGAAATATAGCTGGCGGATCACGGAGAATGTATTTGCCTGATGCAGTTTCATAAGATTTTCATTCAGCCCCGATTCAGGCTTGGGGTAGAAAAGATCAAAGGATACACCGTAATCCTTTACGCCTCTCCTCAGAACATCAAGTGTTCCGCGTTTTTCGATCTCCTCATGCACCCTCTTCAGGAACATTTCGGACACACGTTCATTGTGCTGTTCCTTGAGCTTATCCCATTTTTCAGGCTGCGTCGAAAGAATGAAACCTATAAGCTTTTCCTTATCCATGCATAAGGATTTGTCGTAATTTGAAGAGATACGCCTCACATATGATTGATCTTTAACAAGGTAACCTTCAATATGTGATTCCATGCTCTTCTCTGAAAGATCCATATTATTTCAATAAAATATATGAGTAAGTAATATAACCTTATCTCACTGATTAGCATCGCTTGAGGTGGTTGGGAGAGTAAACCCCCTGACATCTATTTTTCCCGTAACTGCTTGAGTGATGAGTGATGTTTTGTATTCTTTTAGAAGATCAATAAGTTTCAAATGTTTTGATATTAAACCATCTATTTTACTTGTTTCAGACGCAAGAAACTGAGTAATAGTTAGTTGTTCCTCAATTGGAGGGATTGATATTTGAAACATTTTAAGGTTCTCACTGCTTAACTCGGCGAATGTGCTACCCCGTCCAAGTGAGTTGAGAACGCTCCCGAAGCAGTACAAGTAATAGAAGAAGTAGTTTTCGTTTGCCTCGGTCTTCTTTACCAATGAGCGGCATCCTTGGTTTGTGCATAATTCGACTCCAGAAATCTTAACATATCCTATTGGTGCCCTTGTGGAAACTATTATACTCCCTTTTGGTACAAGGTTAGTCCCGCAACTGTCATAGCCTTCCGCGGTGATTTGTCTTGAACTTTTGCATATAACAGGACTTACGGTAAGACTCAAGTCTTCCGGGGTCACCCATATTATATTTCCATTCCAGTAAAGTGGATTATCACTCCTTGGTGTTGAGCCATTTAAGACTTGGAAAATACGTTTCAATTTTTGAATATTCCAGTGCTCCGGTATCTCCCCAATCCACTCAACACCACTGTCCTTCATTGGCACGTTCGGATCAAGACCTTTGGTGACTGCATTGGTTATGATTGCCTGGCGCTTTTCCTTGAGGAGTTCGATCATATTGTGTTGTTTTGAAATTAAAATATCTATCCTGTTTGTTCTAGAATCTAGAAAATTCGATATTAAAAATTGTTCCTCATTGCTTGGCAAGACAATAATTTCTTCGTAGGCATTTTCCCTTGATAGACCCGGGACTCCGGTGTCAAGGGAGTACATGTCTAAGTGAAGAATCCCAAGCACGTAATATAACCATTTTAAATTTACCTTTGAAGTTTTTTCATTAACGAAAAAAGTAGTATCTATTGCAAAACCAGATAAACTTGAATAAAATAGTTTGCCGTAAGAACCCTTCCTTCCTATTATTATAGTTGGGGATCCAGTGTTTGCAAGACTATTATAGTCTATAATCCCATTGGAACCGAAAACAGGGAATTCCCCTTCAAGTCTATCCTCTGTGGGAAGAGAATCACCATAATTGAAGTGGCACACACTTTTCAATTTTGTCAGTTTCCAGTGCTCTGGTATCTCCCCAATCCACTCAACACCACTGTCCTTGTAGGCTGGATACCTTTGATACTTCATTCTGTGACCTCTTTGAGAAGATCTATTATTTCATTTCCAAGTTTCTTTAGGTCTGCATCGATTTCCTCCAGTGGCCTGGGTGGTACAAATTTGTAAAAATACCTGTTAAATGGGATTTCATACCCTACCTTTCCTACTTTTCCGTCCTTAATATCCCTGACACTTTCGTTTACCCATGCGTCAGGTACAAAGGGTTTTACCTCTCTATTGAAGTATACATTAATATCTTCCTTCAGCGGAACATTTTCGTAGTCTCTTAGGTCTGTGTCAGCTTCCGGTTTTCCGTCAGATCCTGTTGATATCTCAGCATTCTCGTCACGGACTCCAAATATCTTCACAAGTGCCTTCTTCTGTGTTGCCGAAAGTTTCATTCCGTTGCTTAGAAATAGAGATGATATTTTCTGTTCAAATTCACTTTTAGTCCTGAATTCCATTCCCTTTAACTGAGATATTAAATTCACGATGATATCCGAGGTCTGTGATTGTTGATCAAGTTTCTTCTGCTTCCCGTTCATTGCTTTGTCAAATGCCTTATCTGAGGAAACTTTTGAGATTCCCTCTTCGCTTATGACGAATTTCATTCTTAATGGTCTGTCAATGGTTATCTTTCTATAGCCGAAATCCTCATTGTCAAATATCTTGACTTTTTCTCCATCCCTGGCACTGATGTAAAGATTCCTGATCTCCTCTATCTGCTCATCAGATATCTCTTTCCTCTTCTGGCCAAGGCTCTTTTTCATATCATCGCTCATATCTCTTGCATCTATGAGTAAGACCCTTCCTTTCCTGTCTTGTTCCTTAACACTGGATAAAATCCACAGATAAGTGTTGATGTTTGTGTTGTAGAAGAGCTGATCCGGCAATGCTATTATGGCTTCAAGCCAGTCATTTTCGATGATCCATCTTCTTATTTCTGATTCTCCTGACCCTGCATCTCCTGTGAAAAGAGGTGAGCCATTGAACACTATTGCAATCCTCGTCTTTGTTTCTGTTTCTGGAGGATGCATTTTTGATATCATATGCTGCAGGAATAAAAACTGGCCATCATCTATTCTTGGTAAACCTGCTCCGAATCTTCCTGAGAAACCTCTCTCATATTCCTCCTCAATAAATCCCTTGTCCTGATTCCAGTCCTTTCCGAAGGGAGGGTTTGAAAGGATGTAATCAAATTTCATGTCTGGAAAACCATCATGTGAAAAGCTTGAATTTGGTTTTATATTATCAGGATTCTCTCCCTTTATTATCATGTCTGATTTGCAAACTGCATATGTTTCATCGTTGATCTCCTGGCCGAAGAGTTCAATTTGTGACTTGTCATTCATTTCTGAAATGACATGATCCTTTGCCACGGTAAGCATTCCCCCTGTTCCACAGGCAGGATCATACACTGTCGTTATTATGCCAGGTTCCTCCAGTCTCTTCCGATCCTTGGACATCAGAATTTCTACCATCAACCTGATTATTTCCCTTGGCGTGAAGTGCTCTCCTGCCTCTTCATTGTTGGCCTCATTGAACTTCCTGATGAGCTCTTCAAAGATGTACCCCATATCGTGATTTGATATGGTGGAAGTCCCTAAATCAATTTCAGAGAATTTCTGGACTACTTTGTAAAGGAGATCCTTCTCTGCCAGATAGTAGATGCGATCCCTGATCTTGAATCTTTCCATTACATCCGTCAGATTCGCTGAAAAACCATTGAGATAATCGAAGAAATTCTGCTTTATATTTGCTGGATCAGAGAGCAGTTTACTAAAATCGAATTTTGAAATGTTATAGAAATTGTGCCCGGAGGCTTTCATGAGAACTGCGGAAGGATCTTCAAGTATACCTAAGTATTTCTGGTATGTTGTGAGCACCTCTTCCTTTGATTCTGATAGTACACAGTCAAGTCTCCTCAGAACTGTAAATGGCAATATTACATCAGGATAGTCTTTTCTTTTGTATACGTCTCTAAGTAATTCGGCAACGTTCCATATGAAATTTGTAACAGAACTGAAATTACCATTCATATGACGTATAGAGATGAAAACAATTTATGATTATCGATTATCTGGCACAAAATCGATAGTGAACTAGATCTGCTGTTAGGTTGAACAAATCCAGGGCAATTGAGATTTGGGATGTGAATATATGCAGAATCAATTGGATGTAGTGAAAAAATAATAAATGTTTTCCATGACATTTTGCAAGGTTTTACGTATTGCTAAGAAAATATATGTAAGATCACGGATACCTTTTCCTGAACATGTTTGTAATCTGAACCCTGCAGTTATAATATCACTTGATGAATCCGAGAGGCCATTTCTTATTCCGCTCGGCCACTCTGTAATGTATTTTCTTCATTGCTGCAATTTCGCTAAGCAATGAGCCCATAGACTTTATCCTCCAAATGTCAGACAAACTCATAGCTGTAACTAAGACATCAAAACGTGGTTCATCTTTATGAATAACCCTTCCGAAAGATATAGCAGAGAAGTTAAATGCCACTGGATCAGAACATATTGGGTTTTATGAAGTTAATGGGGAAATTGTGGTTAGGAAGATTGAATAAGTTTCACTTAGTACTAAATAATTAAGTTAAGGGGATTTTAGAATATTCTTTAAACGGTCTACCATCCACTCTTGTCTTTTCTGAAGCCCCTCTCGATTCCAATTTTGAAGTCTGGTTATAGAATCGTTTATTTTATACCTAGTAGCTCGTGAATCGCCTATAGTTCCTGAATAATGCCCTTTCTTTGAGATAAAGTCAAGATTTCTAATTTTTTCATTTTTAGGTAAAGAGATAAGTGTCATATTTCCGAGCTTATATATAAATTGATTTGCATCGCTTTCGTTCCATTGTTCAGTCCAATAGTGAACTGATCTCCAATCCTTAGGAAGTATATGATCAATAGAGGGCGAATCTATGCCAAATTTTTCAATATAAGCCGCGCCTGAATCATCATACAGATCGTACTCAATAAGGCATAAGACGGCACGCAACCAGTTTTTCGGCTTATCAACATAAACATCTTTATTCAGATTCTCAAAGGCCTGTCTTTCAAGATCTTCGTTTCTAATTTTCTCTTCAGCTAGGCTTATTATCTTAGAAAGTAGTTCATTATCCTTTACGAGTTTTAGAACCTTTATGGAGCTATCCTTTATGTTAGCTGAGTTATGCCCTGAAATCCAGTTTAAATAGTAAAGCCTTAAAAGCTCCTGAGCTAAGTCAGAAACATTGCTATAATTAACATTAATAGCTGTAGCTAGAATTAACTGCCAATAAACAGAATCATATAAATAATAAAATGGGTAGAGCACTCTGTCGTCTCTTATATATCTGTCTCCTTTTGAGTGCTCCCTGTGCAACTCAATAAGGCTATCTGTAAATTGTTTCACTTTGTTTATGATTACAAGGGGATTCTCGCCCTTTGTTATCATCTTTGCATAAGTGTCATATACAATAGTTCTAGGCTTTTCGCCCAGGTAATAGTACGAGTAAAGTGTAAAAATTCTCTCAAGCTTATCCAATGTTCCCCAAAGATTACTAAGTTGTTTTTGGTCATTTTCAATTGCCCTCCACGAACCCATGAATGTTTCTCTATCTTTGTCATTGAGCTTATCGTATAGAATGACTTTTATAACCTCATCGTTCGATAAACTTGTGCCTGTTGTATTCATCACGTAAAAGAGTTTTACAGCGAACCCCTCTGTTTCAGTGTAAATTCTTATTAGGCTTACACTGTCAAGAAGATAATTATAGAAATCTTTGGCTACATCTTTATTGTCGTACAAATCGTTCTCGGAAAGCAATTCTTTTGTTAAATAATAAGAATATGAGAATTTGTTGTGTCTGTCTGGATCAGGTTCTTTTCCATCTACGATGGCCCTAAGGAAACCCTCTTGAAATTCATTTCTTTGGTCGACGCGAGGAGCAACCTTTATTCTAAATTTATTTTGATCATCGTCCACGAGGCATTTCTTTAGCTCATTGGTCTTATATTTTTGATAGAATGCCGAAAGGATTAAGGTAAGGGTTGTTAACCTTTGCTGACCATCTATAACGTCAAAACCATCTGGTTTCTTTACTAGTATAATACTACCAATGAAGTATTCTCCAGTATCCATAGATTCCTTTATATCCTGAATAAGTTTCTCAATATTTTGTCTGGTCCATTTGAATGGTCTCTGATATTCAGGAATTGTGTAAAAGTTATAACTGTTGGATAACAGCTCACGCACAGTCATGTGTTCAGGTTTGAAGCTTTCTCTGCCAACCATTTAAGTTAATGTAATATTAATAATATTAATATTTGGCTGTTTGTATAGTGTTAAGAAAAGTTATTAAGCTTGCAATTCTATAATCCTTATTGAATAAATACATAAGTTGGTTCGTGGCAATTGTAATCTTATACGTTATAATCGCGGCGTTTAGTTACTATGGCTACATAACTAATATTGGCAGTGAAAGTTTTCAGCAAATACTGACGTTGGCATATATCAAATACGAATTCTATTATTACGTTAATTATATTGCATACACCTTTGCGTCATACTTTCCTCTGAAGTATCAGGGGGATGTTATAACAACAACAAAGGATTTGTTATATGCCGTTGTAATAATTATTTTTTTAAGTGGCCTTTATGCAAAATTTAAGCCCAATAGGTATTAACCCACAATTCGAAAAATAGAGGGAACCTATTCAACAAGCCTTATCTTTTTAACAATGCACTTTTTGTTAACAGTTAGACTTCTTATAACTGTTAGTTAAATATCCTAAGAATAGTCACAGGAATTGATAAAAAGCGATTTAAGGCTGATGGAAATCTTAAAAGGTGAAATTATACCATGAGGGTGATGGAGAACTGAATGTATGCAGAATGGATGAGTTCATTCTCCTGGAATGGATCATGGATGGCATGGAAAAAAGATCAGAGATCATTCGATCTGCCTTTCAGAAATATATATTTACTCCGATAAAATTTTTCTTTATATACCCTGATCCGTTAGGATTGGAGTAATATGAACCGCCTGATACCAATCCCGACCGGAGCATAATTTGCAAAAGAGATCCAGGATTTAATTTCAGGGTTGGTTGAACAACAATTTCTCATATTGATTGACTAATCTTGATCTTCACGAACTTTCAGATTAGTTAAATTCATTGCTGTTACCAGTACATTATGATGATCTTTACGCTTGGGTATACTCCAATGTCTCCGCAATCCTGATAGGAAAGCTGATGACAGGTTTTCATCTATTATGTAATAAGACGTCATTACATTACCATATATTTCTGCCTCGAAGAAGATGGTACCATAATAGGTCTCTATAACCTCTCTGTAAAAATCTGTGAAGAATGTAGTGTTTGCCTCCATTTCAACAATATTTGTCCCTTCTGAAAATACTTTCAATGAATGGCTTTCCTTGTAGTTCGGTGTTTCAAGTTTAAAGATAAGAATATCCTTATCAGTATTTGTAAAGTACTTTGGAACGAATTTTCCCTCATTCAAAAATACACCGCTGTTTTCTTTTTCCCTGGATATTATATTCAAGTGCCATTCGGTTTTGATAAGAAAGAAATCACTTAATTTACCTCCAAAATCTCTAAAGAGTTTTAACAAATACGGAATTCCACCAGAATGTTTTCCGAATGCAATTATTTCCACCCCGGTTTTGTTTGAACTCATTAAATCCAGTAATAATTTTGAGACCCGCTCTCTGGCTTCATCAGAAAAATCTGTCTGAATATATGCATCCTGTGAATTAGAAAGGATATTGGGATTAACTCGGCAGCCTTTCAAAGAGTTCATACGATTGAAGAAGACAAACGCATCATCTTTAACACTTATCTGCAGTACAGAGTTCTGTACAATGTTCATTTCATAATCTTGGAATTCTTTTGTTCTTTTCAGATTAAAACTTTCAATTTCAGAGAGGCTCTTGCCGAGGTTTCTGTACATATAAAGTTGGCCATCTTTTAAAATAGAAAAAAAGAACTTGCTCTCCAAATTAAAGCTAAAACTTGGTAAATTAAGGCTCTTTGGAAATCTATTCTTTAGTCTTATGATTGCGTAATTTTCAAGAACCTCTGTACTCCATATTGGCAAGCCAATATTTCCGGATAATATTAAATTATCATATATAATAAACAAAATAGTAGACTTAAATATTTCTCGTCATTTTAAATTATATGTTTTGACCTCAATATATTTGTTGGAAATTCTAATGTAGGAAGTCACCGAATTTTCATGTGGGTCCGGGAAAACGATTTGCATTATGGCATGTAAACCATATCGCCTTCTTTTGCTGTTCCTCAGTTCTGAATCCACATCTTCTCTTTTCTTGAAGTACCATTTTTGAGTTGATCCCAGCTGGGATTGCATTGGTGATCTGTACTATTTATCTCAAATTATAAAATCTCGGAAGCTTATTGAACAGTTCCACTGAGTCCCTTCGCTATAATATCGCGCTAGCTTATTGCCTGCTCTCAACGATTTGAAGAG
>JAJYVJ010000163.1 GCA_021792045.1 Thermoplasmata archaeon | reverse complement strand
GAGATAATCCGTAGGGACGAGATAGACGATAAGATCAGGACCATACTTCTAGATTCTGATGTCTCTTTCGATACAACAGAAAAGATCATTGAGGATATGGATACTTTTATCAGGAAATCCAAAAAGAAGGTTTCCATGGAAAACGTAAAGGTGGCGCTTCGTGAAACACTAAAAGAGATAATGTCTTCTGAGAATCCAAAATTTGACATTCTCAATCCCGGGAAGAAACCATACGTAGTACTCTTTCTTGGCATAAACGGAACAGGAAAGACAACTTCCATTGCAAAGTTAGCATATTACCTGAAAAATCACGGAAAAAAGGTTGTCGTATCTGCATCAGATACATTTAGGGCTGGTGCCATAGAGCAACTAACTTTTCTATGCAATATGATAGACGTCCCCCTGATAAAGAACAGCGCAGGCAGTGATCCAGCCTCTGTTGCTTTTGACGCCGTTCAGCACGCTGCTGCGAAGAATATTGACTACGTTCTCATTGATTCGGCAGGGCGCATGCAGACAAACAAAAATTTACTTGATGAAATGAAGAAAATAAAGCGTGTTGCAAAGCCAGATATTACTGTTCTTGTACTTGATGCTATGATCGGTCAAGATGCCGTTTCTCAGGCCGATACTTTCCTGAAAGAGATATCATTCGACGCGATCATACTCACCAAACTTGATACAGACGCCAAAGGAGGAGCTGTGCTCACAATGTCAAACGAGATAAAGAAACCGATAATCTTCGTTGGCATAGGACAGGAGATGGATGATTTTATTCCGTTCACCCCGGAATGGTACCTTGACAAAATACTCCCTTGACTATTTTCTTCATCTTAATTGAAACATGCTAAGTTAAAATTCTTTTGTGGAACGTATAAATTTTTAATTGCCTTTTATCCTACCTTTAACCGCTTTTATGGCCCACCTGTAAGGAAAGAATACAAGTACCAGAATTGCAGCTATAGAGGAGAATAAGTAAGCATACGATCCGTTTGGTACCTCATTATAGTACGGCCATTGTCCCTCGAGCCTCATAAAATTCAATTTTATAAGACCAAACCAGGGAATCTGCCCTTCTGCTATTCCGACAACCTTAGAAGGAGGAATGGGAGCGGAGGATATCCCCGTGTTCTGATCAGCAGCAATGTAGGCGTTCAGGCTTGAATTATAATAGAAACTGTTTTTTGTCATAGAACCTAGATTATGATCTCCAACCGTTATGTATCCATCGTCTCCTTTGAATGATCCTATTAGGACGAGAAGGTTCTTATGTGCATATCCCACATTCTTTATAAGAACATACTTATCCGTGACTATGATCCAAGGCTGATTATGATAACCAAGAATATTTGGTGTGCTACCGTTCCATGAGAGATAAAACATGGCTCTGTGTATAACTGTTCCTATGAACGGATCATGATAAAGAATTACATTACCGTATTCCCCGTACGTACTGAAATTATCAGATCTCCCCTGCACGTACGTAACAACATCTTTTATCGGATCTGGAACATTTTTCACAATTACAATGTCGCCAGTATTTATGATGCCTGGCATCCAATAGTTTGAATGTTGCATACTCTCTGATTCTACAACGGAAACCGGAGGAAATTCGCCAGAGTAGATCGTTATCCCAACAATTATGGCAACGATCGCTATAACGACGATATACTCAACGCGAAATTTCTTCATGGAGACACTGTATCAAATCATAGTAATAATATGATTTCCATTTCATGCAATCAAAACAGGTAATTTTGAAGAGCAAGTCTAGTGAAAATCGTCATTTAAGAGAGGACATTATCTTTGAAACTTCGGAAGCTTCAAGTTCGGTCGTGATCAATGGTATACGTTCTATATCCGCCAGTTTTATAGCAAGTTCGTCCACTCTGTCAGCTTTGATGTAGACAACTGCTGCAGGTTTCAGAGGGTGGACACGTATAGCGATCATCGGACTACGCCCCATTTTTACTTCAGTAAAGAATATTGCTCTCTGGCTTGACCATCCATAGAGCTTGCTATAATCGGAATAGGAAAAAGAGAGGATTGTTCTTACACCATCCACTATTGTATATCCCCTTATGTATCTATTAAGGCCAACCGAAGAATAGTTTGTTCCCCCTATAAGCCTGATGACTCTTTCCAGTGAAACGTCATGACTGTAATCGGTAATGTCTATGATACTATCAGAAGGCAACCCACTGCTGTATTTCCTTATAACCGTCCCACCATTTTTCAAATCTATATTAATCAGGGCGTCGACAATTTTCCTTATCGATGATATGCCTGGCGATTTTCGCCTCCCTGATTCATAATCACTTATCACTGAAGGGGAAATATGCAGAAACTGCGAAAGTTCAAGCTGCGATACCTTGAATTCCTCTCGCCATTTCCTTATAGTCTTGCCGGAGTCTTCAGCCATCGTTATCTCTCCAGCAATCTTTTCTGAGATTTCCATACAATGATAATCGATACATGTATTATAATTTTGACGATTAACTATACAACGATTGACGAATAAGGATCAACCATGACATTATGCAACTATATGCATCATGCCTTCAGCCGCAAAAACTGCAATAAACGGCACTATTGAGGCAAGACCGAAATAAAGTGTAACTCTGGCAGTCATACGATCGAGCATACCCCACTTTATGTTCTTTCGGTTGACAGCAATCTGCGAAAGTTTTATTGCGAAAGGAATCGTAAGCATTACGGCGAGTAGAGGGTAATATGATGGTACCAGAAAATATACAATGAGTATCAAGAAGTATGGAATCCAGAGGAGAGCGAAGTAATAATATTCGGAGTTTATAGGGCCTATAAGGCTTGCAACTGTCCTGACTCCCACCTTGGTATCATCGTCTATATCACGCCAGTTGTTCCCATGGAGTATACACACTGTCAGGAGTCCGATGGAGAACGATACAAGAATAATGGGAATGGTAATAATGCCTCCCTGCAGTACATAACCTCCAAGGAATATGCCTGGGGCCCAAGCGAGAAAAACTGCAGCATCTCCCAGTGCGAATTTCTTAAAGCCAATCCTTGGTAAACTATAGAGCAAACCCGCTATAATTCCAATTACAAGAAATGGTATCACCCTTTCCGCAGAGAGGACAAGATATATGCCTATAGCAAAAGCCAATGTAAAAAGGGCTGTTGAAAGATATAATGCACTCTTTTCATGAACCAATTTGTCAACAAATACCCTGGAACCACCCAGGTACGCGAACGTATCATTTCCGGTTTTTGCGTCAAAGTAGCCATTAAGAATGTTGAACGATGCATGTGCTGTCAAAACACCAACAACTGATAATATGAAAAATATCAGATCAATCCTTAAAGCAAGCATAGAGCCTACAAATATTGCTATCAAACTCTGCTGAAACGACCATGCCCTGGCCGATTTCAGAAGTGGATGCCGCTTCTCCACTAGCTGATCGAGATCTATTTCCTCAGAGAATTTTTTCATCTCAGACCTCATATCGGTTACCATTATCTTGTCTGGAACAAGCCGGGCAATGAATACATTACCATGCTTTACAAATATTGAGTCCTCTGGAACTTTGTAAAGCAATTTTCCTCTCTCACTTACGAAATCTTTTGGTTCACCTAGTATTTCGACTCTTCCTGTGCCCTGCACAAATAGATCGAGTTTATTGTTATCAATGGAGTAGCTTATATTTGGATCCTTCTTTACATTCGCTAGAGTCAAACCAGTTTTTTCTATAAGAAATATGAATCCATGGTCCAGTGCATAGAATATCTTTGTTGTCCACAGTTTCTCACCGTTTGTGGAGATTGTCATTGTTTTAGATTTCATTAAAAAATTTTTGACGTATTCCTGCACATATGCTATATTTTGTCTGCGAATATAAACGTATAAGGAAACATATT
>JAJYVJ010000019.1 GCA_021792045.1 Thermoplasmata archaeon | reverse complement strand
TATTTTCACTTAGAGTAATGTTATGTCAAGAAGTGAGATTGTTAAATAAGCAACTGGAATGACAGTATATGTGTGGAAAGAAAATTAAAATATCTGTCGGGAAAGGTAATGTTTACGTCGATAATTCTGTAACAAACATAGCTAATAATTCCAGTTTAATTCTTGAGCTTGAGAAAGAACGGGGTCCGTGCACTGATGTATCTTGTCAGATAATTGCCAAGCTTTTAGTCCATAAGGCAGACGGAGAAACAGATCCCAGCTTTATACACATGATGAATGGTGCAGTATCGCTGTATCTAAGCCCGGAGGTTTATGATTCTATTGACAAGGGAAGGCAGGATGTAGAGATTATCACAACACTTGGGAAAAAATTGGCCACTAAAGGTTTTGTTTATACATCATGATGGTCATGGTGGGTTAATAGCTCATCGATTGGTTCGATCTAATAGAATTTCTAGTAGTAAAAAAATTACTGAATCGCAGATAATATTACTCGTGGAATATTCTTTCATTTGATTACAAAACTAATTTATACAGTCCCCCCGATTATTCGTTGATGGGTTCAGTTAAAAAGATCGTTTCTGTAGTGATAGTCGTCGTTGTGATTGCAGTTGCCGGATGCGCTCGATCCTGCTATCGGATTTGAAGATCAGGATGAGCCGGTTTTCACATCTGTATTCCAGGAGCTCGTTGATTTTAATGGAACGAACTATACACAGATCGTTCCAGTGCTTGCATCTCATTGGACCGAAAAGAACGATCAGAACTACACTTCTACCTGAGGCCGTATCTCGAATTCAGCAACGGCCAACCAGTTAACGTCTCTGATGTGTGGTTTTAATTTTACAGTACAATAGTTATGGGGCAGCGTTCAGGAATGACAAACTATGATGGCATACTTTTTAACACAACAGAATATTCGAATACGTGTATACCAGTTCCTTTTGGGGTGAGGCATGCTATGATCTCGGCCGGCGTTGACATCACTGGAAACTATACTTAGCATATCAACGTGACTGCAACGTACCTGGCCAAGATGCTATCTGATTTTAATTTTAATGCAACGGAAAAAAAGATTATGGAATATCCAGACCAAGCCATCGTAGTAATTAACAGCATGAGGGTGCAGATAAACTCTATCCAGCCTTACATGTACCTTTTGGACAGCATAGCTGGCGAAAGCTGGGCTTTCAAAAAAAATTTCGAACCTGAGTTTGAAATTTGTTAGGTGCCAAAAGACTTGTAAACTGTCAAGAGGAAATCACTGTCAAAAGAGATCTTAAAGATGCAACTTTTTTTAACGTTAGTTAAATGTAGTATCTATGACAGAGAAACTGTTTTGGACTGATATGTACCTTAAAGAGTTCAATGCCAAAGTTCTGAAGGTTAATGAAAATAAGCTCATTCTTGATAAGACTGCCTTTTATCCTACCGGAGGTGGGCAGCCGAACGACACTGGACTGATAGTATCTGGCGATATTTCTATAAAGATAACAGATGTGCAGAAAGACGGAAACGACGTGATTCACATATCGGAACAAAATATACCTTTCAACGAAGATGAAAACGTCCACGGTGTCATTGACTGGGCCAGAAGATACGCCCACATGAGATATCATTCAGCAATCCACGTTATAGATGGAATCGTATCAGTGAGGCATGGGTACTCTGGGCTGCTTACGGGAAGCCAGATATACGAAGACAGAGCCAGGGTGGACATAAATATGGACAACTTTACAAGAGAATTTATAGATCAAATAATAGAAGAATGCAATAGTTTTAATTCTGAAGGGCACAGGATATATCAGAGGGAGATCAGCAGGGAAGAAGCGCTCAAACTTCCAGAACTCGCAAGAACTGAACCCGGACGCGATTTGATCAATTCACTTGATGTGGTAAGGACAATAGTGATAGACGACCTGGATGAACAATCAGATGGCGGAACTCACGTAAAGGATACGAAGGAAATTGGGAAAATTGTCGTGGACAAGATAGAGAACAAGGGAAAAAGGAATAAGAGAATCAATTTCCATTTGCAATAACAACTACAAGTAAAGACGAAGAGACATGGCAACTGGAAACTCGATCTTCATCGTACCGTTTGGGCCAGTTAGTTCAATATCGTCAGCGTCTTTTATAACGTAGACCTCCTGATCAGGAATCGCGCCTATAGAGGCCAGTTTTTTCAAAAGGCCTATTTCTTCAAATGAGACTCTTCTCACATGGTAACGTCCATCGTCTGCAAAAGGAAGCGGTATCTCTTTAATCCTGTATTCTGGATTTATAGGGTTTCCATGCGGGCAAGTTTCCGGTCTTCCAAGATTTTTGTACAGTGCTTCCCCCTTGCTACCGGAAAACAGATGTTCAAGTTCCATTACTGAGACATGTACGTCTTCCCATGGGATTTCAAGAAATTTGTAGGCAAATACCTCAGAGATTCGATGCATTCGGATCAACTTTAATGCAAAATTTTTTCCACTTGGGGTGAATTCTATATTCCTTCCGTTTCTGCTTATTATTCCCTCCTCTTGCAATTTTAGGAGATATTCGTAAACAGTGGGAGGGCTGATATGAAGTCTATTCGAGATATCTTTCTCCTGGACCTTATCAAAGGCTTCAAGATACTCCCATATGACCAGCATATAGTCTTCGCGATTAAGCATTAATTTACAATTTTCTCTTTGTTAATAAACATTGCCGCCCAGGATCAATTCATGGATACTTTAAATTGGGCGACATTTTTTCCGATGGTAGGAAAAGATAGCAAAAGAAATATATCCTTAGAATGTGTATTGAATTTATGTTTACCAGAAAAGGCGATCTCGGAGCGACAGATACCGGTTTGAGAGAACGCGTTAGTAAGTCCTCCCCCCTTATAGGCGTTGAAGGTACTATTGATGAACTCAATTCATTCATAGGTTTCGCTAAATCTAACACTCAGTGGGATGACATAAGAAATGATCTTGAAGCTTGCCAACGTGACCTCTTCCTGCTTGGTGAGCATCTTACAGCCCACGCTCAGAGAAGAACAATAACGGAGGATCGCGTTACTTGGCTCGAGGAGCGAACGATGGTGTACAAGAGGGAAATAGGGCCGCTTCGTCTTTTCGTTATCCCTGGAGGATCAAAAGAGTCTACAAGTGCCCATATGGCAAGAACCGTTGCGAGGCGCCTTGAAAGAGCAGTGGTAGAAGCTTCATCCGACATAGATGTGGATAAGGTCATTCTCTCTTATCTAAATCGAATTTCATCACTTCTTTTCCAGATTGCTATAGTATCGAACAAGCGCCTCGGAATAAGTGAAGAGATCTGGGACATAAGACGGACGATCTAGCCAAATAGTTGAATTTTTTGGAGTTCTCTGGAAACAAATTATTTCGGTGCTATATTCTGCTGGATCATGGCTTTAAACTTCTCAACTTCCATAAACTGGAATTCTCCAAACGTTTCATTGAAACTTCTTAAGAGAGCCGAGATCATCTCTTCTCTACTAACATCAATATAGCCCATGACTCCTGGACTCAGACCACATGGCCTTATCCTGTTAAACCCTTCAAGAACCTCTTGGGAGATATTTATCGATATGCCGTGGTAAGATATGCCCTTGTCTATTGCCATCCCGATTGAAGCCACCTTCCTTTTGCTACCACCAGCATCGATCCATATCCCAGGTTCATCACCCACAAATGAATTCACACCAATATAAGATAATGCGTTCATAACGGTATGTTCGATTGAATTCACAAATTTGCGCACGTCAACCCTGGTAGGATCACCTATGCGAAAGATCGGGTATATAACAAGTTGTCCTGGCCCATGGTACGTTACGTCCCCTCCTCGATCAGTCTTGACAACTTCGATCCCTTCAAAATTATCCACGTCAAATTTTCTTCCAACAGTATAAACAGGATCATGCGTCAGAAAAAGCAGTATTCTGCTATAGCCGTTGCTTCGTATCTTTGCAACGCACTCCTTCTGCAGAGTTAATGCGTCCTCGTAACTGATCCTATTAAGATCAACTGCGAGGTTTGAAGTGTAGGGGCTTTCCATAAACTCCCTCTGCGGATTCCTTTACGCCCTCGGATATCGTTGGGTGCGGATGAATGGTAAGTCCAATATCCATTGCGTTCAGACCCGATTCAACGGCAAGGGATAATTCACCCATTAGTTCAGAGGAATGCGGTGCTACAACTGCTGCACCAGACACATTGCCTTTTTCATCGTGGTAAATCCTGTAAAAGCCTAATGAACTGTTCATTCCCAGGGCCCTGCCATTAGCTGCGACAGGGAAGTAGCTAAAGTCACCTTCTAGATTCCCAGTATATGATATCTCCGGGTCCGAATAAATTACAAATGGCATTGCCCTGTAGTCAACGATCGTATCTATGCCACATATATTGTCCGCAGCAACATCAGCATCATAGTACGCTTTATGCGCGAGCATAGGTCCTCCGGAGACATCACCTACAGCATAAACACCGTTGACGCTAGTCATCTTTCTGTTATCCGTTTTTATGAATCCGTGGTCGAGCTCCAGCCCCAGGTTCTCAAGGCCAAAACCTTCTGTATTTGGTTTTCTGCCAACACTGAGAAGCACATAGTCCGCCTGAAGATTCTCCCCACTCTCAAGTGAAACCTCGAAGATCTGTCTCTTGGCGGCCGGCCCCTCCTGGGGTGCCTCATACTCCTCATTCTTCCTAACGGACATCACCTTTGTAGATACCATTACTTTGACACCAAGCTCTTTCAACTTTCTCTCAACCGGAACTGCAAGATCATGGTTTACTCCCGGAAGTATAGTGTCCATTATTTCTACTATCGTAACAGAGGACCCTAGCTTCGCGAATGCTGTGCCAAGCTCAATTCCTATGTATCCTGCACCAATTATTACAAGGTTCTTCGGTATTTCGTTCAAATCAAGAATATCTCTGTTTCCCAGTGCTCCCTTCATATTATCAAAAACGCTCTGCCTTGAACCAGTTGCTATAACAAGATTTTCGCATTCAAAGTCTTTGTCGCCAACGGATACTGTTTTCTTATCCTTTATTGTCGCGTTTCCTCTGACAATCTCGACCCCGTAGGATCTGCAAAGAATTTCAACACCTCCGGTGAGTTTGTTGATCATTGACCATTTCCACTTCTGCCATTCAGGCATATCTATGTTTATTTTGGCATCAACCCCAGGCATAGAATGAAGGTAGGAAATAGAATGCGACAGTTCAATAAGTGCCTTAGAGGGTATGCATCCATAGTTGAGGCATTCTCCGCCGATCTTGTCCTTCTCAATAAGCATGACCTTTCTGCCCTTTTGACCTAATCTAAGGGCCGTAGCATATCCGCCAGGCCCGGCTCCTATTATTATTGCATCGTAGACCATGCCATCACTCCACAAAAAGCAGGACAGGATTCTCAAGAATATTCTTGACCCTCACGAGAAAACGTGTCCCCATAGCACCGTCAATAAGCCTATGATCACAAGACAGGGAAATGTAAGTGGAGTACCTCTTTTCTCCGCCAACTGTTTCTTCAGTTACTTTATGTACGCCAAGTATTGCGACTTCAGGATAATTGATGATTGGAGTTGACATTAACCCCCCTATAGTCCCAACGTTTGTTACTGTGAATGTTGCATCCTGCACCTCTTCCAAAGAAAGTGTATTGTTTCGTGCCTTCTCTGCTAGATCACGAACTTCACCAGAGATCTTGTTTATGCTCTTTCTGTCCGCGTTTTTCAAGACCGGAACAGTGAGTCCATTAGGCGTATCGACTGCAACTCCGATATTATAATACTTCTTCAGAGTGTAATTTTTCTTTCCTTCATTGTATATAGCATTGAGATAAGGGAACTCCTTCAATGCAATTGCAGCAGCCTTAACGAAGAATGCGGTATATGTTACCTTGATTCCTGCAGTCCTGTAATCCTCAATCATACCAGAAATCTTTGTAACATCTGCAAGTTCTACGACAGTATAATGAGGTATAGTTTGCTTGGATTTTGTCATCTTGTCGAAGATGAGTCTCCTTAAACCATGCATTTCCAGTATTTCTTCTTCCCCAGCCGGGAGAGGAGCTTCTGCCTTTGGTTTCTCAACATTCGCTGGAACTTCTTTCTGGGTCTCGAGAGCCTTACTCTGGTTGTCAACAAATTTCCAAAGATCGTCCAGCGTTACTCTTCCGTTTTCACCAGATGCAGGCACAAGAGCAAGATCTATATCATTCTCTCTTGCAATCCTTCTCACGGCAGGGCTTGCTAGAACTCTTGTTTGTATCGTCTCATGTATCTCTTGTTTCACAACCTTTGATGGGCCTTCTTTTTGCGCAACAGGTTGTTCCTTGGTCTCCGTTTCAGGCATTGATTCTGAGTCTTCTATCTCAATTATTACGTCTCCAACCTTGGCCATCTGCCCCTCCTTAAATTTCAGTTCCTTGACTACACCGCTAACAGGGGATGGTATTTTTACAGTGACCTTATCGGTCATGACTTCTACCATGTCCTTCTCTTTTTCTATGCGATCCCCGGGCTTAACATCCCACTTCACTATTTCCCCTTCAGAAATGCCCTCGCCAATATCTGGAAGCTTGAACTCAAACACTTAAATCACCTGTATCCCATCAGCTTGCTCGATGCATTGAGAATCCTTCTCTCATCAGGGAAATAAAGGTCCTCTAACCGGTATGGGAACGGCGTATCCAGTCCTGTTACTCTAAGAATAGGTGCGTAAAGGTATTCAATGGCTCTCTCGGATATCAGGGCAGATATTTCTGCACCCATGCCCAGTGTTCTGGGAGCTTCATGGACAATCATTACACGGCCGGTCTTCTTTACTGTTTTTATTATAGAATCGACATCGAGCGGTGAGAGAGTCCGAAGATCAAGCACATCAGCGTCCAGGCTATTATTTTCAACAGTTTTCTTTACTACAGGCACCATAGATCCGTAAGTTATGATAGAAAGACTGTCACCCTCGTGTATCAGGTTGGCTTTCCCTATAGCTACATTAAATCTTTCATCTGGGACATCTATTTTCTCTGAACGGTACAACTTTTTTGGCTCAAGGAAAATGACGGGATCGCCGTAGCCTATTGAGGAGTACAGCAATCCGGCAGCATCGAGTGGATTTGAAGGCATTACAACGGTCAATCCTGCAGTGTGAACAAAGTACGATTCTCCACTCTGCGAATGATAAAGTCCACCTTTTATTCCGCCACCAACTGGGGTTCTAAGAACTAAAGGTACAGTTACTGTACCGCCAGTTCGGTACCTCATCTTCGCCATCTGATTTATTATCTGATCCATTGAGGTGAAAATAAAATCCTGAAACTGAATCTCAGGGATCGGTTTCAGTCCGGAAATTGCCATTCCTATGGCCGCCCCAACTATGCCAAGTTCGTTCAACGGGGTATCAATCACTCTTTGTTCACCAAATTTGGCCTGCAATCCATCGGTGACTCTGAAGACACCACCATCTTTTCCGATATCCTCTCCAAGGAGAATGACGGAATCATCCTCTGACATCGAGAAGTCAAGGGTATGATTTATCGCTTGCACCATGTTCATGCTGCTCATCTGTATTCATCCTCCTCTTCATTCAGCACCCATGTTCTCTCCTTGTAAACATCATCAAACATCGTTGATCTATCCGGTGGCGGTATCTTTTCCTGCTCTTCGAATTTTTCGTTAATGATTTTCTCACTCTCTGCCCTTATATTGGCAATCATCTGATCGTTCAGATAACCGTGCTCCTTGAGTATCTTTTCTGTAACAACGATCGGATCTTTCTCTGAGCCTTCTGCTACAATATCTGTCTGGTATTTCTTAGGATCATCAGAACTTGAATGTGCACCCATCCTGTAGCATTTGACCTCAAGCAATACCGGCCCGAGGCCAGATTTTATATGCTGCACAGCTTCCTGAGCAACTTTGTACACTTCCATGATATTATTCCCGTCAGCCTTCAGGCCAAGCATGCCATAGGCCTCAGCCTTTTTCCAGATCTCGACCTTTGTCTGTTTCTCAACTGGCAAAGAAATTGCCCATCCATTGTTCTCGCAGAAGAAAAGTACCGGTAGGTTGAGATCCGCAGCTAGGTTTAAAGAAGCATGAAAATCAGAGGTCGATGATCCTCCATCTCCAAATGAAGCTTCAACGATTCCACTTTTATTCCTGTATTTCATTGCAAAGGCTGATCCGACCGCAAGTGGTAAATTTGACCCAACAGGGCTTGGAATGGACATGAAATTGTAATCTGCAGCAAGAAGATGTATTGGCATCTGCCTTCCCTTTGCTATGTCATCACGGTTACCGAATAGTTGATTGAATATGACTTCCAGTGGGACTCCCCTGTGAATCATCATAGGTAAATCCCTGTAATATTCGTAGAACAATGTGTCCTCGTCCAGGGCCATAGAAAGCCCTATCTGCGCGGCCTCTTGTCCAGAGCTCTGCATGTAAAAGCCTATCCTTCCCTGTCTCTGCGCTGCCATGGCCTTCTTCTCCAGCGCCCTGTACAAGACCATCGCGCTGTAGCCTCTAATAAATTTCTGTTTTTCATCCGTATCATTAATTACTTCTGTCATTAATTCCCAACCTCCTGATATAAGCCTCCGCGGCCCTGTATGAGGTTCTTACCAGAGGGCCAGAAGCCACAAAGGAGAACCCGAGTCCGTAGGCAATTTTCTCAAACTTTTTGAATCGATCCATAGGAGAATATTCAAAAACCGCAAGCTGTTTTTTAGACGGTCTCAAATATTGACCTATTGTCACAATATCAACCCCAACATTCCTCAAATCTGCAAGCGTATCCTCCACTTCATCGTCAGATTCCCCGAGGCCAAGCATTATGGACGACTTAGTTATCTGTTTTCTATCGATTGATTTTACGTAATTCAGTACAAAAAGAGACTGATCGTAGGTTGCTCTGGGATCCCTGACCGAAGGCGTTAAGCGTCTGGTGGTCTCAACATTGTGTGCTATGACATCTGGGTGTTCTGAGATTATCCTGTTTATACATTCAGTGTTTCCACGAAAATCAGGAATCAAGACTTCAACCTTAACGCCTGTCTTCTTTACGGAAGATATCACGGCGGCAAATTGAGCACTGCCCTGATCTGGAAGATCATCCCGGTCTACCGAAGTAATGACTGCATAATCCAGGCCCATCATTCTGACAGCTTCTGCGACTTTCTCAGGTTCTTCGGTATCGAGAGGTTTCATGCCACCGTGGGTTACAGAACAGAACCTGCATCCTCTGGAGCAGTTTCCCCCGAGGATCATGAACGTAGCGGTCCCAGCTCCCCAGCATTCGGCAATGTTCGGGCACCTCGCTTCTTCACAGACAGTATAAAGCGTACGAGACCTCAACGTATTCTTTATACTGGCATATCTCTCACCAGATGGAAGGCTAACCTTTGCATATTCTGGAATCACCTTTCCTAATCTCTTCAATATATTCTAATGTATCGTCACTTATTTTTTACTGGAAAGTTTTAAGGAAGCCTTTAAAATTCGATCTCCAGGACCATTGTATTTTATTCCAGTGGGGGAAAATCTTGTTCTCCTTGATTCGATGCCAAATTCCTTCATAAGATATTCTTTTACGTAGTCTATCCTTGGGACATCTATATGGAGATAGCTCGCGACATCGCTTAATTCATAAAATAGAGGCATAATATTCTCGTATTCTGCATTTCTTATTAATTGGAGAGCATCGCTGTCAACATATTTTTCTTCTATTTCGACATCAGGCTTTACTGAAGAAATGTTACCAAGCCACATTGGACCTTCATCGACGTCATCATAAAAATCCAAAAGATTCTTCTTTTTGTTGTAGATTGAAATTTGATCGAGTGTCCTATCCGAGATAGATGCGCCTTTCTTCACCTGCACAATAACCCTGTAATAATGGGAGTTCCAGAATGAAATTATCGGTATTACGGCCTTGTCCTGTGCAGCGGCCCTTTTCGCAATAAAGGCAATCAGCAACCTGATTCCCTTCTCATGCCTGAGTCTGTCATTTATGATATGTGCCCCGTATCTTCGGAAAGTCTTCTTTTGAATCGATCCCGTAAGGGAAGATAAATCGGTTGCTGTGAATCCTATGAATCCTCTGTTCGTAGCATAGTTCAGTGACACGTCTACATATGGCACAATGCTTCCATACGGATCAACATCTATAAAATCGAAGAACTCAGAGGATACAACGCTCTCAAACCTGCCATTGATGACTTCAACAGATGCATTGTTACGCTTTACATTGTCCTCTATGATACTGAACGATTTCCTGTTAATATCTGAAACAACCGAATCTATGGAAAGCTCAAGTGCAGCTCTGATAGCTCTTATTCCGGTACCACCAAACCCGTCAAGATATCGCTTTGGTTTGAGGACAGACAACAATGCCAGGGTGATATCTCTATTCAATCTCTGTTCGGCATTGTAAAATCCAGGACCTCTGACTCCTGGGCCAATGGAAGTTGTATCGCTGGAAGAATAGACGCTTGCCAATCCTTCCTTTACGATCAAGTAACGCCCTCTTCTCCTTTCAATACCTTCAGAACCTTAAACGGGAGTATGTTCCTGTTTATGGGCGTTATGTCGAATACCCTTATACCCTCCAGGCTTCGAATCTCCTGAAGGACGGGGTTTCTCGACTTTTTGTGTAATGTGACTATGAGCGGTTTTTCCGATTTCAGCGTTGTCTGTATTTCGCTTCTAATGGTTTTTGTTGTATTCTCAAGTTTTCCAATCTCGTCTATTATTATCACGTCGGCTTCCTCACGCGCCTTTTTAAGGCTAGGTATGAGAATCTCTTCGAGAAGCCTGGTATCAACGCCGAGCTTGTCTATCTTAACTCTCGATACTATCGTGGCCTGTGCAAACACAATCCTCTTCTTTGTGTTTATGTCGAAAAGAGAATATCCATATAGCTTGTTGTTCTCTACAATTTCTGAAACTAAAACTCCCTGTACGATCTTTCCATCTTTCTGAAGCATATCTATGATCTTTGATACGGCCTCTGCTTTTATCGAACCAACAGGCCCAGTTATTCCTACCTTTACTGCCATTGCGATCCTTAATCCTCCACGTACATTAACGGATAGTCCATTTCAGGGATGTAGCGTAATCTAGCGTTTATTTCTTCATTTTTGTATTTAACCCTGAGAGATACATCAAGCATGTTCCCGGTTAATGTAATGTATTTGTATAGGCCCTTGTGTTTGTTAATCATTTTCTTATCGATTTTGACGATGGCTGACTCCACGAACGGTTGAACACTTATGCTCTCTTCGATGGCCTTTTCTAGAGATTCAACATTGGTAAGGTTTAAAGGTGCACCGATGTACTGGTGGTAAACTGTTCCAAGTTTTACTCCGGCTTCGAATATTGCTCTCTCTCTGTCCGAACAGTGAAAAAATTTACTAGCGGGATCGCGCATACTTCACCGTGATTACATAAAAATGCTTAAATGTTTTTGAGCGCGGCTTTAAATATTATTATATATAACCCAGAAAAAATTCCGGATTCAGAACATTTTTATCTTGCTTCAAGGATCGATATAATGAAATAGATGATTTTGATAGTCCTCTCAGCACATGAACAATGATATTGAAACTTCAACAAGGTTCAGTTCGATGAAGAATCACTTCTGGGGTAGATTCATGGGATTCGGGCTGTTGGCAATAGGCATTGCCTTCTACCTCTACTGGTCGATTCTGTATAATACGTGGAGGGATGTTGGGGTAACGAGTTTTGTGATCGTTCTTGTGGTTTTCGGTGTTTTGGAGCTTCTTCTCGTACAGGCAAAAATTTCTGAAGAAAACGCGAAAAATTAAACAGACAATCTTCTTCTTTCCTCGGCTGTCGAGAGGATCCTTATCGTTTTAACGTCTTTTCCGCTGGATAATACGCACTCCGAAAATGAATCAGTTTTTCCTCCCAGAAGGGAATGGACCGGAGCAAAATCAAAATCTTCCAGTTTAAGGACATTGTTATGCTCACTTCTCATGCTTCTGGTCCTGAATACAAAAATCCTGTTGCTGTTATAGGCTATTGAGGCAAGTTCTGGCCTGAGGAAATCATCCACATTCTGTGACACATTTGTAATCGAGGCGTTAAAATGTCTTGAGTGCCGGACCATGGAATTTAGGGCATTGAATCCTGCGGGACTTGACGTGATGATATGGCACTCGTCGAATATGAGCATCTTCTTATCGTTTCCAGCAGTCATAAACGAGTTTGCAAGTTTAAGCATCGATGTTATTGCACGTTCGTTGAAATCAATTCCATCTGATGGCCTAACAATTACAACATCCTGATCGCCAGACAAATTTCCCTTAGATTCGTCACTACCAAAGTTGTTATGGTCTGAGGATGGGAGAATTTTACCCTCTGTGTCCATATACAGAAAGATAGCTTTATCATCAAATATCCTGGAGGAATATTCATTCAATGGGTCGAATATGAAAAATTTTTCACATATATGTTTTGTTATCAACCTGTGAATCAATAGCTTAACAAGAAACGATTTACCGGATCCGGTTTCACCAATAATAAGCATGTTATGTGAGTTCTCGATGAATGGATCTATGTATACTGGCTTTTCATTAATGTCGTCGACTCCAATAAGAATGCCTTGAGGCATAACCTTTGGTGTGAAGTATATCGGGATTATACTGGATAGAGACTTGGAATTCAACAGGTATTTTTCACCCTTGGGTAAGGGTAGAAAGTAGGGGTGGTTTGAAACGAATCTGCCAGGATCATTTTTAATTTCCATCCCCAGGTATCCCAATGTTTCGGAAAGGCGATCAAAACGATCCTTAAGCTCGACAGGGTGATCAGAGGATATCTTGATATGCATGGATGTGTTGAACAACTTCGAATTTTCAGCATCGAGTTCCTGAAGGATTCTTTCAGCATCTTCTACCTGTCTCATAAGTGTAGACTTTTTTCCGCTCTTTTGATTAATTGAAGTGTGAAATTCAGTTTTCCGTTCGGCTATCATCTTCTTTATCATCTTTCTCTGAAGATTCGGGTTCAGCTTTCGTATGCTGAATGTTAACGTTACCGGGAAATCCAGGCTCTCAATCATACTTATGTAGTACGGACCAAACTCGTAATCCGCATCATATAATATGCCGTCTGTTGAGTTTCCATTGGCCTCAATGTATTTTTTCCTTAATTTTAAATTTATTTTTAATGTCTTCTTCATTGGATCGTACCTAACCAAGCCACTCGCTCAAATATGAGAACGCTTTGTTTTCGTCATCAACAAAGGACGCGAAAACTCCGTTGTTTGACAGCGCAGAGATCAGCGTGTCCCCCTCAGAGATCAGATGATTTTTAATTTTATCGTCGTTATCATTCCTAGTTGCAAACGACAGGAGAATCATGACGGAGTAGCTGTAGTTGCTTTCAACGACGAATCTATCGATCTCGTTATTCCTTTCAAGATCGGTAGGTGGTATTGATTCGGGTAAAGCTACAACATCCATGTCGGCGTCCATTGAATCGAGAAGTGAGCGTACAGTTCTAAGAAGTTGATTCTGGTCCTTGTGACTTAACTCCAGAAAATTTGTTCCTGAACACAACATCATCACGTATATTCTAGATGATAGGAAAAATAGAGTTCTTTCATTGTGCTTTGAAAAATAGACATCAATTGTAATTGTGCCTCTTTTTTTCGTGAAAAGATAGCGAATGTTCACGAATATTAAATCCGAAAGTGGTTCGCCTCCCACCCTCATAAACATAATCAGGAATATCACAAGTAATGCAAGTAGCACTGCTAAAGGATTGATCCTTATGATGAGGATACAAACAGAAGCCAATCCGAAAAATATCAACAGTCTTTTCAGCTCTATCCCGAACATGGTAGGCTTGAAATTGTAAAGATTTGATGGTATTCTATATTTCATCATTCACTATCTGGTTTCCTATATTTCATTTCTTCATCCAGGATCTGTTTCCATGGAAGTGAGCTGTCCGGTGATCTCTTCATATTTGCTGTTTTCTGCGGGATTCTGTCTTGTAACGGAGAAAGAGCTATACTCTTCACGCTGCCTCCGATCGAATCAGATAATACTGCCCCACCCAACCCTGACGTTAAGCCGATTCCCCTGGAAACTACTGTGCCCATTGTCAACCCTCCAACGAAACTGAGAAGAGGAAGGGATGTGAGTCCTCTGCCGGAGAAGAAGAGTATTGCGGGAACAACGATCGGTACGAACAGAAAAGCAAGCTGAAGAGGAATGTTAGAAGAAAATATGTGTGCCATGTACAGAGAAAGGAGCACAAGAAAAGGATATACCATCATTTCTGCAATGAATTCCCAAACAATCTTCGCATATTTTTTTCCTATATTTAAGGAGAATAAGATAGTAGTGAATGGAAGTATCAGAATCATCAATATCATGAGGGCTTGGCGCATCATTAGCACTCCAAAAAGAGATATGACTGCAATAAAATAAGCAGATAGCACGAGAAATTGTAGGACTTCCTGATTTGTAGAACTTAAGGGATGCGAAACTGAGAATTTTGAAAATCCTCCAGAGAAATTATAGAAACTATACCAGTTTACCCCTATGTTTTTAAACAGGTAATCAAAACCCTGTTGTAACTCCATGAGAATACTCTCGACTATCAAAAGGGAGAGAGCGGCTATGGAAATTGCCGCGACCAGCTTCATAAGATTATAGCCTGGATTTAGGGGCTTATAGAAGGAGTTGTAGAAGAGCACAGCTAAGGATGATACGATTATCGCTACAGCGGAAATGGGAAGGAACGCTGTTCTAAAAAGCATATTATAAAGATTCAGGAATGACTGGTTTTTTAGGTCTGGTATAAGAAATGCGTTGCTAGGGGAAAGCCCATACGAAATTGTATTGTACCAAAAGTATTGTATCAACGTCTTATAGAGCAGATTTATTGCGTCTATTATGTAATACAAAATCCCAGTTGCGATCTTTAGTGAGATCATCCTTATGAGCCCGTGATTATGAATGTTACAACGGTGTATAGAACTCCACTAACTGCTATTATGTAGATGAACGTTCCAATGAGAGCATTTTTCATTCTTGCTTTTGCCTCATACCTCCGATTCTCGTCTGCACCAAAAAAGCTTATTGCAATAGGTATCCAAAGAATCGCTATTATTATAGCTGATACCGAGGCAACTATCTCATAAATCCTTCCGGTTATACCAGAAATTTGTGATGGAAGGGACGAAGCCAATGGTCCAAACAATATTGCACTTATTGTAATAAGTTCCATTGTTTAATTACATGCATTAGTTGTATAAATTATATTTCTTTTGGAACCTTCTTTTTTGCCTCTTGTAGGTTTACTAATCTGGCCTCGCTTCTCTTTTTTCCCTCGTTGAACCGTCGAATCGTATCCTCATCGTCAAGGGCTAATGAAGGCACTTCTGTTGGTTTACCATCCTGGGTAATCGCCACGTAAGTAAGAAAACAGGTTGTGGTGAATTTCTTGTCCCCTGTTAAGCTGTCCTCGGCATAAACATCGACTTCCACTTCCATAGTGCTTCTGGTCACATAGTTTAGTCTGGATGTTAAATGTACTATGTCCCCAAGATGAATGGGAGAAAGGAAAAAGAGGCTGTCTATACTACCCGTAACATTTCTTCTTCTGGAGTGCCGTGCAGCTGTTATTGATGCAACATTATCTATCCATTCGACTAGACGCCCACCATAAAGATCGTTTATAGGATTTGTGTCCGTTGGCAACACGATACGCTCAAGTTCGGCGAAGGAATCCTTCCAAGATTTACTTTCCATTAAGACTGTTATGCCCTTTTTTGTAATAACGTTTTTTATTGTTGAAAAATATTTTCAACATGTTAATAATATTCTGGCTTTTCTGTCTGATAGTTAAGGCTAAGAATAGTGTTACATCACACAAAATAATGATGGACAAAAAACTTAATAATATCTTAATCGTTAATGTCTGACAATGAATGCTATTCTGAAATTTATATTGCTCGCTATACCGTATTTTTTTATGGTACTTGGAATTGGCATATACAACCGAGTAAATCCAACACTTGGGGGGTGGCCTTTTTTTTATTGGTACCAGTTAGTGTGGATATTTATAGCAGCGATTTTAACCTCTGCGGTGTATTTGTTAGAAAAAAAGGACAAGAATCTTGGAACAGGTGGTGCATAAATGGGATCATTTGCTCTTGAAGATTATGTCATATTCTTTGTAATAGTAATAGGTGTGCTCGTAGCTGGTTTTCTTGCATATTTTTGGAGAAAGCCAAAAACGATGGAAGATATCTCCGAATGGGGTATCGGAGGGCATAGGTTTGGAACGGTTGTTGTCTGGTTTCTCCTTGGCGGAGACCTGTATACAGCGTATACTTTAGTCGCAGTTCCTGGACTTGCTTCTTCTTCTGGTGCTCTCGGAATGTTTGCCATAACTTATGGAATCATGATCTATCCGATAGTTTATGCTACGATGCCCAGGATGTGGAACGTTTCAAAGAGAAGAGGCTACATTACCGCTGCAGATTACGTAAAGGACCGATTTTCCAGTAGATCATTAGCTATGATCATCGCGCTGACTGGGGTCGTTGCTGAAATTCCTTACATTGCATTGCAAATTGTGGGTATAAAATTCGTCATGGAATCCCTGGCCATTCCTGCGACAATTGGTCTTTCGATTGCATTCCTCCTTGTAGCCGGTTTTACTTTTTTCAGTGGATTAAGAGCACCTGCACTTACGGCTATAATAAAGGACGCAATAATATGGGCTGCAGTGATTGTAATAGTCATTTACGTCCCGATAAAACTAGGTGGATTTGCGCATATGTTTCAGAGTGCTGCAGCAATAAACCCTTACACAGTAAAGTTAAGTCCGTCTCTTGAGCTTGGATATGTTACTCTGGCATTGGGATCTGCACTAGCACTTTTCCTTTATCCACATGCAATAACCGGAACACTTGGTGCAAAGAACGCCAAGACAATTCGCAGAAATTCAGCTCTTTTGCCTCTATATAACGTACTTCTTCTTTTTGTGGCAATTATTGGCATAGCGGCCGTTGTTCAACGTGGTTCTCTCTACCCATCGAATCTGAGCAGCCTTGCATTTCCGGATGTGGTGCTGAAAATGTTTCCATCAGCATTCACTGCATTTGCTTTCGCTGCAGTTGTTGTTGGAAGCATAGTTCCAGCTTCTATAATGGCTCTGGGTTCTGCAAACCTACTTACAAGAAACGTTTACTACGAATACATAAATCAAAAAGCATCATCTAAGACCCAGTCTTGGCTGTCCAGATTTCTTGTCATAGTCATAATCGTGCTTGCGCTCTTGTTTTCATTCATTCCAGTTGCTTCTAAGGATATAATATTCTTACAAACATTTGGTGGCGCATTTATCCTGCAGACACTGCCTGCAGTCTATCTCTCACTTTACACGAGAAAATTGAACAAGTGGGCAGTTGCTGCTGGATGGTTGGTCGGACTGGGATCGGCCCTCTATTTCCTGTTCGAGATAGCGTTCGCATCCAGTCTGTATAAACCGCTAGACTTTATCTACATAGGTATTTTGTCTCTCGTTTTGAATCTCGCAACGGTTGGAATAGGTATGCTAATATTTTACCTCACGGGAAATGTGAAGAACGAGGGAATAATATGGGACTCCGAATTCCAGGATTTTGAAAAATAATTTTTTTCTAATTTTTTTCAATACTTTATTTATTTTCTAACGATTTTATACTCCAAATACGTGAGCCGAAAATCACCGGCAATTAAAAAATAATACATGCTATTACCGAATGTGTCTATTGAGGGAGTCGACGTTGAGAAATCATTGGCCGCCAAGGAAGCTGTGGATCTAGTTAAGGATGGTACTGTCGTTGGATTAGGTACTGGGTCTACTGTGGCATATTTTATAAAACATCTCGCTGAAAGGATTTCTGATGGCCTAAATATAAAGTGCGTTGCTACATCGACAGACACAAAGACTATGGCAAGAAAACTCGGAATAAAAGTCGTTGAAAGCATACCTGATGGCATTGATTTGGACGTAGACGGAGCAGATGAGATTGATCTACACGGGAATATGATAAAAGGTGGAGGGGGGGCCCTTCTAAGAGAGAAGATCGTAGCAAGCAGGAGCAAAAAAATTTGCATCATCGTCGACAGTTCCAAGCTAAAATCTGCAGGTATCGGTAAATTCACGGTACCGATAGAAATATTCCCGTTTCTAAGAAACACAACCGTTGAGATGCTGGAGAATATGGGTGGCAAGTGCGCTTTACGGGATAATGGCGCTTTCAAGACCGACAACGGGAATCACATAGTTGACTGCGATTTTGGAATTATAGCAAACCCGAAACTCCTAGAAAGAAAAATAAAGATGATTCCAGGGGTCGCTGAGGTTGGGATTTTCACAAACCTGTGCGATCTTATAATTATCGGTGAAAAAGATAAGGTTAAAAAAATTGAAGTGAAAAGGTCTAAACGCGGAATCCTTTGATTCTGCTAATGTTCTCGTTTATCTCGTTTATTTTGTTTGCCTGTGTTTGAATGATTTCATCGAGAATCTCATTGAAGCTCTTTGAAAGCTTGTATCCGTGTATTGGTCTGCCTTTTCCTTCTCTTTTTAGGTTCCTTTTGGTTATCCAGCTCTTACGTCTCAGCCATTGCATTGCAACAGAAACCTCAGGCTGCCTAAGTCCAGTTTCTCTCTCTATCTCTACACTAGTTACCTCATCTTTGTCCCTGATGTAAACAAGCGTGTAGGCTACGCTACGTGGGATATCCGAAAGAATGAGATACTTTGCCAGTTTATCACTCAATTCTGAAAGTGTCATACGATCTATCCCTAATATTATAATTATATATATATGTAACTATATTGAATAATTACTTGTATATCTCTTTTACGCAAGACTGGAATGCGACATTCTCCCTCCATGAAGAGGAGAGATTTTTCTCTCATAAATGTTAAAAAATTATTAAGATTTGGCCAATGCTTCTAGTTTGCTTATAACAGTATAAAGAGCAGCCCTGCCATGAGATGGTACATTCGGATCATTAGCCATTTCTTCAAGTACCGACACGGCAGACGCGC
>JAJYVJ010000162.1 GCA_021792045.1 Thermoplasmata archaeon | reverse complement strand
GTCTTGATCTTCCTTATGAATGCCGTAGTGAATAGTTAAACACTACACGGTATTTACATGTTTCGGTGGACCGTTGATAATTAAGGCCTGAAGAACGCAGTGAATAAAAGCGGTCAAAAAGTTAGGTGATTAACCTGAATCCCCTGATTTTTGAGAAGTTCAAAATTTTTGATGGAATTGAGAAAAACAGTACAAGCTTCTCTTCCCTTATCATGAGATATCTGACTATTGATTTCGCATCTATTGTATCGTTTGTTGTCTTCCTTACCCTTGATTTCTTCATGCCTCTCACCTCACGGCCGTTGAGAATACGTAGAGGGAATCCATATGTTCCAACCGAGGAAGTCTGCATTTGAAACCGTGAAAGCAAAAATATACTCGATGATCGAATGGAAGAATAACCCATCTTCTTTTCTAGACGAACTCGCTCCCCAAGAAGAATATTCCATTGTAAGTGTAATTAAACAACAATATCTTGCTGAAAAAAGTTATAATACAAATAGATTTCCGTAGGAATAACTCTGGCAACACATAGTGTCCAGAATTATGTGTAAACCTAAGGATACCTTTCCCTGAACATGTCTGTTGTCTGATCCTTGCATTTATAATATCCCTTTATTACTCTATTGGACCATCTCTCATTTAATTCTGCCACTCTGAGATATATTATCTTCATTGCCGCACTTTCACTGGGCAGTGAGTCAATTACCTTTATTCTCCTCCTGATCTCCTTGTTCATCCTCTCAATTATGTTGGATGAGTGCAGTGATCTCCTTATACTGTCAGGATACTGGAAATATGTGAATAGATATCCGAGTTTCTTTTCCAGATTGTATACCGGCTTAGGATACTTGGAAGACCATTTATCCTTGAATTGATTGAATTTGTTGATTGCAGAATCCTTTGTGTCTGATGTGAACATTGCCTTGAGGTCACGATCTATTTCATTCTTATCTGATTCACGCACATCTGATTCGAGATTCCTGGATGCATGTATGGTGCATAACTGGAAATCAGCCCTTGGAAAGATCTTCCTTATCTCCTCATCCAGTTTCGGTATTCCATCTGCAATGAAGAGAAGAGGTTCTCTTATTCCTCTGTTATAGAGATCCTGTATTACGGTGAAGTATGTGTTGTGCGTCTCCTTGGCAGATAGATAGAAGCCAAGTATCTCATATTCGCCGGTCTCCTTTATTCCCATTGCAAATATGACAGGTTCCTTCTCCACCGTATCCCGCCTGAGAAAGAAGAAGAGACCGTCAAGGAATATTGCAATGTATCTTTTGTCTAAGGATCTATCCTGGAACCTCTTCACCTCTTCAAGTGTTGCCTCAGTTATTGTAGATATTGTGGATTTGGAATACCTGTTCTGGAATATTGTCTGCATTATCTCAGCTGAGTTACGTGTGGATATTCCCTTAGAATAAAGAGCAAGTATCAGTTCATCTATTCCGATAGATCTGGAATAGGGTTCAAATACTGCTGTCTGGAATGATCCATTCCTGTCTCTTGGTACATTCAGATCTCTTATCTCACCCATCCTTGTCTTCATTGATCTGCCATAATATCCATTCTTCTGGCCCTGATTTTCCATGAGGAATACATCCCTTTCGGTATTCATCAAATTCTCAAGGAATTCCTTTACAGCTTTTCTTGCCACTTCCGTTACAATTTTATCCATGTCTTCCATGCATGTTTACCTCCTTGCTTGTCTTCAAGGAGGTATCCTTTTTCTTTTCATGAATTTTCCATTCATGATTTATATTTACACAAGATTCAGTACACTATCGGCAACAAAATGACGCTTGGATCATAATGTATTATGCTTCACTTAACATTTGTAAAACTTACCGCTTAACCAAAAAAACTATACCTATCCTCTACTTGTAACCCATAGTGGGAGGCACGTTAGCATTCCAAGGCGCAAGTTATGTCATTCATTGATTCAGTAGATATGAGCATTAGAAAATTGCTGGAGCCAGCCCAGGAAGCATATAAAGTTCCATTGTACCAGAGGCCATATGCATGGCAAGAGGAACAATGGCAGGATTTAATCGATGATGTTAAAGGTCTGGCAGACGGCCAGGACCTTTTTCTGGGATCTATTGTCTTAGTGCCTCAGGACCTGCACCGTGCAGGAGTAAATTATTATGAGGTCGTGGATGGTCAGCAAAGACTGGCAACTTTATTAATTTGGTTTTCAGCAATAAGGGATTCGGAAAATGAGAAAGGTAATACACAATTAGCTGAACACATCAATAAAACTTTCCTGTTCTCCAGAGAATTTGATGGGAATGAGGAAAAATTAATACCAAAACTTTCCCTTGGAAATCAAGACAACAGAACCTTTCTCAGAATTTTAAAACACGAGGGTAGCACACAAGACGATCTGCTCTTGGAGTGTTACAGTTTCTTCAAAAGGCAAGCCTCTGAATCTAAGCTATTGAATACTTTGCTAGATAATATTTACATTATCCACATAAATGCCAAAAACCACTTCAATGCTTTCAGGTTATTCGAAACCTTGAATGACCGAGGTTTGGAATTATCTGCTGTAGATCTTATAAAGAATTTCATCCTCTGGCAATTGGCCCTTCTTAAGGCGAAAGAAGTAACAATTGATATGACGATTCAGAACTGGAACGAGATGTACCAGAAAATAGGAAATAATGAGCCTGTGAAGTTCCTTAGACGCTATACGATGTCTAGATATAAAGGAAAGATTGCAGAAACCAAGCTGTATGAAGCAATCAAAACAAAAGTGCAGGGTCTTGCCGTTGAACAGATCGTTGATTTTGTGAAAGACATAAACTCGAAAGCTTCGATCTACAAGAAAATAATTGACAACGGGTTCAGTAGTCCAGAAATAAATATGTCGCTTTCACATCTAGCTATGGTTGAAGTCGGGCCCAGCTATACATTACTAATGAAATTGTTCTCTTTCTTTGAAGATGGGAGAATTCAAAAATCACAAATTCTGGAAGCCATGAGAATGATAGAAACTTTTCACATCAGGTGGGGAATTTCTGGAAAAGCTACGTCTGCGCTAGACCAAATTTATAGTGACATTTCGAACGATATCGGAAACGACAACCTAGAAGATTTCCTAAGCCTGATCAGGGCCAGGTTTACAAAGGAACTCAAGTCTGGAGCTGATGATATCACATTTGAGAGAAGTTTCATAACCAGGTCTTTCAGGTCTTCGGAATTAAGAACCAAGTACATACTGTGGAAACTATCTGATCCTACTGGGGAAACAATTCCGGATCTAAATATAATAGAAACAGAACACATAATGCCCCAGACGCTAAGCAATGAATGGTATAACTATTTGATTCAGAGAACCGGTAAAGCCCATGAAGAGATCCGGTTAATGTGGGAAGAAAACCTTAACAGAATCGGCAATTTGACAATAATAAAAGGCGATTGGAACGCAAGGGATTCCAACAAGCTGTTTGATGTGAAGAAGGCTGATTATGTCAATTCTGAGTTTACAGCTACTAATGGTCTGGAAGCTTTTGATGGGTGGGATTTTGATAAAATTGAAGAGAGAAGTAATACCCTTTCACAAAAAGCACTATTGAAATGGGCATGGGAATTCTAAAACTAATTCGGTAACGATAATCATGTTTAAATGAAGTCAACCTCTTGAACGTCAAAAAAACCAGTAATAGAAGAATCACTTTCAAGTTAGCTAATTCCTGAGTTCTCCCACATTCAAAACTAAGAGATGGATACCCTCTTACCTACTTACAAAAATCAAATAATGAAAAGTCTCGCAGAAGTAACCAGAGATATAGCGGGTCCGGGGGGGTTTGGACCCCCGACCTATGGATTAAGAGTCCATCGCTCTACCTAGCTAAGCTACGGACCCAGTTGATGGAAATATTGCCGTATAATTTATATTTTCTTATCGAAAAATGGT
>JAJYVJ010000161.1 GCA_021792045.1 Thermoplasmata archaeon | reverse complement strand
GGTCTCTTAAGATTTTTATAAAGAGATGCGTTGAAGTGTGGAAGATGATTAGATTTGGTATTGCTGGTATTCCACTTACCAGTAAAGGAAGAACTTACGTGGAATCAGTCGAAGATGCACACCTTCTCGGAATGAATGCACTTGAGGTACAACTGCTCCGTGTAAATGTTGAAGAACGCCCTGCTGCAGAATACAGTGGACTTAGGCCAGTGGACGTGGATTCGTCTATAATTGTGGATATACTGAGGCAAGATAAGAACGGGAACTACAAGAGCGCAGGAATTGATACGGTCATTGAAGAAGCGGATATAGTACAGGAACTGTTCTGGAATATGGCTAGGAATTATGACGAGCTGAAAGAGGGTGGTGATCTGGCTGATGAGCTGGATGTGGAACTTTCAATGCACGCTCCATACTACATGGACATGCTGAGCGATCAGGAAATCGCGATTAAATCATATAACCACCTTAAGTGGACATTGATCATAGGCCGCGCCATGAGGGCAAAAAGGGTTGTAACTCATACTGGTTTCTACAACGGGTCCAAAAAAGATAGTCTTGAACGAAGCGTAAAGATTTACAGAGCCATCAGCAATGAATGCAAGCCGGAAAATGGATTTCCATACATAGGTGTAGAAACTTCCGGGAAAACTGAGATATTTGGAACGACCGCAGAACTCATCCAACTTGCCAAGAGGGTAAAAAGTATAGAACCCATACTTAATTTTCCTCATGTTCATTCAATAACCGGTGGGAGTCTTATAGAGGTAAGCAACTTTGAAGCTTTGATCTCTGAGTTCTCGAAATATGCAAAATCTGATTTGTACACAGAATTCGCCGGTGTAGAGTATGATGATCATAACGAGTTAAAGCTTGATGCGATAAAGCACGGAACCTTAAAATTCGAGACTTTAGCAGAAGCTCTTCTGAATTATGAATCGGACATGGCTATCATATCAAGTTCGCCACTGTTGGAGCACGATGCACAGTACATGAACATAATTTATCTGCGTGCTTTGTCACGTAAGTTTGCCAAGAAGAGCTCGGGCAAGAAAGCCGTTGCATGAGGTGTTTCGATGGCAAGAGAATATCCAGTAAAGAAAAGCGTCAAACTCTCCCCTGACTTCATTCTCGAAGTGGTTAAAGCTTTCTCTGATGATGCCAGGATAGAAGGAGATCACGTGATCTGCAGCATTCCCGGGCTCTCGGTGATTGATTTTACTATTTCAAACAAGAAATTAGTGGTTGGGACACAAAGCGCAAAAGATAACCCAGATCCTATGAAAACTGTAAAACAATTCAATCAAATTATAGAAAAAATCACCGGTTATTCTGTTAAAGAAAGAAAAAAAATAATGTCAAAGCCCTAAAAATTTATTTGTATTTTATTTTGCTTGAAGCTCTAAAAACGAATTTCTTTTTAGACGGCACATTTATGATGTTCTTTGTCTGGGGATTTCTTGCCTTTCTTGCCTTCTGTGTCTTTCTTTCAAAAATGCCAAACCCAGCAAGGTTAATTTTGCTGTTTCTGTCGGCCTCTGAAATTACACTGTTCAGGAAGGTCTTTATGACGTTCCTTGAAACCTTTTGTGTCGTGTTCGTCTTTTTCGAAACTGTTTTTGCCAGCTCACTAATTCCTACCATTATTATTCCTCCAGATATACAATATAATGGAAGTATTAAAATATTTCTATAGGACTTTTTGCTGAGCGTAACATATACGGCATCACTGAATATCATAATTTTATTATAAAAAGATAGGATTTTAGAATATGTCAGAAAAGTCCAGTATTTTAGGTATTCTGCGATGATTCTGCATCCGATTATGCAATGATTAAATAGGTTTTTCGATATTATGTCTATGTGAAATTAATAGAAAATTGGTTCTCAGAAATGTACTCGGAAAATCTTGAATTGTCGTTCAGGGTGAGGGATCAGCTGCTATCCGTTAAAACGGATTATCAACGGATTGACGTATTCGATACCTATGATTTCGGGAAGCTGTTGGCAATTGACGGCACAGTCCAGCTTACGGAAAGGGACGAGTTTGTTTACCATGAAATGATAACAATGATGCCCTATTACTCATCAAAAATCGTCCCGAAATCTGCGCTTATAATTGGAGGTGGAGATGGCGGTGCTGCAGGCGCACTTCTTTCTCTGGGTCTCAAGAAGATCGTTAACGTTGAGATCGACAAGCAGGTTGTTGAGGTTTCAAAGAAATTCTTTCCATCACTTTACAAGTCTTTTAAGAATACCAAGGTAACATTGGAGATAGATGATGGGGTCAAGTACATTTCTTCTGTGAAAGAGAAATTTGACCTAATTGTGATAGATTCAACTGATCCTGTAGGTCCGGCAGAGGGACTCTTTGAACAAAACTTTTACTCGAAAGTCAAATCAGTGCTATCACCTAACGGAATAGTGGTGACCCAGTCTGGTTCTCCATTCTATCAGCCTAAAGCCCTCAAAATGGCGTATCAAGGATTATCAGCTACGTTCAAATATGCAAGACCCTATTGTGCATTTATTCCTACATATCCTAGCGGCTTCTGGTCATTCACGATGGCCTCCGATGTCCCGTTTGTCAATAGTAGCAAGAACGTAAAGCCGGGTAAATACTTCAATCAGGACGTGTATACCGGTGCGCTGAAATTACCACAGTTCGTGAAAAATTTGATCCAGGGGCCAGACACCTCGGATAAGAAAAAGAAAAGCAGGAGAAAAAAATAGAACACATTCTGTAAAACTACTTTATGTGCCATTTTTCAGCAGTCTGTTTGAACTGTTCTTCGTATTTAGGTCCAAGCCTTTTTGATATTGCTGCCAAATCATTATAATTTTTTATGAAAGTTTGCTTGCTCGAACTGTCAACTATATTTAGGAATTTCTTTGTGTCATTCATTGTCTTCACAAACATGTAGAGGAATGCTATTACGAGTGCGATGCCGAGAACAAATATCCAGTATTCCCAGGTTCCGGTATACGTCAACGAAATCCCGAGTGGCGCGTGGAACAAAAGATCATTTGAAGTAATGACAAGTAAGATAACACCTATGGCAAATAAGACTATGTATACGTATTGCTGTATTGATCGAAACGAGAAGCTCATGCTCGTTTTGATTGAATTGCATTATATAAGTTGTTCGATCATTTCTATGGATATTGGAATACTGTAATCCTCACTGAAGTGATCCAACATGAGCACAATGAATGAAAGCAAGGTCGTTAATGACGGTTTCTTTAGATACAATAATTAAGTCTTATGTAATTTCCACCTGATATCTATGGCAGAATCTGTTGATGAAAATAACGATCCGATGGATCAATTGATGTCGGATTTGACGTCAAATATTGATGTGTTCACCATGTTGATGGACATACTCAAAAAGTTGAAAAGCTCTGGTGCCCTTGAACTTGTGGACAAAGCCTCAAAAAAGGTATCAGCGGATGATTTGGAAATGATAGTTAGCTTCTTCGAATCGGAGGGCTTTCAGGACATACTTTCCAAGGTCGGGAAGGTTATGTTCTCGCTTCTTGCGCTGATAAATGATAAGGAGACTTTAGAAAAACTCGGTAGTTTTGTAGCTGCACCAGAAGGAGACGAAATAATCGACGGGAAGATTAGTTCCAAAGCTATGCTTTTGAATATCATGCAGAAGGTCCGCGACAAGAACGTTCAGGATGGTTTGAACGCCACCTTTGCAATGCTCTCTTTCATCGGTATGCTCGTAAGCGATTACAGGGCCAGTTAAACGAACCTGATTCTTCCTGAGCAGGTTAAAAACTTCTTTGAAACATTTTGAGTGAACCTAATAAATCTATATATCAATAAATCATTTCCGTTAGAGAAAATGTGGGTCCGTAGCTTAGCTAGGTAGAGCGATGGACTCTTAATCCATAGGTCGGGGGTTCGAACCCCCTCGGACCCGT
>JAJYVJ010000160.1 GCA_021792045.1 Thermoplasmata archaeon | reverse complement strand
TTGTGGCCTGTAACTAAAATCCTCATCATGCCATGATTGATTGTATTGTATTAAATTGTTCCCTGAAACGATTTTAACCGACTAAAAGAACAATACTGAGATCAATAAAACAACCATAAAAGCGACGATCATATAAATCATGTACCACCCAACTGAACTATTCATAAAGCCCCTGGTAACTAACTTACATGCCTTGCGGTAGTTTACACCAATGATTATCATTGAGGACCAAAAGACGTCTACTACGGAAAGATCACGACCATAGGTGTCTGTTTTTGTTCTTAGTATCTTCTTAAGCATTATTTTAATGTTTCCAGAATACGCGAAAGAGGTATATGGAGGCGAAACCGGAGATCCCCCATTCCACGCAGGCGAAATTCTCGCCTTCGGTTTCCTGAAAACCCCATATGTTACTAGCGAGAACATTGCTATCAACAAAATAACGTAATCAGGAGAGATAAGGCCGAAATCTCCAACACCAAATCTGCTTTCAATCATGAGGCCGTTAAACACAAGAACGGATGGTATTCCTGAAAGAAATAATTGAGGTATTATTAAAACTGAAAATGCAAAAAGTGCTACAACCGCCAGACCCACGAAGAAAACAACGAATGACTGTAATTTCTCTGGATTTTCTTCTTTTTTCCTGAATAAATTTGTAAAGAAGAAAATCTTCAGCATAGCTCCAGTAACCATTCCTTCTGACACAGCTATTATGGAACCAGATATTATCGCAACTATTCCGGCATAGCCCCCAATGAATGCTTGCATAAAGAATGATTCTAAAAGCATCCAGACAGCCAAGCCACCAATTGTTGGAAATAGCCCAGAAAGAGAAACTATGCTCAACATGGTTCCGACTTTTCCGAACAGTCCATTCTTGTTTTTTGCTTCGCTAAAGTACTCGCCTGAAGAGTTTCCAACGGTCAGGAAAAGGCCTGTCTTGGAGAGAGAATGTGAAAATGTAAATATTATTATTGTTACGAGCACGAATTGCTTAAGCAAAGCGTCCGAGGAAATGAGAAAAAGACCGAATGCAGATAAAATTGCTGCCTGGTTCTCTATCGTGCTGAAACCGCCAAGCATCTTCATGTTTTCGGAAATGTATGCGTATATTGAGGCAAAGAATATTGACATGCCACCAATAATAAGAAAGATCAATCCCACGTAGTACAAGTCAGGACTTCCGGCACTGATTTCAATCATTCTGAAGATAATGTATACGCCCATAACTGTCATGGTTGCACTGAATATTGCGGAGGCACTGGCCGGAGCGCTTCCGTGTGCTATAGGCAACCATTCGCTTATCAAAAAAGGAGTCATCCCCATTTTAATGAGCGCTCCGAATCCGATTAAAAGGAGAGGAATCGCGCTATGCAAAGATGTAAATGTGAACGTCGTAAATCCAGATAATGAAAAGGCGTACAGAACTCCAGCAATGAGGAATATAGTACTCAACTCGCTAAAGACCATAAATGTGAAAGCGGCGGGCGAATCTCGTTTGTTAATTGCTATGATTAAGTACGACGGAATGGACATTACCTCCCATCCCACAATGAACAGTACATAGTTACTGGCTGTTAAAATCAGAAACATTCCTATTATTGTTACAGATAAGAGCGATGGTAACCATCTTCCGTATCTTTCTCCGTAGGACAGGGAATAAATGCCAACTAGTACCCATACAATAGACACTATCAACGAAAAGTACGTAATTTCATTTTCAGATCGGAATTGGAGAAACGCAAAAAAGATAGACCCTATCACGATGAAAAGATAAGCAATTTTCTTGTTAGATAAAGAAAGGATGGCCGAGAGTGTGAAGATAGCTAGTGGTAAATAGTGTAGGTATGGTATCAATTTGTTCCACTCCCGGAATCTTTGCCCAAACCATCATTCCCTTCCTTGGCTTTCAACAAGGCTTTCAGCACGGTATACGGCGAAGGGGGGCATCCTGATATACGGATGTTGTATTGATCCTTTGACAATGGAGGAGTACCAAGAATGCCGCCACTGAGTTCACAGGCACCTAAGCCAATGACTAGCTTCGGTTCCGGCATAGCCTCGTATGCGAGTTCCAGCGCCTCCCGCATTCCGTCAGTCATTATCCCCATGACAAGAAGGGCATCTGCATGTCTCGGTGTATTCGTCATGAATATGCTCAGCCTGCTAGCATCGTATTGCGGTGAGAATATGTTGAAAAATTCCATGTTGCATCCGCTGCATGAACCTGTATCGACTGGGAAAACGTAGAAAGATCGTTTGAATGTGTTCTCGCCTTTGGAAACATCAAAAAGGTTTTGATCTCCATCTGGTTGATAATTCGGGACGCATCTTCTGCAAAAAATACATTTTTCACTGTTCCATTTCCCATTTTCAATAGCATTGGTCGGGCACTCTGCCTCCCCGCTGCCAGAAATCTTGGAGGGCCATAGTGGTGGGCTTTCTTCTTGTTCATAGGGGAATTTTTCTGTCTTTACTCCTTTCTTGATGCCCTTTAGAAACCAGAAATTACTCATTGTAACAACACCGCTGCTTCAGAGATCCATATGCCAAAACTCTCCCAATTAAAATGGAAATCTGTAAATATATTGCCGATCATTGATTTTTTGAACGCATTTATATTTGGGATAGATGGAGAAGACAATTCTATGCGATCAATTTTTCCGTCAAAGATCTTCACATAGTAAAAGAGGTCACCTTGGGGGCTTTCTATTCTAGCTGCACCCTCTCCTTCTGAGTTTTTAGGATTATTTGACTTTTCCTGCTGAGTCCCTAGTTTTATTGACATAACTAAGTCTATGGAATCTAATACCTCCATGCTCCTTACGTAAAACCTGCCAAATGCATCTGGTTCGTCAAATATTGCTGGCTTAAAGTTCATGTCTATATAAGGTAGGGTTTCTGAATCTATACGAGCGTCAATGTTATGTCCTGCCGCGCGAGCGGCTGGACCGATTAGATTGTCTGTATCGATCACCCCATTGTTTTGAAGTCTATTGAGGAATATCTTCGACTGCAACAGGCTGTCAAAGATATCACTAAAATCCTTCCTAATCTCACTCAGTTCCTCGTTGACGTCTTTAAAATGAAGAGTTGCTAAGCCGATGCTGTTTGAGGAGAACATGTATCTATGGTCAAATAAGTTTCCAATTATCCTGGAAATCTTCTCCTTTAGATACGCTATTTGATTGTAAGGTACGCCAAACCCGGCAGGTTCGCACATACGTTTTACCACTTCAAGGTTGCTCCGAATCCTTTCGAGTTCGATCATTGTTATTCGTCTCTCTCTGGTTGTCTCGGAAACCTCTATGTCTAATGCATCCTCAACGGCCGAACAGAATGCTATTGAATGGCTGGCAGAGTGGTATGCATTTATTCTTTCTATCCTTAGAAGAGCATCTGCTGGTTTAAGACCATTCACAATTATTTTTCTTAATTTTACCTCTGGATCCACGTCTATTCCCTTAATAACTTCTCCGGGAGTGTGTATATTAAACAGCACAGATTCGAGTAGGCCCCCGGTTAAAGGTCCGTATAAGAAGCCAAATTCTCCTGGCAGTTCCTTATATTTTTCCGTTAATGATTCGGTCTTTTCGGTTATCATATTTTCTGTGATCCTGTGGTAAGCGGTTTCTCCGACGTATCTTCCTGAAGGCTCTCCAAATTTATACCATTGCACTGTACATCACCATATAAACAATACCAATAACTATCGGAACAATAGAGGAAAAAAGTGAGATGGCCGGCATAATCCTGTTTTCTTCTTTGTAATCTGAAGAACCATGAAAAAGCATTGAGCTAACGTTATAATTCATAGATATGAATGCAGTTGCAACAGCAATGGCTACAATTATAAACGCTGCGTATTGATGTTCTTGCAGGAGACCAGCAAATATAAGGAATTCGCCAAAGAATGTACCAAAAGGAGGTGCACCTGTTACGG
>JAJYVJ010000159.1 GCA_021792045.1 Thermoplasmata archaeon | reverse complement strand
CGGAAGAAATATAAAGGCACGGATATAGAAACCACAGTCTATAGTGCTCTAGAGACTGCGAATTTGAAACCAGCTTCTAATTACGTGAATAGGTATCCCCATGAACTTTCAGGAGGTGAAAGACAGAGGGTTTCCATAGCCAGGTCGCTTGTTACCCGGCCAGAGTTCCTTGTAACCGATGAGCCAATCTCTATGCTGGATGTTTCTATAAGAGCTAACATAATGAATCTGCTGAAGAAGATTAGGGACGAGTTTGACCTCACAATTCTTTACATTTCTCACGACATTGCCTCAACTCGTTACATGGCTGACCGTGTTATTGTGATGTATCTCGGCGCCGTCGTGGAGATGGGGCCATCTGAAGATGTCATAGCAAACCCCATGCATCCATATACGAAGGCTCTAATTAGCGCGATTCCCCAGCCAGATCCGAGGATTAAGCTAACCAGCATAGATATTATTGGAGAAGTCGGGAATTCCATTAATTTGCCTAAAGGATGCAGATTCTTTGACAGATGCGTATTCCGTAAAGATATTTGCCGTGATACTCCTCCACCGGTTAAGGGAAGTGGCGATAGATTCTATGTTTGTCACTTTGATCAAGGAGCCCTCACAAAGAATGATAGGATAGATGATGATTCAAGTTCTTTGCAGTAGTTGTCTTAAGGAAAGATATGGATAATTTAGATACCTTAGATGAAAACAAAGGACCACGTTATGCAAAGCTGAAACTTTCACTTCCTCCCCTTCTTTTATTGGCTTTCCTGTTGCTTCTCACTGCAGTCTTACTTCATTATCGCGGAGCCTCATCGGAAGAACCAATGCCGTTGGTAATATTTATAATCGGATTCTTTGTTGCGATGTTCGGTGCATTTTATGATTTCGGTGCAAAAGGATACGTACTTAAGATTTTTGAGCATGGGGCCCCTCTTAATGAGAATGACGTAAGATACATAAACAAGCAGCAACTTATAATGACTGGAATCTATATCGGAATAAGCGGATTATATTTTTTAAGCGCTTTATTGCTGTATTATTTTGTATCATAATGAAGAATGGGGTACCAATTTTTTTAGTGGATCTGCAGTCCTGGTATACAATCGGGATAAGACAATGAGTAAGGGACAAGTTTCTTATAAGAAAATTATCAATTTCCCGACATTGCTCTTTCCCGGTCTTCTTTTATATGTCCTTTAGCCTTTCTTCATAGAGCAGAAAGATGAAATCCCGGATTCAACGTCCAGCGCAAGGCTGAACCGAGAATTGTTCAGCCATACAGCAAGCCGTAAAATGCTCAAATCATGTAAACGGGAATATTTTATCTACTCCGGAACGACAGGGTCGTTAACACTCGGAACATCTTTCGCGATAGAAGTCAGAGCGTAGTCGAGCTGAGGATCAACGTTCTTATAGTAGTCCATTGGGCTGTACTGCACCTCGACATCTGGATCAACACCGTAATTTTCCACGCCATATCCGGTTTCCTTGAACCAGAATGAGTACTCCGGCTGGGTCAACACGGAACCGTCGATCAGCTTTCGCCTGGGTGAGATCCCGACTACACCACCCCACGTTCTAACGCCGATCAGTTTACCGAGTTTAAGGGCTTTGAAAGAATAGCTGAATATATCGCCATCCGAGCCTGCGTATTCATTTGTGATTGCAATCATGGGTCCGTTGATGGAGTTGGAAGGATAAGGATAGAGGCTCCCCCTTCTGGGCTTGTCATAGCCCAACCTTGTATTCTGCAGCTTTTCCAGAATTAACTGTGAGACGAAACCTCCCCCATTATACCTTACGTCTATTATCATCCCATCATAAGCAAGTTCTGTAACATACAGCCGGTAAAATTCGTTCAATCCCATCATTCCCATATCAGGGATGTGCACGTAACCGATCTTGCCGTTTGATTTCTCATGCACATATTTTCTGTTCTGTTCGACCCATGAGCGGTACCTTATATACCGATCATCATCTAATACATTAGAATACAAAGAAATCGTTTCAGAATTCCTTCGCTTTAGCTTTAACTTCAAGGACACTCCAGATTTGTTGTTCAAGGCCTCAAAGACGGTCGTTTTCTCTCCTAGCTCTATCCCATCTATCTCCTGAATAACATCGCCCTCCCCGACGGGGATATTGGAAGTGAGGAATGGCGATTTCTCGTTTTCGTTCGATGGATCGCCATAGTAAATTTTCTTGACAGAGTATTCACCATCATTATAGGAAAAATCCACAGCTAGCTTTCCAATCTTTGACGCTTCTACGTCTGTAGCATGGCCTATCATCTCATAAGAATGTGAAGTCCTAAATTCACCCTGCATCTCAGTTATGACAAAACTGAGATCGAATCTTGTCTGGCAATAAGGCAGTAGCTTCTTGTATCTATCGTAGATAGCCGAGGATATTTCAACTGCTTTTTTCTCATCCCAATAGTTGTCTCTTGCTAATTTCCATGCTTCATCATACATCTGTCCGAATTCATCCGTTTTAGAAGATCTGAGCTTCAAACGATCGATGTCAATGTTGATCTCCTCGTCTGGTTTTTCCAGATCGATCAAGCATATTTTTAAATCCTCCTTGCGAAAGAGCATCTTTTTGAGATCATTGGAAAACCTGAAATCCACCACATCTTTTTTAATATCCTTTGGCTTCTTTTCTTTAAAGTCATATTTCTGAAGAATTCCTTTTTCAGGTGTTCCACTGTAATAAGCTGAGAATTCACCATGAGGTGGGACTTTAAAAAGATAAACACCTTTGTCTGTTGGAATAATGGATCTGTAGTCTGCTCTTTCTACGTCTATGAATGAGGACCTCAGGATAGCATTTTCCAGATCGTACTCTCCGGGTTCTCCTATAAACTTCTCTGCTACTGTTCGTGCAGGATTTGTGTCGTTTAACCTCAGCGGTATGACAAATGGCTTAGATATGCTGCTGTAGCTGAAATTAAAAATTAATTTATCAGCATCTGGATCAAGGCTTCTTGTCGAGAGATAGAAGAGATATCGTGTCTTTGGATCGAATGCGGGTGAATAGTCATTGGAGTTCCTTGATGTCATATCATAAGCTTTCCCAGTCTCTGAATCATATAATCTTATAATCCTTTGAGAATAGCTTCCCAGAAAAGTGGCCTTGACAGGAAAACTGTACGCTACGAACCTAGAGTTCTGGGAGATAACAAAGTCAAGGATCATCTCCTCTTGACTCTTGTCTATTATCTTTACCGTCTTATCCTTTAGATCGACCAGAAGAATTTCAAATCTATCATTGCCAATGACAGCATATCTCCCGTCGATAGAAGTCTTGAGGGAAAATATGTTGCCAAAATCATAAGGAATAGATTCCGTCCTGTCTGTGTCTTTATCATAAAGTTTCAATACGTCGCCATCGATAGTTCCAAAAACGTAGAGAATATTCTTTCCCGCAAATCTTGCCTTCCTTATTCTCAAAGTCTCAGGAATCTTCAACTTGTAATTCAGGTAAACGTCACTGAGAAAACACTGGCCCCGGGAAACGAAGAGGAAAACATCATCGTTTGCAATATGATAATCTTCAAGATACTTCGAAGGAGTGCTGAATAAGGCGTCACCAGTTTCGTATACAGAACCTATTTCAATTTCTTTCACAGTATCGTTTTCAGGGTAGAAGAAATATATTTTCCCTCCTTTTGAGAAAACTATGTTTTTTCCATCTGTGTTCATGTGTCTCGGATAGTAGTCGTCAAAATCCGTGTGTTTCTTAAGGTCCTTGCCTTCCAGGTCTGTAGAAAATATCTGCCCTGATCCTTCCAAATCAGAAACAAAGTATATTCTGTCGCGGAAAAGAATTGGTGAAGATATATGGTTGTTAAGATCGATGATCTTGCTGAAACCAGTGTCTATGTTTCCTGTCCATAATTTTCCTCTGGTCCCTCCGTGATATTCTTTCCAGTGCGGCAGATCGAATGTATTACGCCCTAAGAATATCTTGG
>JAJYVJ010000158.1 GCA_021792045.1 Thermoplasmata archaeon | reverse complement strand
AAATTAACATCGAGTTTTATATATCCTATAGTCATATTCCACTCGGTGAAAGTATTTTATGGTTGTTAATTATGAACCTGCTCTATTCGCGATAGCTGCTGCTATTGCTATTGCTGGTGGTCTTATAGGTACTGGTATGGCTCAGCAAGGAATAGGTGCAGCAGGAATGGGAATAATAGCTGAGAAACCTGAAAAATTTGGTCAGGTTATATTCTTCTTCGTTATTCCTGAGACGCTATGGGTAATTGGGTTTGCTCTAGGTTTTATACTCCTCAAGAACATCCTTTAAGGTTATTATGGCACTGGAAGAAATCCTGAAGGACGTTGAACAGAAGGGCCTGGAAGAACGTGAAAAAATAATCCGATATTATGAGGATCAGTTTAGTGTCCTAAAAAAGAGGCATGACCAGAAGATAGCTGCTCTCACGGAAGAGTATGAGAAGAAATTTGCAGACGAGAAGAGGGTCGTAGAACGATCGATACTCAGTTCAGCTGAGATGGACAGCTTCAAAATAGTAAGGACAAAGAAAAGTGATCTTGTAGATGAGGCGGTGGCAAGAGCCCAGATGTACTTCTTTAATCTTGTTGATATAAAGAAGGAATACTCTGAGATCCTTAATAAAATGGTTGGGATTGCAATTGAATCACTTGGTCAGGACTGTGTTTTAACAATATCCAAAAAGAACGCTACTCTTGTGAAGAATAGAACGAAACTACATTTCAACTACGTGAAGGATGATCTGCAAGGAGGAATCATATCACACTCAAAAGATGGATCTATGGAGCTCGATCTCTCTTTTCCAACAGTTTTTGCAAGCATCTCAGATTCCATCGCTGCAAAGATTTCGGATCACATAGGTGATTAATTTGAACGCTTCGTACACCGGGGCCTATGGAAGGATAAGGGCATACAGTTCTGAATTCCTGGGTGATGAAACATTCAAGGACTTGCTTCAGGCAAAGAATGTCGAAGATCTGTCAACAAAGCTCTATTCCACACTCTACAGAAGCGATATGGATATATTCTCGGCGATCAACAAGGGTCTTGATCTCATTGAGCTCTCACTGAATCACCGGCTTATAATGAGAAACAGGATTGCACTGTTTGCTGCCCCTACGCCTGCAAGAGACATAATAAGATCCTACCTTTCAAAGTGGGATGTCGAGAACATTAAGGCAATAATATCTGCAAAATATATGGGCTATGGAATAAAGGACACCGAGAATTTTCTGATAAGTTTCCGCGATATTCCTCTCGGGTTGTTCGGGGGAAATCTTACGCATGATGATTTTAAGGTGATGTTGTCCAAGGATACAATAGAAGACATTGTTAATTATCTTTCAAATTTTGGATATGGTCAGTTTATGCTCCAATACATGGAAAGGTACAGGAAATCGGGGGACGTTGGGATACTCCTTTTTGCCCTGGACAATTATTACTATGTCCATATTTTCGAATCGTTGAAGTTTTTCAACGGAGACGAGGGACCGGTTAGATCCTTTTTTTCGGATACGGTAGATCTGCGAAATGCGATGATTATCCTCAAGGCAATATCGTTGAATGTCGAATTTGATAGAATCAAGGAATCACTTATCCCATACGGGACAGTTCCTATTTCAAAGCTTCAGGATGCTCATCGTACCGGAAATATCAAGCAGGCTGTTTCAATGATCACAGGCAATCAGGAGATTGCTGGGTCAATTCTAGAATCTGGCACTAAGTTGGGAGACATAGAATTTAGCCTTAGGGTGCAGATGCTGAGGAAATATATATCCATCTTTTCCGAACAGGCACTATCTGTATCATTTACCTTTGCCTTCATAATAAAATCCGAACTTGAGCGTGAGCGTATACGCTCCATTGCAATGGGAAAGTTCTATACGCTTGATGAAAAAACAATAAGCCGAATGGCAATGCCATAGAGGGAGACAATCCAGGTATGATTAATGAAAATTTAAAGATGAATTTATCTTTAGGCGAACGGATGTTTAATAGCGCTAGTTTTCGATTACCATATAATCTGTCAGGTAATTCGTACGCCAGAAACCATAGTCTGGGAGGTAATATCTATGTCTGATCCAGTTGAGCCAAAAAATAAATCCAAAAATCTTAAGGTAGGTAGTGTTGCGGTTATAGGCGAAAGAGAACTTGTCTTGGGTTTCAGGCTCCTTGGTATAAACAGTTCATTCATAGCAGATAAGGAAGAGGGGGCCTCCAAACTTATGGAACTAGTTAAAGAAAAGAAGTATTCATTGATCATGGCTTCCGAAAGCCTGAAGGAATATCTGGACAGCAAGACAGCAAGCTTGGTTGATATGTCCACGGATCCGCTGGTTGTCTTCGTACCTTTGCCGGGTGGAAAGGATATCGAATCCGTATCGGATTTGGCCAAGCGCGTGCTTGGAATTGAAATAAGGGGATAAACAATGGGAATAATTGTAAGAATTTCTGGACCTGTCGTGATTGCCGAAGATGTAGAGAATGCAAAGATGTTCGATGTCGTACGTGTTGGAAAGCTGAAACTTGTAGGGGAGATTATAAAAATTGTTGGGAATCGATCTACAATACAGGTGTATGAAGATACGAGTGGCATACGTCCCGGTGAGGATGTGCAGAACACTGGCAGGCCACTTTCTGTTGAGCTCGGTCCTGGACTTTTGAAATCCATCTACGATGGGATACAGAGACCTCTTGATGTTATTAGGGAAAAGAGCGGAAATTTCATAGGGCGAGGTATAACCGCGCCTTCTCTCGATCCCAACAAAACTTGGGATTTCAAGCCAATAGTAAAGAAGGGCGATGAGGTTGTTCCAGGAAAGATTATTGGAACGGTGCAGGAGACAGGTATAATAGAGCACAAGATAATGGTGCCCCCAAACGTTTCAGGCAAGATCACAAAGATATCTGAAGGAGAGATGACAATAAACGATACGGTAGCAGAGATCACTAGTGGTAAAGACAAATTTGAAATAAAGATGAAACAGGAATGGCCCGTAAGGATTGCAAGGCGCGTGCTGAGGAAGCTGCCCCCGGAAATTCCACTTGTGACCGGGCAGCGTGTCATAGATACATTCTTTCCTGTGGCGAAAGGCGGAACCGTTGCAGTGCCGGGTCCATTTGGCTCCGGAAAATGTGTTTCTGGAGACACTCCGGTCATCATGCAGGACGGTAGTATCAGGAAAATAGAGGAAATTTTCAGGAATTACGACGGTAGCATTATACCTGGCAACGAGAAAATCATAGATATACCGGAAGGCGTCGACCTGTTTTCCTTCAAGGATTCGCGCGTAGTTAAAAGCCACTCTTCGATAATATACCACGGAAAGAGCGATTCTATGATATCTATCGAGACAAGGTCCGGAAGAAGAGTGAGGATAACTCCAGTGCACAAACTTTTCTCAGTTCGAAGCGATTCAAACATATCTGAAATCATGGCCAAAGATCTCAAGGAAGGGGACAGGATCTTGTCTGTTAGAAAAATAGCGATAGATGCAGAAGACCAGACTATCAATTTTTCTTCCACCGACGGGGGGGACGCTACCCCTAAAAGGATGAATCCTGACCTAGCCGTTTTTCTTGCAATATTCTTACGTTCCGGGAGAATCAATGGTAATAAATTATCATTGAAGTCTCACCTTGGTAAAAGGTTCCTGTCAAACCTTGTGAATCATCTGTTCGGGCCGACGGTTATAACTGAGAAACCAACGGAAGATGAGATTTTTATATATAGCACGGCAATTTTAAATTTTGTGAGAAACATATCTCTGGATCGGGAGGGCAGGAAGATCATTCCAGAATCTATAATGACTTCGTCCGATGCTTCCGTCAGTTCGTTCGTTAACACTATTCTCGAGACCTCTTCAGATGGAGAAGTGAATTTTGAAAATGCTGAATCTCTGGATCAATTTTCATACCTCCTTGCTCGTCTTGGTCTATTCCACACATTGTCTTATAAAAATGATTCATTCTCGATTCATGTCG
>JAJYVJ010000157.1 GCA_021792045.1 Thermoplasmata archaeon | reverse complement strand
GATGAACTCTTACGATCTTTGCTTTTCCATCCTTCAAGCATTCGGCTGCCGGCCCTGCTATTGCACCTTCCGGGCAGGCACCGCCAAGCGAACCGAATAGCAGCCTGCCCTCCCTTGAAAGTATAACCTTGAACCCGGGTTTGGCAAGGGTCGAGCCTTCTGCCCTGATTACAGTTGCAATCGCAAAAGGCTGTCCTGAATCAGACAGCTTAGCAGCAAAACTGAACACATCCTGATCCTGCATATCCGCTAATGGGGATAATGGATAATATCATTTCCACACGCGAATGGATCAATTCTCATATCAGGAAGCAATATAGGAGCATGAAGCTGAATGGAAATTTTGACGTGACATCCAGCAGGAAGGATGCAGCTGCAAAGATACTGTCAGCCGAAAATCTGCTCACATATATTCCTGACATAGTTGATTCACAGATCGTAAACCCAAAGGAAATAGAGGCAACAATAAAGGCAGGAATTGCCTTTATAAAAGGGAAATTCAAGACAAGAATACTTATTTCTGATGACAGCAATGAAGAAAATGTGAAAATAAACGGAAACGGCACTGGCTCTAACAGCTCGCTTTCATTCACGGTGTACATAAAGTTTGACGAGTCCGGTACAGGATGCACAATCTCGTATGACGCGGACGTAAGCGTAGCAGGGAATGCAGCTACAATGGGCCAAAGAGTTATAGAAAAGGCAGCACGGGACTACGTAGAGAAGATCATCGGGAATTACAAGAAATCCTTCAGGTGAAACTTGTCGGCAAACTGTGTCCTGATTCTGGCTGCAGGTCTTTCAAAACGGTTCGGTGATAACAAGCTGCAACAGTACTTCAGGGGAAGAAAGCTGGTAGAATATTCTCTTGATACAGCAATAGTTTCTGATGTTGGTGATGTATTTGTTGTGATGTCCAGGGAAATGAACCTGAGTTCGTACTACGATCACCTTGTGACCAAAATACTGAATCCCTCTCCAGAAAAAGGAATATCTTCTTCGATAAGTGCTGGAATATCACGGATAAACAGGTCTCATGATTCATGTATTATCATGCTTGCAGACCAGCCATTTGTTCCTGCGTCTCATATCCGCTCCCTTTATCAAAAGGCTATGAGGGAAAAAGCAGGAATCGTATACACAAAATGTGAGAAGCGTTATGGAAATCCGGCTTATTTTCAATCGAAATATTTCCAGTTCATGCAGAGCATGACTGGAGATGCAGGTGCCAAATCGATGATTTCCGACAACTTCCATGATTCAAGATACGTAGATATTGGCGACTGCAGGTATCTGATTGATATAGACGATCCGGAGGATCTTCAGAAAGCGGAAAAAATCTACGATTCATTGTTTCCGAAGGGATTCCTGTAACTTGTTTACCTTATCATCGAGCCATGGCATCACCTCTCTGACAAACGATGGACCATGATGGGCAAAAAAGTCAAGGTTGCCAGGCGTCTTGAAGACCATCTTGTTACTTACTGCCTTCAAGTCAGACCACCCTCTATTCTTAATGGTTTCTTCCAGATCGTGTTCGGTGTACTTCGAAAACATCTTTGCCTCATAGATTATCATGTCAGGATCTGCAGAATGCACAAAGTCCAACGACGATGATATCCACTCCCTGTTCTGTTCGGAATATATGCTTTGGAGCCCCATGTATCTGAGCGCATCCGTGATGTAACTAAAGGCGCCAAACGCGATTGGCGACGCGAGGTCTATCTCAAGATAGCATGAACCCACTATTTCCCTCCTCGGAGCCGGCAAACTTTTCATGAGTCTATACGAAAGATTCCTGCCCTCTTCCCGCTTTCCAGTAATTATGCCAATCTTGACCGGGAGATCAATGATACCTGCAAGGCTTACAGGAAGCTCAACACATACTACAGGATAGTTTTTCGCAAGTTCAGCAGTGAACTTATCCTGATAGCCAGATATTGTAAATACAAGATCCGGCCTGATATCGTCCAGTATTTCGTGTCTTACAAAACCATATGAGCCTATCTTTCTCTTTCCCGCAGTTTCAGGAGGCCTGACACAAAAAGCTGAAATGCCCACAATCTGATCGGCAAGACCCAGTTCAAAAAGAATTTCCGTTATCGAAGGACTGAAGCTTACAATTCTCTGTGGATTATCTGGAATCTCAACCTCTTCCTGTCTGTAAGAATAGACCTTGTGAACGCCCATTTTAACTCCTCTTTATTTTTGTCTTTTTGAATTTATCAAGAGCTTTCATACATCAAACACGTCAAATAAATACCATGTATCTTTCTTTAATTTTCATTGGTCTTTCTGCACGTATTAAACAAAATAGTTTCAGTTAGACCTGTCTATTTCTTAAAATTCTCTTTGTAATTTTCAATTAAATATGAACATTATTATGCCGTCAATAGTTTCCGTTCGATGCCCGAGTGGGGTAATTTGGATATCCTGAAGGCCTGCGGAGCCTCAGATCCGGGTTCAAATCCCGGCTCGGGCGATTATATAAAATTCCATATCCCAACCAAGTTTATCCATTATTCACAAGCATCTAAGAAAACATGTTATCATGCCATATTATAATATATATTTTGTTAAATATTATAATTAGTCAAATATTACTTCATTCTTTTGAAGTAATTTGGATGAAGCTTCTGAAGATGGGGGAATGCGTATAGCATCATATTATAACTTGGAATATTCTTGAACAGTTCCTCTGTATTCACTTGCTATAATGGAGAGGTAGTTTATTATTTACCCCCAAAGAGTTGAAGTGATCCATTAACATCTATTAGCTATGGCGAAAATAAGGAAGCCGCTTTTCCGAAGACTATTTCATTTTGTCATTTTCTTAAATTTGATATCTGCCGTGGTACTTGGGTTGGAGGTATATTTCCTCAGCCCAGCGGTTGATAGTCAGGTATTTCCCTTGACAGTAGCCGGGACTGTAGGATTTGAAGTATATATAATTCAAACAACGAAGCAAAAGAGAACCAGTGGTACGGAAAAACTAATAAATGGATCGTTCAAGGACGATGCTCTCACAAGTGAGTACTCTGAATATAGTCAGAAGATCCTAAAAAAAGATATGGAAATCTACAGGTTGTTGGATAGACATTCTCTTAGGACCAGGTCGCCAGTCTTTTCCATAGCAGGCAGGTCTCCAAGAATTTTTGTGTTAGGTGATTTTTTCTACAATCTCAGTCCAGAAGAAAGAAGGGTCTTGATATTTCATGAGATTGGGCACTATGTTTACAAGGATCACTTGGTTGTTCGTCTGCTAGCTATTCTCTTTCTCATTTCGATTGCGTCTCTGGCAATTTCTTTATCTTTCATATTGAACGTCGGTTTGAACGCCTTTATAGAGACACTGATCGTCTCTTTCCTCATCGTATCTATCATAATTCTTGGTATGCTTAAGGCCCAATTGGTCTGGCAAGAGTATAGGGCTGATAAATTTGCATCGACAGAGATGGGAGGCAAGGCTGAATTAAGAACTGCATTGGAAAGGACATATGATTACACAAAGGTACAATTTGAAAAGGAAAAGAGTAGAAGAAGAAGCGAGTCTTTTTTGTCGAAAAGGTTAAAACACTTAGGGGATTGGGAATCAGAAGCTTGCTAAGATAGGGAACAGGTACATAGCATATCTTGCCTAACAATATATTCCGCTATCGCTTACTTCTTTGGTAGTCTATGGATTAGGTATAACTACGCTCATCCCAGTATGCTTCTTTGCCTACAAATTGGATTTTGATGGAGCAATTTATGCGATATTTACCACAAACGCAGGTTGGATAAATCTAGGAATGCTATTTTTACTCTCTCTTATTTATTATACCTTTGATTCAGGTACAGAAATAGGTATTGGGAGCAGTATATTTGGGTTTCAAGTAGTTACAAAATACCTACTTCTGCCAATTCGGTTCTATATTTTGCTAAACATAAGAAATCTTGTCAAGTCCTTTTTCCTTTTGTTACTTTGATTTAAAAGCCGTGGATGATAAAGTAGTTAC
>JAJYVJ010000156.1 GCA_021792045.1 Thermoplasmata archaeon | reverse complement strand
AATTTGGCATAACCATCGATCCTGGAGAGAATTCGCAGGGAAGTATAACCACGGTTGAGGGCGTTTTACAGGATATACTGGACAAACTTGATCTTTTCGTGACTCCGGATGACGAATCTGAAAAGCTCGATCTTCTCCGTGGCACCATCAAAGGAATTCTTGCAGGGGATAATCATGCTTTCACCATCATTGTGGATGATCCTCTCGGAAAAAGTAAGATAGCAAGTTCTCGCGCGGTAGAAGAAAAGCATCCTTAGAGATACGAACTCAATGATCGTTGTTATTCTTTCTGGTAATTCGATCGCTACATAATCAAGATTAACAAAGTTTGAATTTGGGGAACGGAAATGGGTATTTCAGCACTCACCTACATGTTGTGGATCTTTATGATCCTCATGGGCGTTTCGTTTGCGTACGTAATATTCTACACTCGCAATGCCATAAATGCCTTGCAACGGCTTGTTGTATACCTTCTCGTTGGAATGATGAACGGAATGTTTGTAGGCGTCCTCGTGTACCTAATTTTTCCAGGAGCCATTACAATATACGCAGGAGCTGAAATAACAGTATTTGCTATGTTCATAGAGATCATTCCATTCCTGCTTATTTTCTTCAGGGATGTTTCGACCAGCAATGCACCAAGGCCCACCTCGTTCATGAGATATTACGTTCTAGTTTTTGCAATACTGAGTGAGTTGTTGATGAGCATGGATTTCAGGGTAATCCTTAATCCGGGTGCCATTCATTTGCTCACATCTCAAACAGTCGGATTTATTGCCTCCTCCGTTTCAAGCTACTGGTTCATCTTTCCAATGTCCCTCGAGATGGTACTGACTGCTGTGTTTTCCAGACAGTCTCTGAGGAAGACAATCTTCGTAGTTTTTGTTTTCCAGTCGGCGATAATGCTCCTTTCACCACCGGCAATAAACGCCACTTTATGGACTGAATTTACCATCTATCTGGCTGGAGCAGTGATGACGGCATTCTTCATATATATGTTTGAAACGCTCTATAGAAAACAGTCTCTTATGAGAGCTGAATCCAACTACGTCATACTTCTCATGTGCGCCTATTTGCTGATGATGGCCGGTATCTTCATTTGGCAGATAGATCGCAGCCTGTACCTGTTTTCACTCAGTTTGGTGTTCGAGATGGTCATATATCTGCGTAGTATAACAGAGAAAGACCACTTCGACAAAGGGAGCAAGACGTACTGGCTGGCAGATAAGAGATGGTCATTTTCATTTCTTCTTACGGTTTTCATAGCAGAATTTTTCATGGGTGGGACATTCGACATGCAGTTCTTTGGAAGTTCCTTCATCTCCAGTTTGAATCTTGCTACACTCTCTGGAAGTTTTCAGACCGTTATTTCAGCCTTTCTTTACGACTTTGTTGCGTTTGTAGGAGGAATAACCGGATCTGTTTGGTTTCTTGTCATGATGGGCATAGAAATGGGCTCCCTTGTTGTATTCAAGATCAAGGTAACAAGAGATCTGGAAACCAGGGTGAGATTAGCTCTTCTGATAGTCGCCTATGCAACCTACAGTGTTCTGATACCAAGTTTCATAATACCAAACACCGTGAGCAATTATCCATTTCTGGGCTGGAGCATGGGAATTGGATCAGGTGGGCCTGTATCACCGCTTCTGATCCTTCCAATGGTTCTTACTTATGTCATCAGCGGTATACTTTCATTTCTTTTCGGTTCCAGGCAGTTGTGCTCAGTATTCTGCACCGCCCCTTTGATGTATCAGGGGACGTTCTATGATTCTATGAAGAAATTTAACAGATCATCAAATGGTGCAAAATCCGTAACATCATTCAATAAGACTGGAAGCCGAATATATCGCGTAGTTTCCCTCGCCGTATATGCTTCCATTATCAGTACTGCTGTTGTATCATACCTGGATTCTATAGGCAAAATAAATCTCTATATTTTTGGTGTGGACCCTGAATATTTCCTTTACATATTCTACTTCGACATACTATGGTATGTTGTTTTCATAACAATGCCATATGTTGGTTCGTACGGGTGTGTCAATACAGGATATTGCCACTGGGGGAATTTCAACCGTTTCATATCAAAATTTGGCTTTTTCAGACTCAAAGTAAAGGATACGAATCAATGCGTCACATGTAAGACTAAAGATTGCGCCCAGGCGTGCCCAGTTGGCAACTATGGTCAGCCTGGCAGCTTCATATCAAAAGGTGAATACAGAGATGGAAGATGTATAGGTATTGGCGATTGCGTAAATGCGTGTCCCTATGACAATATATTCTATTACGACGTAAGGCACTGGATAAAGGAAAAAATGTCAGTTAGAGATAAGTGAATCTACATTTTGTCCTCTTTTCGGGTGTCCAGCAGGCAGCGAAAACAGCCCCAAGACAATCTCGAAATATATGAACATGGATACCATCATAGATAAAGCGAAGACAAACCATGACAATCCGAAAGGCCTGACTACTATGGCTGGCATTACTAAACCGATGGCGGATATGATTATTATTAATATTAACAGAGAGAAGAGTTTCCAGTCATTCTTTTTGAACGATACTCTTTTCCTGTACATATAGCCGAAGGCAAATATGATGACAAACAGCATGATTATTGAGTAGGCTATCAATAGAGGAATTAATTCAGCGGATTTCCCTAACATAGCCGGGTCAGCGATCTGCATAAGAAAAATCGAGAAAGCAACCCTTTTTTCGATCACCTTATTAAGAGAAAACATGAGGAAAAAAAGCATTTCCACAATCATGGGCGCAAGGAAAAGATAACTTGTAATTGCATCCCCGAAATAAGATAAAACATTAACAAGATCGGCAGTGCCAGAAAACGGGAAGGCTAGAACCCTGAGAAATACACCCATAGATACCTCGTTCCAGACAAGAATAAGAGAGAACGCTATTATCTTTGGTCTACTAAGATTCTTGGCTATAGGTTTAATCGTAATTTCCCAGAGTGCGTAAACAATTACTGCGGTCATAGCTAGCATAGCGATACTTACTGCCAGAACAACGCTAAAAAAAGAGGGAGGCGTGACGATATAGTATACAAAGGCATCAAGCATGCTGCCCATCATTGTCAACAAGATAAGTTCAAGTGAATAATTCCTGTTGGTCAGTGTGTGGGCATTTTTGATGATGAAGCCTATCAGCCACACAATAAAGGGCGTCATCAGCACTTCAGTAAGCACAACATAGGGCAGATTTTGCATTGTGGAGGTATTTTGACATGTTATAATAATTCATGAGGCGATTCTGTTTACCAAATAATCTGGCCATCAGTAGTGTTCAATTCTCTAGAAGGAAATGTATTAATTATATGTTATTAATATGTACAAGCATGAATTTGAAGGACTTCTTTTACAAGGATGGTGTTCTTATGCTTCGCCGTGTCTTTCTCGTTACCTTCATTGTCGAGATAGTACTTTACATCAGTATATCTTCACTTAATTTCCATAACAGTGTTCTCCTCGGTTCACTAACTACTGAGAGACAGTCCATATACTCCATGGGCCTAGTTGGCATGATATTCGAAATCTTTCCACATAACCTGATGGTAGCTACTATCGAATTTATCCCTGTTATCGGTTGGATATTTTTCGCGCTTTCAACGGTTACCACATCACTTGTCATAGCAGCGGAAGGTTATGCGCTGTATCATTCTGGCATTTTGATATTCCTTTCTCTCGCCCTTTTGCCGGATACGTGGATAGAACTCCCATCATACGCCATAGCCTTCAGCACCAGCGTATATCATTTCTACTCCCTGATCAAAGGAAGGAAGTTTTTAGCCGAACGTGCCAGAAAGATACTTTACATGTATCTCTTTATAGTGCTCGAACTTGCCATTGCTGGCACATTTGAATCGGTGGAGATAGTCCTTTCCGGCCCCTCCAACAACAATATAGTTTATCCACTGATGATGTGGATACCAGCCGCACCTACAATATTGCTTCTGATAATGCTTTTCAGGCGTATAAACCGCGATGAATATAAGTCGAAGGACAAGGATATCGACACATTTAATTTTGAAAACGTTTGATTTCTCGAATGAGATATGTTCATCAATGTCAATATATTTCAACAATGCTTTTTCTTAATAAATAACTGTAATCAA